>CAZWRQ010000151.1:0-11962 GCA_964636395.1 uncultured Holophagales bacterium
GAGACGCCGCGGGCGTGCAGGTGGGGCCGCACGTCGTCGATCGTCGGCGCGGCCCGCTCCTTGAGGAGGACGATTCGTGCCGGCGGGGCCGCGGACGTGCCGTCGCCGGGGCAGTCGACGATCCGCGCCTCGAGACAGCGGCCGTCGGTGAGCGCCATCCGCTCCGTGGCCGGGTTCTCGCGCGCCGCGAGCTGGAGGAGCCGGGACGCGAGCGGGATCGTCCTCCGGTCGCCGGCGAGGACGGCCGGGCCGTCGTCGGCCTCGCGGGAGAGGAGCTCCTCGGCCGCGCCGTTCGCGTAGAGGATCGTCCCGCCGCGGTCGACGATCATCGCGGGCGCTTCGGTCGCCTCGGCCAGGGCGAGGAGGCGCTCCCGCGCGCAGCGGGAGGCGGGCGCCTCCGCGAGGCGCGTCAGGAGCTGGCAGGCGAGCGGCGCGAGGAGCGAGAAGCGCATCGACTCGGCGCCGGTCCAGGGGCGGAAGCGCCGCCTCACGAGGTAGAGGCGTCCGCGCCAGCCTTCCTCCTCGCCGAACGGGACCGTGAGGACGTTCCCGTTCGGAAGTACGCCGTTGCGCGACGCCGGGGCGGGGCGCAGGCCCGAGTCGCGTCCCCCCGCGAGCCGCCTCCGGAATCGGCGGCCGGTGGCGGGGCAGAGGAGGACGAGCTCGAAGGCGTCCGGCGCGAGCGCGGCGCCGAGGGTCGCCACGAGCGCCTCGAGGTCGGCGTCGCGTGGGGCGCTGAAGGGGACGGCGTCGGTCAATGGACGGGGCATCGTCTCACCGGACAGGATTCTAGAGGGTCGAGCCCGTTCAGAATTTGTCGTCGCTTCGAGGACAATCGCCCTGTCGCCGTGGTAGCCTTCCGTCCGTTCGCGAGGCACCCCCTCCCGAATCGGAGGCCCGAAAACATGCTCAGCTTCGAGGTCCGCAAGCCGGGTGGCGAGTCGGAGATCCGCAAAGTCCACCGCGACGTGATCCATCTCGGCGCTTCTTCCGGAAACGATCTGGTCGTGAGGGCACGAGGTGTCCTCGGCCGGCACGCACGAATCTCCGTCGCGGGCGAAGAGCTGCGTCTCGACGTCCTCGGAACGGCGCCCGGATCGGACGTGTACCTGAACGGTTCGATCGTCAAGACGGCTGCACTCGCGGCGGGCGACCGGATCCAGATTGGCGAGGCGACGATCACTCTGCTGAACGGCCCCGCCCCGAATCCGAACAGGATCGCCGCCCCGCCGCCGCGCGGGAGGGACGCCTTCTCGGTCGCTTCGGCCGCCCTTTCCCCGCTGCCGCCCGCGCCGGCTCCGCCCGCCCCCTCGGCGCCGCGGGCCCCGGAGCCGCGGCCGAGGTCGTACGAGCCGGTCCATGCGGTCCGGGCGGCCGAGAGCCGGCCGAGCTCGCTCTCGGCGGCGCAGGGCTTTCGCCTCGCCGACGTCTGGGGCGAGATCTTCGGGCGGCTCCGCGCCTCTGCCACCCTCGAGGAGAGGCTCCAGGAGGTCGCGTCGTACCTCTCCTCCTCCACTCCCGTCCACAGCGTCGCGTTCCTCTCCGTCGCCGACAGCTCGTCGGGAGAGGCGATCGCCGCGATCTGGAAGGGGACGTTGCCGCGGCTCGGCCGCCGCTCCGTCGACGAAGTCTTCGCCGCGGGCGGGCCGACCGACGTCTTCGAAGCGGGCATGCGCCTCCGGGTCTACCCGGTGACGCGGCCGGGCGCCGAGGCGGTGGGCCTTCTCGTCCTGCCGATGGAGCTCGCCGCCGACCCGCTCCTGAACGACCTCGCCGTCGCGCTCGCCGCGGCGATCGGGTTCGTCCATGCCGAGCGCGCCGACGCGCCGTTCGGAGAGCGCGCCAGCGCTCACGCCCCCGCGGCGATGGTGACCGCGCCGCTCGAGGACCCCGTCACCGCGGTCGTCGGCTCCTCCCTCGCGATCCAGAACCTCCGCGTCTCGCTCCAGCGGATCGCGTCGGCTCGCGCGCCCGTCCTCGTGATCGGCGACGTCGGCACCGGCAAGACGCTCGTCGCCGAGACGCTCCACGCGCTCTCGCCGCGGCGTCCGCGCCCGCTCGTGCGGATCTCCGCGACTGCCTCCACCGCCGCGGCCCTCGAGGAGGACCTCCTCGGCACCGCCGGTCCGCCCGACCGGCGGCGCCGTCCGGGGCGGCTCTTCGAAGCCGACGGCGGGACCCTCCTCATCGAGGAGGTGAGCGAGCTCCCCGCGCCGACCCAGGCGCTCCTCTACAGGCTCCTCGAGGCGCGCGAGGTCGTCGCACCCGGCGGCCGGTCCGTCCCCGTCGACGTCCGCGTCATCGGCACCTCCTCGCGGCCCCTCACGCGGGCGGTCGAGGAGGGGACGTTCCGGGACGACCTCTATTACCGGCTTTCGGCCCTCACGCTCCGCCTCCCGACGCTCCGCGACCGCAAGGAGGACATCCCGGCGCTCCTCGACGCTTTCGCCGCGCGCCACGGCGGACCGCCCGCGGCGGCGTTCGACGTCGAGGCGATGAACGCCCTCCTCGACTTCAACTACGCGGGGAACGTCCGCGAGGTCGAGAACGAGGTCCGGCGCCTCGCGGCGCAGCTCGGCACGGGGCCCGTCCGTCTCTCCGACCTCGACGCGAAGTTCGGCGACGAGCACGTCGAGCTGACGCTCGCCGAGAGCGACGACCTCAAGGAGATCGTCGAGAAGGTCGAGCGCCAGGTCATCGAGCGCGTCATGCGCAAGGTGCGCGGCAACCAGTCCCTCGGCGCCCGTCTCCTCAACATCTCGCGCGGCTCCCTCATCGCGAAGATGAAGGAGTACGACATCAAGGACTTCCGGTACCTCAAGAGGCAGGATTAACGGCGGAGCCTGGATTGTGAATGGGGGGTCCGGGGGGCCGCGCACGGACCCAGCAGTCCGCTCGAACCGCCGATGAGTGGGCGGGGGTCCGGGGGGCGCGCGAAGCTCCGCCCCCCGGCGAGGCAGCCCCCCGGCGAGCGCGGCAGGACTAACCGCGGTCCTGGATCGTGGCTGGGGGGGGCCGGGGGGCCGAACGTTTCAGCCCTTCCCCTTCGAACGCCGCCTCTTCCCGGAGGCGGCGTTTCCCTTTCCGGCCTCCGCGTCCTCGCCGATCCGGAGCGTCAGAGCCCAGAAGACGAACGGCACGGCGAACTTCCCGACGATGTCGAAGAAGTAGCGCCCTGTCGCGACGACCTCCCTCTGCCAGCGCGGCCACGTCGCGACGCTCCAGGCGCCGAGCTGCGTCGCGTAGAGCGTCTGGACGGCGAAGGAGAGATGGAGCACCTGGGTCAGGAGGAGCGCGGCGAAGGCGGCGGCAACCCGGGCTGCGTACGCGGGCGCGCGCAGGTCGCGCGGAGTCGCGAAGAGCAGCGCGAGCAGGAGGACGAGGTTCGCCGTCATCGGCGCGGCCGAAAAGGCCGGCGTCTCGGACCGGGAGGAGAAGTCGGCCCTCTGCACGACGACCATTCCGTCCTCGAACGCGAGGCGGGTCACCTTCGTCCGCTCGGCGGCGCGGATCCAACCCTCGGACGCGCGCGTGACGAGCGCGCTCCAGGGGCGGCCGACGAGCGCGAACCAGAGGAGGATCGCGAGCCCCGCCGCGAGCGGGAGCCTGGCGAGGAGCCTACGGAGCCGCGGGTCGATCCGGTCGTGCATAGCGGTCCGCCCAGAGGAGGAAGAGGGCGACGCCGAAGAGGATGACGATCGCCTGCCAGACGACGATGTGCGAGTCCTCGAAGTGCTGCGGGAAGAAGACCCCGATGTAGAAGAGGCTGACGATCCTCACGACGTTCAGGAGCTGGATGGCGAGGAACCCGCCGGCGAGGCCCAGGAGCTTGCGGCCCCACGGGGCGGGGAAGGCGAGGACGCCGGCGAAGAAGATGTAGATCGTCTCGAGGCCGTTGCAGCCCGTCCGGACGTTGACGGCGAAGCGGGGCGAGCGGATCACGGTCCCCTCCATCCGCGTCTCCTCGCCGAAGAAGCCGGCCGCGAAGCCCCCCACCTTCGCAACGCCCGCCGTAAACGGCTCGACGAAGGCGTCGTTCATCGGCTTCGGCGCGGTGGCGGCGAAGAAGAGGAGGAGGAGGAGGACGAACTTCAGGAGGAAGGCCGCTTCGGGGCGCAGGCGCTTCCTTCCGGCCGGGTCGGTCTCTGTCGTGGAAGGGCTCTTCACGGCGAGGCGGGAGGATAGCGCACGCGCACGTAAACTCCGGGCCGTGTCCGACCCCGAGGCGCGCCGCTTCCGCCGGAACCTCACCGCCGTCCTCTCCCTCGTCGGTCTCCTGACCGCCGGGTCCGTCTTCCTCTTCGGGCACCTCCTCTTCAAGACGCTCTCGAAGGACGTCGTCGACGAGGCGCTCCTCTACTCCCGCCAGGACGCGCAGCGGATCGCCCGCGGCCTCGCCGAGCGGGCGTCGGGCGACCTCTACACGCTGAAGGTCAACCAGGAGGACCTCGACGTCTTCGTCGGCTCCGCCCTCGCGGAGCGCCGCATCCTCTCCGAGGTCCGCGTCTACGATTCCCGGAACCAGCTCGTCTACGCCTACTCCGGCGTCCTCTCGAGGCCCGAGCGCGCCAGGACGCACCCGGAGGCGGGCCAGACGATCGCGACGAGCCCGCTCGAGCCGGCCTCGCGCTCCACCGAGACGACCGCGCAGATCTCCGACCCGTACGGCATCGAGGTCCCGATCGGCGACTTCGGCACGCTGAAGGTCGGCGTCTCGCAGCGGGAGCTCGAGGCGCGCGTCGAGGTCCTCCGGGTGAAGCTCTACAAGCGGATCTTCGCCGCGGCGCTCGTCTCCTTTCTCGGCATCCTGGCCGCCGCCTGGGCGCTCATGCTCCTCGTCCGCCGGACGCGCCTCGTCGAGGCCGCCCGCATCGAGGCGGAGCGGCGGGCCGAGCTGGGGGAGATGGCGACCGGCCTCGCGCACGAGATCCGGAATCCCCTGAACGCCATGAGCCTCAACCTCGAGCTCCTCGAGGAGCAGCTCGAGAAGGGCTCCTCGGGCCTCTCCACCGCCGAGCTCGCGTCCGCCACGCGGGTGGAGACGGGGCGCCTCGCGCGGCTCCTCTCCGACTTCCTCTCCTACGCCCGCCCCTCGCCGCTCGTCACGGTGCCCTCCGACCTGAACGAGCCGGCGGCGGAAGCCGTCGCGTTCCTGGGGCCCGAGGCGCGGACGCGGCGGATCGCGCTCACGTTCCGGCCCTGGCCGGGCGGCGCTCCCGCGTTCCTCGATACCGCCCGGGTCAAGCAGGTCGTCCTGAACCTCGTCGGAAACGCGCTCGACGCCGTGGAGGCCGAGGGAGCTCGGGCGCGCGAAGTCGACGTGGCGGTCGAGGACGGCGGGCGCTTCTGGCGCCTCACCGTCTCGGACCACGGTCCCGGCATCAACGGCAAGGGGAACGGCGACGTCTTCCGCGTCTTCGTCTCGACGAAACCGGCAGGAACGGGGATGGGCCTCCCGATCGCGGAGCGGATCGTCCACGCGCACGGCGGCGATCTGACCCTCGTTTCTGCGGCCGGGGAGCCGACCCGCGCCGTGGCGACTTTCCCGAAGCACGACGCTCCGGGCTGACCTTCGGCGCCTGACGCGGGGGGACGCGCGTGACTCGCGCGCCTTGAACCTCCCGGACGCAACGACGCCCGCCGGCTCGAGTCGAGACCGGCGGGCGTTCCGGGGGGGCCGCCCGGGGAAGCTGCCGGGGAAGGCCGCCTCGCCCCGATTCTCCTCCTTTTCGACCCGATGGGCCTCACCTCCAGTGTCCGGGCACCCAGGTCCAGCCGCCGCGCACCTTCTTCCAGTGACCCTCGATCCAGACGGCCCGGTGCCGCGGCGGGAGCTGCCAGCCGCCGGCGACCCAGACGTGCGCCCGGCCGTCCCAACGCCAGTAGCCGCCGACCCAGACGTGGCGAGGCGATGGAGCGGTCGCCCGCACCTCGACTCGCGCGGCGGGAGGGCCGACCTTGACCACCACCCGGGCCGCCTCCGCGGCCGGGGCGAAGAGGGCGAGGGAGAGAAGAGCGCCTGCGAGAGCGGTTCGAACGCGCTTCGGGTTCATCGTCGTGTCCTCCTTCGAGCAACGTCTCGAGGGAATGGACGCCGACCGCGTGCGGCCGGTTGGCGGCGGGCGACGGGGAGGTGAGGGAGGTCACGGGGAGCCGGCCCGGAACATCCCGGCGCGGCCTGTGCGAGTCTCCAGGGATGGCGACCGACGTCGGCCTCGTCGTCCGGAACCTCCTCGACTTCTATCCGTTCGCCGGGAAGACCGTCGTCTCCGTCGGGGCGGGCGGGGGCCAGCTCGTCGGGTACGGACGGGAGGCGCGCCGGGTCGTCGCCGTCGACGCCGACGCCGAGGCGCTCCGTCGCCTGTCCGGCGTCCTGGCCGCCAAGGGGCTCTCGGAGAGGTTCGAGCTGATCTGCTCCGACGTCCTCGACGTCACCGTCCGAGGAGACGTCGTCCTCTTCGAGTTCTCCCTCCACGAGATGCCCGATCCGGAGAGGGCCCTCGCGCACGCCCGGACCCTCGCCCCCGACGTCGTCGTCCTCGACCACGCGCCCGGCTCCGAGTGGGCGTGGCACGTCGTCGAGGAGGAGAAGGTGAAGCGGAGCGCGGAGGCGATGCGACGCCTCGGGGTCCGCGCGGAGCGGCTCTTCCTCGGCGAGCAGCGTTTCGCCGACCTCGCTGAGCTCCTCGCGAAGGTCTCGGGCCAGGGGCCTCTCGCCGTCGAGAGGGCGGAGCGGTTCCGCGGGGCGTCCGGGATCGTGATCCCGTTCGGCTACGAGAGCCTGCTGCTCTGAGGGCGGGTCGGTCTACGCCGCCACGGCCGCGGCGCGCACCCGGGCGAGGATCGCCACCAGCTCGTCGACCTGCGACGACGGGAAGAGGCCGTCGGGGCCGCGAGGGGCCAGGTCGGTGAAGGGAGACTCGTAGAGGAGCGCGGGGCTCATGACGCCGTGCTCGGTCAGGTGGTTCACGATCAGGTCGACGAACTCGACCTGGCTCGCGTTCAGGGTCCGGCCGTCGAGGAAGCCGGCGAAGGCGGCTTTAGCGGCCTCCCGGTCGAGGCCGACGAGAGAGCGGACGAAGAGGCCGAGCCCCTCGCTCTCCTTCTTCGCCTTTTCGATGGAGAGCGCGTCGCCGACGCCGGTATCCCCGAGCATCCGCTCCAGCTCGTCGAGGTCGGAGCGGGTCAGGGGCCGGTTCGAGAGAAGCTTCCGGATCGTCACGTGGTCTTCGTGCTCACGGAGGAAAGCGCGCGCCTTCTCGCGGAAGCGCTCGAAGCCGTCGGGGGCGCCGAAGCCGGGGAGGTCGACGAGCCGCTCGCGCCCCATCTCGTCCGTGAAGTCGGTGTAGACGGGGGTGCGCCGTCGCTTCTCGATGAGCGAGACGAGGCCGCGAAGGTGCTTGCGAGCCGTCTCGAGCATCGTCGGCGTCACGTCCTGCCACCAATCGTCCGACTGCATCGCCTGGATCAGGACGATCCGCTCCGCGACCATCGGGATCGCGGCCTTCTCCTCGAGGAGGCCGCAAATCGCCCGGACCTGCTCGCTCAATTGCTGGAAGGACGGCTCGTGGCGGAGGACGGAGAGCTGGAGGTGGAGCATCAGGAGGTCGAACCGCTTCGCCTCCTCCTCCTCGGGCGCGAGGCCGTTCGGCAGGCCCGCCACCTCGGCGGCCAGCTCCTGCCGGTCGACCTTCGAAAGCTCCGTCCAGGCCGCGGGCTCGCGGTACTTCTCGACGAGCCGGCGCCTCGGCCGGACGACGAAGCTCTCGAGGCTCATCGAGGAGACCTCGGCGTGGAGGAGCGCCGCCACGTCGCCGCGGAGCGTGGCGTCGTCGGCGCGGCGGCTCGCGAGGTTCGTTTCGTCGATCGGGCTCGAGCCCGGTGTCGCCGGGGCGGGCGCGAGACGCTCGTCCAGCTCGCCGATCAGGTCGAGGCGGCGGACGAAGAGCCTCTTCCCGAGCGGGTCGCCCGCGGCGCCGTCCGTCGCGGGCGGGTCGAGGGCGAAGAACTCCAGGTTCCCGCAGTAGTCGAAGATGAAGAACTCCCGCTTGTCTTGCCCGGGGCCGAAGAGGCCGGGGGAGAGGCGCGTCCCCCGCCCGACCATCTGCCAGAACTTCGTCTTCGACCTGACGAGCTTGAAGAAGACGAGGTTCACGACCTCGGGGACGTCGATCCCCGTGTCGAGCATGTCGACCGAGATCGCGACGTGCGGGGCCTTCGACGGGCTCGAGAAGGCGTCGATGAGGCTCTGGGCGTAGGGGAGGCCGCAGTGGACGACGCGGGCGAAGTGCCCCTTCAGGTGCGGCCACCCGGCGTCGAAGCGCTCCGCGATGAACTCGGCGTGCTGCTGGTTCGCGGCGAAGACGATCGTCTTGCCGAGCCGGTCGCCCCCGGCGACCTTCTGTCCGCGGGCCATCAGGTGCGCGAGGACCCGGTCGACCGTGTCGGCGTTGAAGAGCCACTTGTTCACGGCCGCGGCCTCGACGCGTGCGGGCGTCGCCCCGTCGTCGCTCCAGTCGACGGCGTCCCACTCCTCCCGCTCCTCCTCCGTCAGGTCGGCGTAGGTGATCCCCTGCCGCGGGAACTTCAGCGGCACCGAGACGGCCCGCGCCGGGACGAGGAAACCGTCCTTCACGGCCTCCTCGAGGGGGTAGGCGTCGGTCGGGACGCCGCGGTCGAGGTCGAAGAGGCGGTAGGTGTCGCGGTCGATCTCGTCCTTCGGCGTCGCGGTCAGGCCGACGAGGAGGGAATCGAAGTAGTCGAAGATCGCGCCGTACTTCCGGTAGACGGAGCGGTGCGCCTCGTCGATGACGACGAGGTCGAAGTGGCCCGGCCCGAAGCGCCGCTCGCCCCCGTTCGTCTCGTCGATGAGCCCCATCATCGTCGGGTAGGTGGAGACGTAGACCCGCCCCTCGCCGCCCTTCTCCGTCACGAGGTTGACGGGGGGCGCGTCGGGGAGGTGCGTCTTGAACGCCCCGACGGCCTGGTTCACGAGGGCGACCCGGTCGGCGAGGAATAGAACGCGCTTCACCCAGCTGCAGCGCATCAGGAGGTCGCAGAGGGCGATGACCGTCCGCGTCTTCCCGGCGCCGGTCGCCATGACGAGGAGCGCCTTCCGCTCCCGGTCGCGCTCGAACGCCTCAGAGACGCGGCGGATCGCCCGCGTCTGGTAGTGGCGCTCGACGATCCGCCGGTTCACCTCCGCCCCGGCGAGCGGCTTTCGGGTCGTCCTCCGCTGGATCGTCAGCTCCAGCTCGCCCTTCTTCAGGAAGCCCGCCACGCGGCGCGGCGGGTACGTCGCGTCGTCCCAGATCCAATGCTCGTAGCCGTTCGTCATGAAGATGACGGGGCGCTGCCCGAACCGCGCTTCGAGGCCGTCGGCGTAGAGCTTCGCCTGCTGTTGGCCGGCCTGCGGCGACTTCCGGGTCCGCTTCGCCTCGATGACGGCGAGCGGGCGCCCGTCGTCGCCCCAGAGGACGTAGTCGGCGTAGCCGACCCCTTCGTCGTTCGGCATCCCCTCGACCGGGAACTCCCGGTCGCGCGCCTCGTCGTGCGGCCACCCCGCCTCCTGGAGGAGAAGGTCGATGAAGAGGTCGCGTGTCTGGGCTTCGGAATAGTCGTGAGGGTCGGGGCGCGCCGCGTTCGCCTTCCTGGCCTCGGCAACTTCGGCGCGCAGGCGCTGCAGCTCCTCGTCGAGGGCGCCCCGTTCGGCGAGAAGGGCCGCGAGCTTCTCGTCCTTCTCCTTCAGCGAGGCGGCGAGCGCTCGGAGCTGATCGACCGTCTGACGCGGGAGAGGGGCCGTCTTCGGGAGCGCCGCCAGGTCGAACGTGATTCCCGGCGCGGGCTTCGTGGCGCGCCCGTACGTCCTCGCGAACCAGTACGCCACGTGGAGCAGCTCGCGGACGGCCGCGACCGACTCCGCCTCGCGTACGGGCGCCGCCCGGTGGACCGCCTGGTTCCCGAGCTGCTGGAGGAGGCGCGCCTTCGCGAAGACCGCCTCGCCCGCGACCGCCTTGAACGTCGGCTCGTGGATCAGCGACCCGAGGCTCTCCTCCCACGGCGCCTTCAGCGCCCGGTCGTGACGGAACGCCCACGTCACCGCCAGCTCGAGCGCCCGCCGCGCGTAGAAGCAGGCCGCCCGCGGGTCGGGGATCGCGGCACCCCACGCCCGCGCCGCCGCCTCATGTACCTCGGGCCACTCGGGGGCGAGGAAGGCGAAGGGGGTGGTCACGCCGGCTCCTCGCTCATGTCGTCCGTGAAGAGGCGAACGTACGGGTCGTACCGGAAGCGCCGGTTCCGGGCGTGGCCTGTCACCTCGCGGAGGATGCCGAGGGACGTGAGGCGGGCGACGAGTGTGTTGGCGGCGGCATAGGTCGTCCCGGTCAGCTTCTTCACGTCGGCGACCGAGACGATCGGGCGATCGTAGAGCGACTCGAGGACCTTGTGCCCGCTCGCGGCGCCCCGGCCGAAGCTCTCGGTGATGGCGGCCCGATGCGTCTCGCGCAGGAGGAGGATGCGTCGCGCCGTCTCGGCCGCCTCCCGGGCCACCTCGTCGACTCCCCTCAGGAAGAACGCCATCCAGCTCTCCCAGTCGCCCCGGTCCCTCACGGCCTGAAGCCGGTCGTAGTACTCCTGCCTGTGCCGCTTGAAGTAGTGCGAGAGGTAGAGGACCGGCTTCGTGAGGGCTCCGCTCTCCACGAGGAGGAACGTGATGAGGAGCCGGCCGACGCGGCCGTTCCCGTCGAGGAACGGGTGGATCGTCTCGAACTGCGCGTGCGCGAGACCGACCTTCACGAGCAGCGGAAGGCCGCTCTCGGCATGGAGGAACCGCTCGAGGTTTCCGAGGGCGTCGGGGACGACGTCGGGCGGAGGCGGCACGAACGACGCGGTCGAGATCGTCGCCCCGTGAGGGCCGATCCAGTTCTGGCTCCGGCGCAGCTCGCCGGGTGTCAGCCGGCCGCCGCGCGTGTCGCGAAGCAGCTCGCCGTGGATCTCGCGGATCAGCCGGACCGAGACCGGCAGCTCCGCGAGGCGGGCGAGGCCGAAGTTCATGGCGCGGACGTAGCCGACGACCTCCGCGACGTCGTCGGGACGGTCCTCCGCGCCGAGAAGGCGGGCCTCGGCCGCGAGGAGGTCCTGCAGCGAGCTCTGCGTCCCCTCGATCTGGCTCGAGAGGACCGCCTCCTTCCGGACGTACATGAAGACGAACAGGTCGGGGTTCGGGAGCGTCTGGACCGACCCGTCGAGCCGGCCGAGCGCCCGGTCCGCTCGCGAGAGAAGGGCCTGCAGCTCGCCCTCGAGCCGCACCGGCGGGTCCGGCGGGAGCGGCGCAGGGATGAAGGCCCGGTAGCCGGTCGGCTGCTGCCGGTACCTCCCTGCGCGGTGCGCCTGCTCGGTCGCGGATTCGCCCATGTGTCGCCCTCGGTAGCGGATGGAGTGGATGCGGCTCCTTGTTGTAGTGAAGCTTTAGTATGGAGCCGGTTCGGTTCCATATTCAAGCCTGGCGAGCGCAGGGACGGGCGTGGACGAGGGGGGGGGCGTCGTTGTCTCTGCAATTGCTTGCAGGTAAACGATTTGGGTGTTTGGGACGGCGCGGACGTTCACTCGGCAGTTGTCGCTTTACGTGTCGTGCGGATGTCGCGATTCGGCGTTCCTCTGGGTCGGGCCGTCACAGCTCGATGTCACAGCTCGTCACAGCTCGGGAATGGAGTTCGGTCGGAACTCCACGGGCCGCTCCGCGGAAGCGGAATCCCACGTCGGGTTCTATGTCCACCCTATGTCGGGAGTCCCTTGCTCGTGAGCTTTAGAAGGGCAGCCCACAGAGCGGCTTACGTGAAGCTCGGTTTGGAGCTCAGGAGTGCGTGGACTCATCCTGAGCGTTAGAGATCCAGACCCATCGGGCGCAGAGCTAGTGGTCCCCGTCGCATTTCCGTGAACTTATCCGCTATTCGCCGGTATCTTC
>CAZWRQ010000152.1:0-11869 GCA_964636395.1 uncultured Holophagales bacterium
CGCTCGAGCTCGGGGACGAGCTCCCGGACGACCTCTCCCTCTCGCCCGAACGCCCAGAGGCGGACCGCCTCGCCGCGGTCTCCCCCGCGCGCGCAGGCCGTCGCCGCGGCCAGGAGGAGGCCGCAGGCGAGCGCCCTCAACGGATCGCCGCCTCCCCGCTTCGCGCCGGCGCCGGCCCTTCCTCGAGCCAGCCGCCCGTGAACCCGGCGCGCCGCAAGCCGGCGACAACAGGCGCGGAGCGCTTCATCAGCCGCCAGAGGAGGCCGCTCCGCTGGTTCTCGAGCATCAGGACGATCGGCCCCTGGTCGATCCCGAGGTAGTTCGTCGCGTACCACCCGGCCTCCGGCACCACTTTACCGAGCGGGGTCGGAACGTCGGTGAACCGGAACGTCGGGTTGAAGGCGTCGAAGAACCCGTACTCGCCCCAGACGTGCTCCCCGTGGAGCCGCTTCATCTCCCGGATCGCGGGGAGGACGACCTCCGGCGCGAACGGGAGCGAGGCGGCGGCGGCCATCGGCGTGATCGTCCCGTCGTCGTGCGACCAGAACGAGGAGACGCCGCGAGCGCCGTACGTCACGAACTTCCGGACCTTCCCGTCGACCGTCCGCGTCACGTCGGCCGGACCGTCGCAGGCCGAGAGGCCCCAGACGTCCAGCCCGTAGCCGAGGAACCCTTCCGGGTTCCGGATCGCGTAGGCGCGCTGCGCCAGGACGGCGCGCCGCGAGTTCTCGAAGTAGTCGATCCCCTTCTCGCGCAGGAAGACGTCTCGGATCCCGCGGAAATCGATCCAGACGTGCGAGAACTGGTGCCCGAAGAGCGGCGCGAAGTTCACGTAGGTCTGCCCCTCGTGCTCCGCCCATTTGTAGGTCGAGACGAACGTCTCCCAGGCGCCGTCCGTAGCCGGGCGCGTCGGCGAGCCGAGCGCGAGGAGGTAGAGGATCATCGACTCGTCGTAGCCGTGCCAGTCGGCCGGTCCGAAGCCCGACTCCGGTAGCCAGGCCATCGCGACGCGGGGGGGACGCGGCTGCATCCACCGCCAGTCGACCCGCTCGTAGAGCTTCTTCGCGAGATCGCGGACCTCGGCCTCCGCCGGGTCGTCGCGGTCGAAGTAGAGCCCCGCCGAGAGAGCCCCGGCGAGGCAGAGAGTCGTGTCGATGGAGGAGAGCTCCACGTCCTTCCCCCACCTCTTCCCCGTCTCCATGTCGAGGAAGTGGTAGAAGAAGCCCCTGTAGCCCGTCATCCCCCCGGCCGCCGGTCCCTGCGGCGCGTTCCAGAGGAACCGGAGCGTGACGAGGACGCGGTCGCGCGCCTCCTCCCGGCTCACCCAGCCGCGCTCGGCCCCGACGAGATACGCCGAGAGGCCGAAGCCGACGGCGGCGACGCTCGAGAACGACGGCGCGGGCCAGCGGTCGGGGACGAGGCCGTTCCGCGGATTCGCCGTCTCCCAGAACCAGCGGAACGTCCGGTGCTGAAGCTCTTCGACGAGTGGGTCGAGGACCCGGGGAGGAGCCGGGAGCTCGCCCACGTCCGGGGACGGGACGATGCGCGCGGGCGAGACCGGCTCCTCACCCGCGCGCGCCGAGGACGGGGCCCCGCAGCCCGCGGCGAGCGCCGCCAGCAGGAGCGTCGCGACGGCTCGGGTCGCGGGCCGCGGGTTCACCGGGTCCTCCTCAGAATCCGAAGCTCGCGCCGAGCTGGATCCGGCGCGGGTTGTAGCCCTCGTTGGGCTTGCCGTAGTTCGCGTTGACCTCCGGGAGCGCCGGCTGCCAGCCGTCGTACCCCTTCTCGTTCGTGTAGTTGAAGACGTTGATCGCCTCGGCGAAGACGTTCACGTCGTAGGAGCCGCCCAGGGCGAAGCGCTTCTCGAGCCGGACGTCGATGCTCTGCGTCCACTTCGGCGGGTCGCCCGCGCCGACGTGGTCGACGCACTTGTCCCAGCCGGCCGAGCAGTCGGTCCCGCCGAACGGGTATCCCGAGCCGAGCGTGACGAGGGTCGAGGCGCGCATTTCCCACGGGAGCCCCACGATGCCCGAGAGCGTGACCTGGTGCTCCTGCGACCCCGCGCTCCGCTGCCGGATCCCGTTCACCGGGTCGAGCTTGCCCCAGCTGAAGAGGTCGTTGCCGGTCTGCTCCGCGTCCGACCAGACGTACGAGAGGAACGCCCCCCAGCCCGCGGTGGCCGAGAAGGGCTTGTCGAGGACGACCTGGACGGAGTCGAACCAGGCTTCCTTCGACCGCGAGAGCATCGAGAAACCGTAGCCGGGGGCGGGGCGGGCTCCCCAGTTGCAGGTCCCGTCCGCGTTCTTGATGCCGCAGGTCCAGGTCAGCTGGTCCTTGCTCTTCACGCCCGTGTAGGTGACCGCGGCGTTGATCGGGCCGAAGTCGTGCCGGACCCCGAGGCTCCACTGGTCCGAGGAGGGAGGGCGGGTGTCGTTGGCCAGGAAGAAGAGCTCGGGCTGCGGCGCCTCGCCGCTCGCGAGGAGCTCCTGCAGGCCCGTCAGGCTCAGGTATCGCGGGTCCCACTTGATCGCCGGCCGGCCGTCCATCGGGCCGCCGTCGGGCGAGAACCAGAATGTCGTGACCTTGTACTGAAGCCGGAACTTCTCGTCGAGGATGTCGTTGTAGAGGGTCCGGTCGTAGTACTTGCCGTAGCCGGCATGGAGGATCGTCTTCCCGTCGCCGCGCACGTCCCACGAGAGGCCGACGCGCGGCTGGATCGCGCCGTAGAACGTGTCGCGCTGCGTGCCGTCGGTCAGGTAGTTCGACGGGTAGATCCCCGCGAATGCCGCGCGAATGTCGGCCGGCGTCTCGTAGTCGTTGTTGAGCATGTCGGTCTCGAAGTCCCAGCGGAGGCCGACGTTCGCCGTGAAGCGGGAGGTGATCCGCCAGTCGTCCTGGAGGTAGAGACCGAACTGCGTGTTGTTCGTCGAGAGGTCGGGATCGCCGACGCCGTAGATCGCGTTGTACGGCATGTCGCCCGGGGTCGTGACGAACGTGGAGTTGCGGAAGTTGAAGACCGGGTTCCCGTTCAGCTGCTTGATCACGTGGTACTTCAGGTAGTCGTAAGTGACGCCGCCCTTGACGACGTGGTCGCCGTTCCACGTCAGGTTCATCAGCGTCACGTCGTCCCGGATCGCGAGCCGGTCCTGGGTGAAGTTCTGCTGAGTGTCCTTGCTCCCGATCCGCATCAGGCCGTCGTAGTTCATGCCGGGGAGGCTGTCGTCCTGCGGGACCGGGTTCCACTTGAAGCGCTGGAAGCTGGCCGTCGCCTCGTTCAGGTACGAGCCGAGGACGGCGGTGTGCTTGCCACGGACCGTCCAGACGTCGTTCTTCACGTTCTCCGCGGCCTGGTAGCTCGTCTGGGCGCCGAAGCCGCGGATGTCGGTCTCGTGCCGGAGGTCGCCGGAGACGTCGAGGTGCGAGTTCTCGGCGAGCGAGGCCGTGACCTTCCCGAAGAGGAGCGTCGATCGGAACGGGCTCGTGTAGAGCCCCTCGTACTGGGCGAACTGGTCCCGGAACGCGGCCGGCCAGTTCATGTTCGTCCCGCGGAAGACCTCGTACTCGCGGTCCTGGACGTTCCCCTCGTACGAGGCGAAGAAGTGGAGCTTGTCCTTCACGATCGGCCCGCCGAGGCTGACTCCCGGCTGCCAGCGTTCGTACTCGGGCTTGACCGCCTCGGTACCGTTCGCGTCCGCGCGGCGCTGCGTGACGCCGTCGATCGAGACGAGGTCCTTGTTCTGGTAGTAGACGAAGACGTCGCCGTGCAGCTCGTTGCCGCCCGACTTCGTCACGGCCGTGATGATGGCGCTCGAGGCCTTCTGGTACTCGGCCTTGAAGTTCTGCGTGATGACGCGGAACTCCTGGACGGCGCTCTGCGGGAACGGGTTCCCGCGGCTGGCGTCCTGGCCGACGGAGCCGCCGAGGAGGACGTCGTTCTTGTAGCTCGTCCCGTCGATGAAGACGTTCGTGTTCGACGACCCCTGCGCGCCGTAGCTGTACTCCTGCCGCAGCTCTTCGCGCGAGAGGCGGACCCCCGGCGCGAGGGCGGCGAAGTTCAGGAAGTTCCGGCTCGACTGCGGGAGGCTCTGGATCTGGATCTCGCTGACGTTCGTCGCGACCTCGGAGGTGACCCGCTCCACCTGCGCCTCGGCGGCGGTCGCGACGACCGCGACCTCGGCCGCGATCGAGGCCGGCTGGAGCGCAACGTCGAGCTGGAGGCTCTGGCCGACGCCGACCTGGACGTTCCTCTTCCACGGGGCGTGCGCGCCGGTGCTCACAGAGAGCTCGTACGTCGCCGCCGGGAGGACGAGGACGTAGGCTCCGTTCGTTGCGGTCGCCGCCGAGAACCTCGCTCCCGTCGCGGTGTTCACGGCGATTACGGGCATGGCGGGGATCGGCCCCTGCGCGTCGGTGACCGTACCCCTCACCTGCGCCGTCGTCGTCTGGCCGGATGCCGGCGAGGCGACGAGGGTCGCGACGGCGAGGAGGACGGCCGGGAGAACGGAGAGGGCCTTCGGCCCCGGGCTGCTTCTCATCGTGCCTTCCTCCTTCGATCGGCTGTCGGTTCTGGCCTCGGCGCGCTCGCCCGCGAAGGACGGGGCGCTTCGGTCGTCGTCTCGGCGTCGACCCCCTCGGTCGAGTACCGGAGAACGAGGTGGAATGGCAGGACCTCCCGCACCGGGAGCCCGTCGCCGCGTCCCTCGATCTCGGCCACGAGCCGGACCAGGGCGCGCTCGCCGAGCGATCGGATGTCGTGGCGCACCGTGGAGAGCGGCGGGCTCGCGAATCGCGCGATCGGGACGTCGTCGAAGCCGGCGACCGCGACCTGCCCCGGGATCGCCGCTCGCGCGCGGCGCAGGGCGTAGAGCGCGCCGATCGCCATCGAGTCGTTCGCCGCGAAGAGCGCCGTCGGACGGGGGGACTGGCGGAGAAGCTCCTCGCCCGCCAACCGCCCCGACTCCTCCGTGAAGTCGCCCGGGATCTCCAGGGCCGACTCGGCGGGCAGACCGGCCGCCCGGAGCGCGTCGTGCGCGCCTCTCCGCCGCTCGGACGCGTCGCGGTTGGAGGAGGGACCGTTGACCAGGGCGATACGCCGATGTCCGAGCGCGATGAGGTGGGCGACCATCGCGCGCGCGCCCCCCCGGTTGTCGACACTGAGCGACGGGGCGCCGACGCCGCCGGATGCGGAGTTCAGGAAGACGGCCGGCAGCACCGCGGGGATCGAACCCGCGAGGGCCCGCGGGGAAGCGTGCGGCGCCATGACGACGACCCCGTCGACACGGCCGTTCATCGCCCGCAGGACCTCGCGCGTCTCCGCGGCGTCGCTGTGAGACGAGGAGACGAGGACGTGATAGCCGGCCTGGCGTGCCGCGAGGTCGATCCCGCGGATCACCTCGGAGAAGTACTCGCCCCAGATGTCGGGGAGGACGACGCCGACCGTCGACGTGCGGTTCGTGATGAGGCTCCGGGCCGCGGCATTCGGCGCGTACCGGAGCCGCGCGATCTCCGCCTCGACCCGGCGCTTCGTCTCGTCCCGCACGACCGCCGTGCCGTTGACGACGCGCGAGACCGTCGCGACGGAGACGCCGGCTGCCCGCGCGACCTCCCGGATCCCGCCGGCCGGGGCGCCCGCCTCGCCGGACGTCCGGCCGGCCGATCGGGTCCCCCGTGCGCGTCGCTCGTCTCGGGCCATCGACTTGTAACCGTTTACACGGGAAACCTACCTCCGCCGTGCCGCCCGTGTCAACAGGAGAATGACCCGGGACTCGGCGGTCGAATCGGCCGATCGCTTCGCGCGGGTCTCCGGACACCCGTCCGCCGCCCCAGCGCCCGCCCCCGGGCGCCGCCGGACCGTCGGCGACGGCGGAGCGCAGGCCATAATCGAGCCATCTTGAGCCGTCGACGCCTCCGGGCCGCCCTCGTCGTCCTCGGCGCCTGCGTCGCCTCGTGCCGCCCGAAGGACCCCGCTCCGCTCCCGGAGCCCGTCCGGCTCGCCCGCCAGACACCCGTCCTCTCCCTCGACCCGACCGAGAGCGAGCCCCGTACGCTCTCGGCCCTCGCGAACGTCTTCGAGCCGCTCGTCGCCTACGACCGCGACCTGAACCTCGTCCCGGCGCTCGCGACCCGCTGGGAGACTCCCGACGAGACGACCTGGGACTTCTCCCTCCGCCGGGGCGTTACCTTCCACGACGGCTCCCCGCTCGACGCCCCGGTCGTCGTCGCCGCCCTGGAGCGCGCCCGCCTGAGCCGGGAGTCGGGCGTCCCGGGGACCCTCTGGGCCGTTTCGCACGTCGAGGCCACGGACGGTCACTCCGTCCGTATCCGCACGCGCGTCCCCGACGCGCTCCTCCTGCACGAGCTCACCCTCGTCCTCGTCCCCCGTGGGACGTCGCGCGCGGAGATCGAGGCGAGGCCGGTCGGCACGGGCCCCTACCGCGTCGCGGCCTGGACTCGCGGAGGCCCGCTCGATCTCGAGGCCTGGGACGACTACTGGGGTCCGTCGCCGCTCCTCCCGAAGATTCGGATCGACGCCCTCCCTCCCGGGGTCGACGGCGCGGCGGCCCTCGCGAGCGGCCGGGCCGAGGTCGCGGAGCTTTCCCCGTCGGCCGCCCGCGCCGCGCCTCCCGCCGGCGTCCGGTTCGTCACCACACCGGGACTGACCACGTTCTATCTCTGGATGAACGGCCCGACGACGATCGAGGGCCGACCGAACCCTTTCGCCGACGTCCGCGTCCGCCGGGCCGCCGCACGCGCGATCGACCGGGCCCGTCTCGCCCGCGCGGCCACCGGCACGAACGCGACCGCAGCGCTTCAGCTCGTCCCCCCGACCGTCTTCGGGCACGTTCCCTCGATGACGACGCTTCCCTACGACCCGTCGGCGGCCCGGGCCCTCCTGCAGTCCGCCGGCTACACCCTCCCGGTCGAGGCGGTTCTCTCCTACAGGGCCGTCGGAAGCGACGACCCCGCGGCGCGCACCCTAAAGGAGATGCTCGACGAAGCGGGCTTCCGCGTCACCCTTCGGCCCGTGGCCTGGGACCAGGTCCAGGCCGAGCTGCGCGAAGGCCGGCTCTCCCTCTTCTTCGGAGGCTGGGTCTTCGACGGACCCGACGCGGGCGGTTTCCTGCGCGACTGCATCCGAAGCCGCGGGCCGAACGGCCTGACCGGATACTTCAATCCGGGCTACGCGAATCCCGAGGTCGACCGGCTCGTCGATTCCAGCTACGGCGCCTTCGTCCGGTCCTCCCGTCTCGCGCTCCTCGAGGAGGCGATGAGGATCGCGAACGCCGACGCCCCGCTCGTGCCGCTCTTTCACCGCCCCGACGCATGGGCCGTCGCCCCGGGCCTCCTCTGGGAGCCCCGGCCCGACGGGAAGGTCCTCGCAGCCGAGATGCGGCCGGCCGGAGCGCCACGCCCCTGAGCGCCGACACCGGGAATTGCGATCCGCTCTCGAACCCCCGCTCCCGGTTCGGCCGTACAGTCCGATCGAAAGAGGCACCGAACGATGAACAGCGAACGCCCCCGATCCCTCCCCCGTCGCGCCCTCTCGGCCATCGGCCGGGGGCTCACCTTCGTCCGCAACACCTTCCTCAACGTCCTCGCCCTCTCGGTCGTCGTCGGCCTCCTCGCCGTGCTCTTCGCCGGCGGGCCGAAAGTCGAGAAGGGCTCGGCGCTCGTCCTCGTCCCGAAGGGCAACATCGTGGAGCAGCTCGCCGCGAAGTCCCCGAGTGACCTCGTCGAGAGTCTCGCGGGCGGCGGCGCCGAGGAGACGCTCCTCAAGGACCTCGTCGACGCCCTCGCGGCCGCGAAGGCCGACGAGAGGATCTCGTCGGTCTACCTGGACCTCGACGAGATGGGCGGCGCCGGCATGACGGTCCTGGAGGACGTCGCCGCCGCCCTCGCCGATTTCCGTTCCTCGGGCAAGAAGGTCGTCGTCGCCGGGGACCTCTTCGACATGCGGCGCTACTACCTCGCCGCCCAGGGTGACGAGCTGCTCCTCCACCCCGAAGGCATGGTTCTCATCGAGGGGTTCGGTCGCTACCGGAGCTACTACAAGGACGCCATCGACCGCCTCGGCATCACGTGGAACGTCTTCCGGGTCGGCGAATACAAGTCGGCCGTCGAGCCGTACCTGCGGAACGACATGTCCCCCGAGGCGAAGGAGGCCGACCTCGAATGGATGGGCGACCTCTGGCGGGCGTATCTGGCTGCCGTCGCGAAGGCGCGGAAGACGACCCCCGAGGCGCTCACGGCGCTCGTCGACCAGCTTCCCGAGCGCTTGAAGGCGGCGGGCGGCAACCCGGCGAAGCTCGCCCTCGACGCGAAGCTCGTCGACCGGCTCGCCTCGCGCGACGAGGTGCGCAAGCGGATGATCGAGCTGGCCGGCGAGGACGCGAAGTCGAAGTCGTTCCGGCAGGTCGCGCTCGGCGACTACCTCGAGGCGCTCGGCGGCGACCGTCCCGGCGCGAAGGGGAAGGGGGACGCCGTCGCCGTCGTCGTCGCAAAGGGAGAGATCGTCGACGGCACGGCCGGCCCCGGCCGCGTGGGCGGCGACTCGACGGCGAAGCTGATCCGGCAGGCCCGCCAGGACGAGAAGGTCAGGGCGATCGTCCTCCGCGTCGACAGCCCCGGCGGCAGCGCCTTCGCCTCTGAGGTGATCCGCCGCGAGCTCGAGCTGGCGCGCGAGGCGAAGAAGCCCGTCGTCGTCTCGATGGGCTCCGTCGCGGCCTCGGGCGGCTACTGGATCTCCACCTCCTCCGACGAGATCTGGGCGAGCCCGGAGACGATCACCGGCTCGATCGGCATCTTCGGGATGTTCCCCACGATCGAGAAGCCGCTCGCGAAGTACCTCGGCGTCCACGTCGACGGCGTCGGGACGACGCCGTGGGCGGGCCTCCGGATCGACCGGGAGCTTCCGCCCCGGGCCGGCGAGGCGATCCAGGCGATGATCGATAACGGCTACGAGGAGTTCCTCGCGCGCGTCGGGATGGCCCGGAAGATGACGCGCGACCAGGTCGACAAGATCGCCCGCGGCCGCGTCTGGAGCGGCGCCGACGCGAAGGAGATCGGCCTCGTCGATCAGCTCGGCGGCCTCGGTAAGGCGATCGAGTCGGCGGCGGCGAAGGCGAAGCTCGGGAAGACCTACCGCGTGACGTACGTGGAGAAGGAGAAATCGCTCAAGGAGAAGCTCCTCTCGAGCCTCTCGGCCCGTGCGACGCGCCTCGCGGCCGCGTTCGGCTACACGCTCGCGCCTGCGGCCGAAACGGCCGACGGCCCGGGAGCCGCGCTCCTCGGCGCCGTCGCGGCGGAGGTCGACCAGCTCTCGGTTTGGAACGACCCGCGCGGCGTCTATGCCCACTGCCTCTGCGAGGTGAAGTAGCCCCGGCATCCGCTGCGAGCCGAGCGAGCCCGCCGCTCCGATCGACCCGAAGGCCCCGCCGCGTCATCGCGGCGGGGCCTTCCTCTTCAAGGCACGTCAGCGCGCGAGCCGGATCCCCTTCGCGAGCGGCCCGAGCTCCACGTCCTGCGGCAGGTGAGATCCCTCCACCCAGACGATCCGCTGCCGGGCAGCCGCGGTGGTGAGGTCCCGGACGGCGGCGTCGAGATCGGCCGCGCTCGCGATCGTCCGCGGCGCGGGCCACCGGGACGCCTCGGGGGACGGGGTCTCGCCGAGCGACCAGACGTGGAGCGGAACGCCGATCCGTCCGAGGAAGCGCGTGATCTCCTCCGCCGTCACGAGGCTGTCGTCCTTCGCAGAGGGCCCGAGGACGAGTACGACCGCGCGTCGGCGATTCCCCTCCGCGGCCGTCAGGGCCGCCACCGCGACGGCGTCCGCCAGCCGCTCCGACGTTCCGCTCCAGTTCGGCCAGTCGCCATGCCGCGCCTTCAGCCAGTCGATGTCGAGCCGCGCATCCTCCGAGGACGAGCTCGCGAGGAAGTTGTTCGCCACCATGGCGGACTGCGTCCAGATTGTGGCGACGGGCCAGAGGAACCGGAGCCGGACGTCCAGGGCGACGGGCGCCGGAGCTTCCGACGGCATCGCCGGGGCCGTCGCCGTCGATTCGGCGCGGCTTCGCCGCGAGCGCCGGCTGCGGCGGCCGAATCGCTTCAAGGCCTCCGGCACGCTCCGCTCCCCCACGACGACGACGTCGACGGGGCCGTCCTCGACGGCCGCGACCTCGAGCGGAAGCCCCCCGGCTTCGAGCCACCCGGCGAGGTCCTCCGCCGCGGGCAGGGCGGCGCCTTCGTCGACCGACAGCGGGATGGCGGAGAGCTCCGAGCGCGCTTCGACCCGCGACGGCCCGCCCACGATCATCTCGGCCGAAGCGACCACGCCCCGCCCGAAGTCGATGTCGGCGCGAAGGAGGTGGACGTGCGCAGGGTCGTGCTCGGGAAGCTCTATCCGTTGCGGGTCCGTCACCGGCAACACCGCCCCGTCGAACGTGACCGTGACGGTACGGGGAACCTCCCCCGCGAGGGCGCGCCAGACGAGCCGCGCGGTCCGCGGCGAAGACTCCCCGCCGCCGTCGACGAGCAGGCTCAGGTCGGCCGTCGCCCGCGGCCTGTTCACCCACTGCCGGGCGGAGGAAAGCACCCGTCCGCGTTCGTCGTAGGCCACGGCGACGAGCTCGTGCGGCGCCGGCTCGCAGCCCAGGTCCACGGGCCTCGAGAACGGCTCGCGCAGCTCGGCGACGACCTGGCCGTCGAGGAGGAGCTCGACCCGGTCGACCTCCGCGGTCGCCATGAGCTGGACGTTGACGATCCCGACGACGAACCCGACGAAGAGCGAAACGAACGAGACCATGCTTCCTTCCCGCCGACCCCTGAAGGGTACACTCGTCCGTGGCGCGGCTCCTGCGTGCCATGGAGCACCATGAACGGCCATCGCACCTTCTTCCCGAGCTTCCTGCTCGTCGGCCTCGCGATCTCCGGCAGTTCGGCAGCCGCGCAGACCGCCCCGCCGGCCCCTCCCCGTACGACCGCCTCCGTCGAGCTGAGCCTCACGAACCTCGACGTCGTCGTGACCGACGCGAAGGGGAACCCGGTCCGCGGCCTCGTGGCCGCCGACTTCGAGGTCCTCCACGACGGTCGCCCGGTCGAAGTGACGAACTTCAGCGAAATCCGACTGGAGGGCGCTGCTTCCCAGCCGCCGGCGACCACCGCCGCACCGGCGGGCACGACCGCGGCCCCCGACCCGCCGACCGCGGCGACTGCGGCGCGGCCCCGCCGCCGCGTCGTGATCTTCTTCGACCGGCTCTACCTTCCGGAGCCGGGCGTCCGGAAGGCCCTCTTCGATTCGCTCCGGTCCCTCGTCGCCGACACGCTCGACGAGGGGGACGACGTCATGATCGTCACCTGGGAGCGCTCGGTCCGAACCGTCCTTCCGTTCACCGACGACCTCGACGCCCTGGAGCCCGCCCTGGAGCGGATCGAGCGCAGTTGCGCCCGGCCGGGCTCGGAGGTGGGCGAAACGGCCCTTCTCGAGTGGGAGACCTCCTGGTTCCAGTCCCAGGCGGCCGACCCGCGGGTCGGGGCCGGCGCCGGAGGCGGAAGCGAGACGACGCAGGAGATCATGGCGCGACAGGCGTTCTTCGAGATGAAGGGGAAGACGGCCGCGCTGAAGGGCCTCGCGGCGACGCTCGGGGGCGTGGAGGGCCGGAAGGCGCTGGTCCTCGTCACGAACCGCTTCTCCCGCTTCCCCGGGCTCGAGTTCCTCATCGGGTCCCGCCCCGACGCAGGAGAAATCGAGAGCGCGAAGCGGCGGGTGCAGGACGGCCGGAAGCTCATCGAAGAGGTCACGCAGGCCGCGAACGCGAACGGCGTGACGCTCTACGGCCTCTTCCCCGACGCCTTCGAGGGGTCGCTCCTCCCC
>CAZWRQ010000153.1:0-11793 GCA_964636395.1 uncultured Holophagales bacterium
GCCCCCCGCGTCTCCGCCGCCACGGGTTCCGGGACGGGCGGTGGCGGCGGAGACGCGGGGGGCGGCGGGACGGACGGCGGCGCGATCCGGTCGGTGTCCTCGAGCCGGGACGGAATCGGCGCGGGAGCGGCGGCCGGCGGCACCGGGGGCCAGGCCTCCCCTTCGGCCGCGGCAGACGGCGCCTCCTCCACCCTTTCGCGCCGCTTTCCGAGCTCGGCGCGCAGCGAGCGGAGCTCCGACTCGAGCGCGGCCCTCGACCGCTCGAGCGCCCCGAGACGCTCTTCGGCCTTCGTGAGCCGGCTCCGGCCGAGGAGCGAGACGACGAGCGAGACGATCGGCGCCAGGAGCACCGCCATCCCCAGGAAGAGGAGGAGGACCTCCGTCACGCGAGCCTCATCGCCGGCCCGTCGCTATTCCTCGGAGAGCCCTTCGTCGTCGACGTCGCCGCCGAAGAAGAACGAGTCGCCGCAGGGACGGCTGCAGTAGCTGCGAGAGCCGATCCGGTACCGGCAGTAGCTGCAGTACCGCCTGCCGCAGACCGGGCAGGTCTCCATCTCCGCCGGCTCGCAGATCCGCTCGCAGCGGGAGCACTGGTCGGCGCGAACGCCTCCGTCTTCGTCGAGGAAGGGCATGACGACATCATATCCCCGGGATCTGCTACCATCCGCGGCTCTGCGGCCGGCTCGTGGCGATGTAGCTCAGTCGGTAGAGCGGGGGTCTCATAAGCCCTGTGTCGGCGGTTCGAGTCCGCCCATCGCCACCAACCTCCCCGCCCGGCCCGCGTCGGCTACCCTCCCGGAGTGCAGAAACCCGTCCCGCAGGGCCGCTCCGAGCCTCTGCCCGCCGCCTTCGCCCGCCACGTCGCCTCGTCGGGCGTCCTGGACGGCGCGACCGCGCTCGTCGCCGCCTGCTCGGGCGGGAGCGACTCCACGGCCCTCGCGCTCCTCCTCTCCGCGGAGGCTCGCCGGCGGGAGGTCCCGGTCGTCCTCTTCCACGTCGACCACCAGCTC
Source organism: uncultured Holophagales bacterium (assembly GCA_964636395.1). Lineage (GTDB taxonomy): Bacteria > Acidobacteriota > Thermoanaerobaculia > UBA5066 > UBA5066 > UBA5066. The sequence continues at coordinate 1,011 of CAZWRQ010000153.1, forward strand.
CGGGGCGTCGAGGGGCACCGGGACGCGCGCGCCGCGGCCGACCTCGCGGCGTCGCTCGGCGCGTCGTTCGTCTTCCGGAGCTTTCCGGTCCGCGACCTCCGGGAGCCGGGGGAGAGCCTCGAGTCGGCCGCGCGGCGCCTTCGCTACGAATCCCTGCTCGCGCTCGGGCGGGACCTCGGCCCGGGGACGCTCCTCGGGACAGGCCACACGCTCGAGGACCAGGCGGAGACGGTCCTCCTGCATCTCGAGCGCCGTCTCGGCCGCGCGCGGGGGGGCATCCGGCCCCGCCGGGAGGACGGTGTCGTCCGCCCAATCCTCCCCTTCCGGCGCGGAGAGCTACGGGAGTGGCTCCGCTCCGAGGGGGTCCCGTGGCGCGAGGACGCCTCGAACGCCGACGAACGGTTCGCCAGGAACCGCGTCCGCCACCAGCTCCTCCCCGAGATCGAGGCCCGCTGGCCGGGAGCTACCGTTCGGCTCGCGAGGGCCGGCGAGGCGCTCACGACGCGCCTCGCCGGGCTCGACGCGGCGATCGACTTCGCTCTCGGGGAGTCCGCCCTCCTGCTCGAGGGGCCCTGGCCACGGCGCCTCTTCGAACGCCTCGGGAGGGAGGCCGCGGGTCGTCTCCTGATCCGCGCGGCAGGGGGGACCGGCCGCCCGCCCGGCCGCGCCCAGGTCGGCCGGGTCCTCGACCGGATCGCGGCCGGAGAGCCCTCGTTCCGAGAGTCGTTCGCCGGGCGCCGGATCGCCGCCGACCGTTTGACCGTTCGCCTGACGCCCCCTGCTAGACTGGTACCATGAACCTCCTGTACGACGAGCGGTTCTCTCCCGCCGAGATCGCTCACCGCGTCCAGTCGGTCGGCCAGAGGATCTCGAGCGACTTCCCGGAAAGCCCGATCGTCCTCATCGCGATCCTGAAGGGCGCGGCCGTCTTCGCGTCCGACCTGGCGCGCTCCCTGCCCCGCTCCGTGCGGCTCGAGTACATCGACGTGATCCGGGGGAGCGAGGAGGAGATCGTCGATTTCCACTTCGTGACGCCGTTCAACGTCCGCGGAGCCGACATCATCATCCTCAAGGACGTGATCAGGAGCGGGATCATCGAGACCTACCTCGCCGACCAGCTCCGCGAGGAGGGTCCGACCTCGATCCGCTTCGCCGCGATCGTCGACCGCCCCCAGGAGCGGAAGAGCTCGCTCCTCGTCGACTACGTGCTGTTCCCCTCGGAGGACGGCGTCCTCGTCGGCTACGGCATGGAGTACGCCGGAGAGGGAGGCAACTTCCCGTTCATCGCGAAGGTGAGGACGCCGGGCGAACCTCCCTTCGCGCTCGCCACCGGGCCGATCAAGGTCGTCCGGGGCTGAACTTGATGTCCCGCTGCGCTGACGCTCAGCGGGGGCGGCCCGGCGCCGTAGATTGCCGGGAAGGGTGACCCTTTGAGCACGACCGTCAAGAACGTCCTCCTCTGGCTGGTGATCCTCGTCGTCATCCTCCTCCTCTACAAGGCGGTGGACTACGGCCGGACTGCTCCCCCTCTGAGCTTCACGGAGTTCATGGAGATGGTCTCGAAGGGGGAGATCGACCGCGTCGTCATCCGCGGCGGCGAGGTCCGCGGGTTCAAGAAGGGCGTCCCCGAAGGCCGGGAGCCGTCCTACCGCACCTACGCCCCGCCGTACGACGGCCTCGTGAACGACCTCCGGAAGGCGAACGTCAAGATCACGGCGGAGGAGCCGCGCGACGGCGGGCTCTTCATGATCCTCCTCCAGTGGGCCCCGATCCTGTTCCTGATCGGCCTCTGGGTCTTCATCATGAGGCAGATGCAGACGGGCGGGAACCGCGCGATGGCCTTCGGGAAGTCGAAGGCCAAGATGCTGACCCCGAACCAGAAGAAGGTCACGTTCAAGGACGTCGCCGGCTGCGACGAGTCGAAGGACGAGCTCTCCGAGATCATCGACTTCCTGAAGGACCCGGCGAAGTTCCAGAAGCTGGGAGGGAAGATCCCGAAGGGCGTCCTGATGATGGGCCCTCCGGGAACGGGCAAGACGCTCCTGGCGCGCGCCGTCGCCGGCGAGGCGAACGTCCCGTTCTTCTCGATCTCCGGCTCCGACTTCGTCGAGATGTTCGTCGGCGTCGGCGCGAGCCGCGTCCGCGACCTCTTCGAGCAGGGGAAGAAGAACGCCCCCTGCATCATCTTCATCGACGAGATCGACGCCGTCGGCCGGCACCGCGGCGCGGGCCTCGGCGGCGGACACGACGAGCGCGAGCAGACCCTCAACGCCCTCCTCGTCGAGATGGACGGATTCGAGGGGAACGACGGCGTCATCCTCATCGCCGCCACGAACCGTCCCGACGTCCTCGACCCGGCGCTCCTCCGGCCCGGCCGCTTCGACCGGCGCGTCGTCGTCGACCGCCCCGACGTGAAGGGGCGCGAGGGGATCCTCAAGGTCCACGTCAAGAACATCCCGATGTCCGACGACGTCGACCTCTCCGTCGTCGCACGGGGAACGCCCGGTTTCGCCGGCGCCGACCTCGCGAACCTCGTGAACGAGGCGGCGCTCACGGCGGCCCGCGCCGACAAGAAGAAGGTCGAGATGGACGACTTCAACTACGCCAAGGACAAGGTCCTGATGGGGGCGGAGCGGAAGTCGATGGTCATGTCCGACAAGGAGAAGAGGAACACCGCGTACCACGAAGGCGGGCACGCCCTCATCGCCGCCTTCGAAGAGCACGCCGACCCGCTCCACAAGGTGACGATCATCCCGCGCGGCCGCGCCCTCGGCGTCACCCAGCAGCTCCCTCTCGAGGACAAGTACTCGTACAACAAGGAGTACGTCGAGGCGCGCCTCGCCGTCATGATGGGAGGCCGCCTCGCCGAGGAGGTCTGCCTCGGCCAGATCACGACCGGCGCGTCCAACGACTTCGAGCAGGCGACGACGATGGCCCGCCGGATGGTCTGCGAGTGGGGGATGAGCGACCTCGGCCCGATGACGTTCGGGCACGAGGAGGGAGAGGTCTTCCTCGGAAAGGACTTCGCCCGGAGGGCCGACTACTCCGAGGACACCGCCCGGAAGATCGACGCCGAGGTGAACCGGATCATCTCGTCGGCCTACCAGAGGGGCAAGCAGATCGTCCTGGACAACCGGCCCGCCCTCGACGCGATCGCCGCGGAGCTCCTCGAGAAGGAGTCCCTCGACGGCGAGGAGGTCTACGTCCTCATCGAGAAGGTCTCCGGGAAGAAGGTCCCGCACACGATGAAGTCGAAGCGCGAGGGCTCCTCCCCGGACGACCCGACGGCCCCCGCGGCGGCCAGCGTCGCCAAGGGGGACGACTCCGAGCCGGCCCCTCCCGACCTCGTCCCGGCGCCGGTCTGACGGCGCCCTCCACACGTCCGCCTTCCCCGAGGGCCGCTCGGCGCCAGGAGCGGCCCTCGCCGTCTTCCCCGCTCGGCGGGGAGAGGGCTCCCGCTCCACCGAACCGGACGCCGGGGAGGCTCGTGGGCCGTGGGATCGATTCGGCCCGGGGCACTGCCAAACATGAGGCGAGCCGCTGATCGAGTCCTTCTTTCCGTCCTCGTCGCGCTCCTCATTCCCAATCTCGCGAAGGGACAGGACCTTTCCGTCCTGGCCGAGATTCCCGCAATCGGGCCGGTCTTCTCGGGGCACCTCTCGACGCAGGAGCTTTCTCGCGGCGGGCCACCGTTCGTAGCAATGGTCGGGCCGGACTCGGTGCAGGCGTGGCCCGTCGGCAGCGAGGCGGAACCGATCGCTTCGCCGGGACTCCGGCATCTCTTCGAGCCGACGTGGGGAGACTTCGACGGAGACGGCGACCTCGACCTCGCCGTCGCGGCGCCTTCGGCGGGTGTGCTCGGGGGCGGGTCGCGGGAGATCGCGATCCTGAAGGGGGACGGCACGGGGACGTTCGTCGCGTGCGCCACGCTCAGCGTGGACGGCGGAGCCCCGAACGCCGCGACCGTCGCCGCTCTCGCGGCCGGTGACTTCGACGGGGACGGGAGGGTCGACCTGAGCGTCCTCTCCTTTCAGGACTCGAGGGCCCTCCTCCTCTTCTACCGCGGCAGGGGCGCGCTGGAGTTCGAGGTCCCCCGACCTACGGACATCAGTCCGAGCGCCGGCCGGTGGTTGACCCCGGGAGACATCGACGCCGACGGGCGCGCGGACCTCGTCGTCTCCTCGATGGACCTGATCGCGCCCGAAGTGCTCGGATCCGTCTCGGTCTGGCGGAGCGCCGGCGACGGCACGTTCGTCGCCGGGGCGGCCTTCCCGGGCCCCAGCGCGTTCCCCTCCATTCTCGCGGACCTCGATGCCGACGGACGACCCGATCTCGTCTACCTCAACCGCCTGGGGACGGGCGCGGAATGCTGCACCTATCGCCTGCAGGTCCATCGGAACCAGGGCGGAGGGAGCTTCGGCCCCTGGGCGAGCGCGGACGTCGACTACGGGCGCCCGTTCGTCGCGGACGCCGACGGGGACGGCCGGCTGGACCTCTTCGTGCCGCAGGAAGGGAGCTCGTCCCTCGCCGTCTTCCGCGGCGGTCCCGGCGCTCTCATGCGGAGCGCGATCGGCGTGCCATGGGTCGGACACGAGGTGGAGGTCGTCGGCGCGGACTGGAATGGCGACGGCCGGGCCGACTTCATATTCGGGGCGCGCGAGGGTCTCATCGTGGCGGGAGAGGGCTCGTCGCGCGTCGACGTCCTCTCCGTTCCCGTGCTCCTTTCCACGGCGGGGCCGGGAGGCGCTGGCTTCGTGTCCGACCTCCTCCTGACGAACGCGGGAACGACGCCGGCGCGGGTGTCGCTCCGGTACGTCGCCGCGAGCGGAGGAGGGACGGGGACCGTCGAACGGGAGGTCCCGCCCTCCAGCCAGCTCCACGCGCCTTCGGCGATCGACTTCCTGAGGGACGCCGGCCTTCAGATCTCGCGGGACGGGCCGCTCGTCGGGACGCTTCGCGTTTCGACCTCGGGCGCCTCCTCGCCGAAGGCGCTCGCCGCGACGGTCCGCGTCACGACTCAGGCCGGCGCGGGGGTCTCGTTCGGCGGCGTCCGGCGGCTCGAGGCGCTCCGCGAGACGTCGTACGTGCCGTGGCTCGTCGAGAGCGAACGGGATCGGTGCAACCTCGCTCTCGTGAACGCCGGAGGCGCGAACGACGGGCCGGTCACCCTGCGCGTCACGGTCGAGTCGGGAGATCCGGCCACGCCGGGGCGCGCCGTCCTTCCGGACGTCGTCCTCGAGCCCGGGGGCTTCCGGCAGCTGAACCGCGTCCTCCGGGTCGCCGGACTCGCGACCCGCCTGGGGTGGGCGCGGATCGAGCGGGTCGAGGGGAGTGCGCCCTACCTCGCCTGGGGAGCGGTGAACGACAACGCGAGCGCCGACGGGTCGTTCGTCCCGGCGACGCCGGAGAGCGACCGGGCCGAGCTGAACATGTGGGTCGTACCGGTCGCCGTCCAGAGCGGCCGCTACGCGACGGAGCTGGTCGTGACGAACCCGGGCGAGCAGCCCGTTCAGGTCGACGTCACGCTGGCGGCGACGGGGACGACCCTCCGGGAGACGGTCGCACCCCGGGCGACGTTCCACGTGCCGGACTTCTTCGCGGAGCTGCGGCATCGCGGTCTCGCGGGCGCCCCGGCGGCCGGCGTCGCGATCGCCAGCCCGCTCTACATCGGGCCCTATGGCGCGACGAATGGAATCCTCGCGGGCGTCCGCGTCACGAGCGTGACTCCGGACGGCCGCTCGCACGGGCTCTTCGAGCCCGCGGTCCTCGAGCCGCACCACTCGACGTCCGTCATCGTGCCCGACCTCCGACAGGACGGGAAGACCCGCACCAACCTCGCCGTCGTCAACCTCCGTAGTCAGAGCGCGACCTTCCGCCTCGAGATCTTCGACGGCGCCACGGGACACCTGGCGGCTTCGCGCGACGAGATCCCGCTCGCGAGGAACGAGCTCCTGCAGATCAACGCGGTCCTCCGCGAGATGTGCCCCGGAGTCGAGCGCGCGTGGGCGCGCATCCGTTCGACGGTCGAGGGCAGCTTCCTCGCGTACGCCGTGACGAACGACGGCCCTGAGCCAGGCCGAGGCACGGACGACGGTTCGTTCGTCATGGGCACGCCGGATTGACCCGAGGACCCAGGCGCATCGCGTTCGTTCCCCGCTCGCCGTCCTGCGCGACGGCCTCCTCGTCGGCGCCCGCCTCAGCCTCGGGCCGGGTCTCCGCAGGAGAGGGAGAGGTCCTAGACTCCGAGCCGGGACGCTCGGCATGACGACCTTCCGCATCCAGCTCGGGAGCCGGGAGCTCCGGATCGCCTCTCCGGCAGGGGTCATGGCGATCCTGAACGTCACTCCCGACTCCTTCTCGGACGGCGGCCTGCACGAAACGGCGTCGGCCGCGATCGCCGCTGGCCTGCGCTTCGCCGCGGCCGGCGCCGCCCTCCTCGACGTCGGAGGCGAATCGACCCGTCCCCGGGGAACGGCCTATGGCACGGGCGCCGGGGACGTTCCCTCAGCCGAGGAGATCGCCCGGGTCGTCCCGGTCGTCGCCGGGATCCGTGCGGGCGACCCGGAGGTCCCGATCTCCGTCGACACTCGGCGCACCGAGGTGGCGCGGAAGGCCCTCGACGCCGGGGCCGACGTCGTCAACCTCGTGGCGGGGCTCGATCCCCCCGGGGACCTCCTCGACCTCGTCGCCGCGAGGGACGCGGCGATCGTCCTCGGCCACATGAGAGGGACCCCCGCGACGACGTTCGAGGTCTCCCGTTTCGGACCCGACGTCGTGGCCGAGGTGGCGCACGACCTGGCCCGGGCCAGGCGGCGCTGCCTCGTCGCCGGCGTCCGCCCCGACCAGATCCTCCTCGATCCCGGCCTCGGCTTCGGGAAAACGGCCGAGCAGAACTTCCAGCTCCTCGCGCGGCTGGAGGAGATCGGCCCGAACGGCGTTCCGATCGTCCTCGGGGCATCCCGGAAGGCGTTCCTCGGCTCCGTCTCGGGACGCCCCGCCGCCGAGAGGCTCCCGGAGTCGCTCGCCGCCTGCGCCGTCGCGATCGAGAGGCTCCGGGACCGGAACCCCGTCCTCGTTCGCGTCCACGACGTCGACGAGACGCTCCGCTTCGTCCACGTCCTCGACGCCGCCGCGGCCGCGAGCCGGCGCTGACCCACCGAAGGCCGCCGCTCCCGTAAACTCCGCGGGTCATGCGTGCGCTTTTCGGAACGGACGGAATCCGCGGAAGGGCCGGGGAATTTCCGCTCGACCCGGCCACCGTCTCTCGCGTCGGAGGAGCCCTCGCGTCCGTCCTGCGCGAGGCCGGCCGCCCCTCTCCCCTGACCGTCGTCCTCGGGTGCGACACCCGAGTCTCCTCACCGGAAATCGTCGCAGCCCTGTCGGGGGGGCTGATTGCCGCCGGCGCCGGCGTGAGGTTCGCGGGGGTCGTCCCGACACCCGCGGTCGCCCACCTCGTCCGCGCGCTGGGCGCCGACGCGGGCATCTCCATCTCCGCCTCCCACAACCCCTGGCCGGACAACGGGATCAAGGTCTTCTCCTCGGAAGGGCGGAAGCTCCCCGACGCCCTCGAGGCCGAGATCGAACGACGGATCGCCACGTCGGCTCCGGCCGAGCCGATCCCGCCGGCTGAGGACTCCGGGCTCGCGGATCTCTACGAGTCGCACCTCGTGGCGACGCTCCCCACCCGGCTGGACGGCCTCAAGGTCGTCGTCGACTGCGCGAACGGAGCCGCCTTCCGCGTCGCCCCGGGAGCGTTTCGGCGCGCCGGGGCCGAGGTCGTACCGCTCGCCGCCGCCCCGGACGGACGGAACATCAACGAGGGATGCGGCGCGCTTCACCCGGAGGCGATGGCGAACGCCGTCGTCCGCTCCGGCGCGCACCTCGGCCTCGCGCTCGACGGCGACGCCGACCGGGCGATCCTCGCCGACGGCGAAGGGCGCCTCCTCGACGGGGACGACGTCCTCCTCCTCTGGGCGCTCGAGCTCGAGCGGGAGGGGAAGAGGCCGGGCTCGGTCGTCGGGACCGTCATGTCGAACTGGGGCCTCGAGGAGGCCCTCTCCTCGCGCGGCATACGGCTCGTCCGGGCCGCCGTGGGGGACCGCTACGTCGTCGAGGAGATGGAGCGCCACTCCGCCCTCCTCGGGGGCGAGCAGTCGGGACACCTGATCCGGGCCGACCTCACGACGACGGGGGACGGGACGCTGACGGGCCTCCACGTCGCCGCCGTCGTCGCGGCCACCGGGGTGCCCCTCGCGTCCGGCGCTCGCTTCACGCGCGCCCCCCAGGTGCTCCGCAACGTGAAGGTGAGGGAGAAGGTCCCGTTCGAGCGGGTCCCGGGCTTCCCGCACCTCGTCGCCGGGGCCGAGAACCGGATCGCCGGGTCGGGACGGATCCTCGTCCGCTACTCCGGGACGGAGCTCCTCGCGCGCGTCATGGTCGAAGGCACGGAAAGGGCGACCGTCGAGTCGATCGCCGACGAGCTCGCCGGAGCGCTTCAGGGCGCGCTCGGAGCCTCGGACTGAGCGCCGGGGAGAGAGCCGTGATCCGCCACGAGCAGCGCCCGCGGCGAAAGGGGAGCCGGGAGGCGATCGACGAGCACGTCCCGGCGCCGTTCGACCCGCCGGACGAGACCGCGCCCGCGGAGCCCCCGACCGAGCCGCCCGAGGACGTCGAGGAACGCGCCGGGGGCGGGCCGTCCGTGCCTCTCCTCAACAGGGAGCTCTCCTGGCTCGACTTCAACCAGCGGGTCCTCGAAGAGGCGCGCGACGAGAGGTGGCCGCTCCTCGAGCGTCTCAAGTTCCTCTGTATCTCCGAGAGCAACCTCGACGAGTTCTTCATGATCCGGGTCTCGGGCCTCCGAGACCAGCTCTCCGCCAATCTCGCCGAGCGCTCCGACGACGGTCTCACGGCGCGGGAGCAGCTCGCCCTCGTCCGGAAGGGCGTCCTCGCGATGGAGGCCGAGCAGACGGCCTGCCTTCACGAGGACCTCCTCCCGCGCCTCGCGGCGGCCGGTATCACGCTCCCGACGTGGGAGGACCTCGACGAAGAGCGGCGCGCGGCGGCGCGGAGCTACTTCCGGAGGAACGTCCTCCCGGTCCTGACGCCTCTCGCCGTCGACCCCGGGCATCCGTTCCCGTTCCTCTCGAACCTCTCGGTGAACCTCGCCATCGAGACCCGGAACCCCGAGAACGGCGAGGTGAAGTTCGCCCGCGTCAAGATGCCCCCGGCCATCCCGCGCCTCCTCCCGCTCCGGACCGTGGTGGAGGGGAAGAAGAAGGTCAAGGCCGCGCACGCGGAGTTCCTCCTCCTCGAGGACCTCGTCCAGGCGAACCTCGACGAGCTCTTCCCGGGCCTCGAGATCCTCGCCTCGTATCTCTTCCGGATCACGCGGGACGCCGACCTCGAGATCCAGGAGGACGAGGCCTCCGACCTCCTCGCCACGATCGAGCAGGAGGTCCGGCGGCGGCGGTTCGGAGCCGTCGTCCGCGTCGAGGTAACGCCCCGGACGCCGAAGAAGATGCGGAAGCTCCTGATGCGGCAGCTCGAGGTGAGCGAGAGCGACATCTACGAGGTCTCCGGGATTCTCGGCGCGGCCGACCTCATGGCGCTCGTGAAGCTCGACCGGCGCGACCTGAAGGACGCCCCGTTCACCCCGGCCCTGCCCGCCGCGCTCGCCTCGTCGGAGGGCTCCATCTTCCAGGCGATCCGCCAGGGGGACCTCCTCCTCCACCACCCCTACGACTCGTTCGGGCCGGTCGTGGAGCTGATCGAGGAGGCCGCCGACGACCCGAAGACGCTCGCGATCAAGATGACGCTCTACCGCACGAGCTCCGACTCCCCCGTCATCCCGGCCCTCGTGCGTGCGGCGGAGGCCGGCAAGCAGGTCGCCGTCCTGGTCGAGCTGAAGGCGCGCTTCGACGAGGAGAACAACATCGTTTGGGCCAAGGCGCTCGAGCGCGCCGGCATCCACGTCGTCTACGGCGTCGTCGGCCTGAAGACCCACGCAAAGATCGCCCTCGTCGTGCGGCGGGAGAAGGACGAGATCCGCCGCTACGTCCACCTCGGGACCGGGAACTACAACCCGGCGACGGCGAAGGTCTACACCGACCTCGGCCTCCTCACCTGCCGCCCGGAGTTCGGCGAGGACGCCACGCGCCTCTTCAACACCCTCACCGGCCTCGCGACGCGGACCTCCTACAACAGGATCGTCACCGCCCCGCGCGACCTCCACAGGACCGTTCTGGAGTGGATCTCGCGCGAGACGGAGCACGGGCGCGCGGGGCGGCCCGCGCGTATACGGGCGAAGCTCAACGCGCTCGTCGACACCGCCGTGATCGAAGCCCTCTACGACGCCTCTCGGGCCGGAGTCCCGGTCGACCTGATCGTCCGCGGCACCTGCTGCCTCGTCCCCGGCCTCCCCGGCGTCTCGGAGACGATCCGCGTCCGCTCGATCGTCGGGAGGTTCCTCGAGCACAGCCGCTTCTTCCTCTTCGAGAACGGCGGCGACCCCGAGGTCTGGGCCTCGTCGGCCGACTGGATGCCCCGGAACTTCTTCCGACGCGTCGAGACCGCGTTCCCGATCGTCGATACCGAGCTCGGCCGGCAGCTCTCCGACGCGTTCGACGCGATGATGGCCGACAACGCCCGGGCGCGTGCGCTCCGTTCCGACGGGACCTACGAGCGGCTACGCCCCGGCCGCGGCGAGCCCTCGATCGACTCGCAGGCCTTCTTCCTCGACCAGACGCGCCGCCGCGTCCTGAAGGCCGCGGAGCACTTCGTGAAG
>CAZWRQ010000154.1:0-1830 GCA_964636395.1 uncultured Holophagales bacterium
GCTCCCGTCCTCCCTCTACCGCCGGCTGAGGAGCCGGAGCCCGCGCCGTTCGAGGACGAACCCGCAGGCGAGGCCGCCGCCGATTCTCCGATGCCGATCGAGCTCGAGGCGGAAGGGGAGCCCGCTCCGACCGAGCCGCAGGTCGCGCCGATGGACGCCGAGGAGGTTGGCCGGGAGGAGGCTGCCGCAGGAATTCCATCCGAGTCGGTCGAGCCGTTTCCCGAGATGGAGGCGGACGCTCCCGCCGAAGAGGAGGCCCCCTGGGACGAGGGGCCCGCGCCCCAGGTGCCGCCGCCGCCCGACCTCGGCGCCGGGCCAGAGGAGCTATCCGACGGGAACGAGCCGGTCACCCGCGACCTCGAAGCCGACATGCGGGCCTTCGAGGAGTCCGGCCGCGTCCGCCGCAGGCCCGAGATCTGGGAACGCCATGCGGCGCTGATCGGCGAGGAAGTGCCGGGGGACATCGACGTCCCGGGCGTCGAGCCCGAGATGTCGGTCGCAGCGCCGGAGGAGCCGGCCGCGACCGATCTCGAGGAGATCGCCGCGGCGGCGCGCCTCGAGGACCTCTCCGCCCTGATCCCGGCCGGAGCGGCCTCCGCGCCCGGAGAGCCCGCCGTCGTCCCCGAGCCCGTGGCGGCCGTCACGACGGCCCCGATCGTTCCGGCGCCGGCCTCGGGCCTTTCCGATTCCGACGTCGACCGGATCGCCCGGCGCGTGGTCGAGCTCCTCTCAGACAGGATCGTCCGCGACATCGCCTGGGAGGTCGTTCCCGAGTACGCCGAACGGCTCGTCCGCGAGAGGATCGCCGAGGTCGAGCGGGCGGGCTGACCCGGCCGTCAATCTCGTCCCGAGGCGTCGTTTAGACTCGGCGGTCTATGTCATCCGCGCCCCGACCCGAGCTCGACAAGCGATTCGATCCGCAGGCCTTCGAGATGAAGTGGTACCGGCTCCAGGAGGAGTCGGGCCAGTTCCGACCGGAGGTCGCGGCCGAGGACGCGCGCCCATACACCCTCGTCATCCCGCCCCCGAACGTCACGGGCCGGCTCCACGTCGGCCACGCCCTCGGCCGGACGCTCGAGGACGTCCTCGCGCGCTGGCGGCGCATGCAGGGCCGCGCGGTCCTCTGGGTGCCGGGCGTCGACCACGCCGGCATCGCGACGCAGATGGTCGTCGAGCGCGACCTGACGGAGCGGACGGGGAAGACGCGCCACGACCTCGGGCGCGAGCCGTTCCTCGAGATCTGCCGCGAGTGGGCCGACGCCCGCCGCGGCGACATCCTGAACCAGATCCGCCGCCTCGGCTGCTCCTGCGACTTCTCGCGCGAGTACTACACGCTCGACGCGGCGCGCTCGAAGGCCGTCCGGCGCGTCTTCAGCGAGCTCTACCACCAGGGCCTCGCCTACCGCGACAGCCGGATGGTGAACTGGTGCCCGCGCTGCGCGACCGTCCTCTCCGACCTCGAGGTGAACCACGTCGAGAGCTCGGGGCAGCTCTGGTCCGTCGCCTATCCGCTCGAGGACGGCAGCGGCGAGGTCGTCGTCGCGACGACCCGCCCCGAGACGATGCTCGGCGACACGGCCGTCGCGGTCCACCCCGAGGACGAGCGCTACGCGACGATCGTGGGAAAGCGGGTCCGCCTCCCGCTCACCGACCGGCTCATCCCGGTCATCGCCGACGAGATGGTCGACCGGAAGTTCGGGACGGGCGTCGTGAAGATCACCCCGGCCCACGACCCGAACGACTTCGAGGCGGGGCGCCGGCACGGCCTCCCGCAGGTCGTCGTCATCGGGTTCGACGGGAAGATGACCGCGGAGGCGGGCGCGGCCTACG
>CAZWRQ010000154.1:1840-11782 GCA_964636395.1 uncultured Holophagales bacterium
CAAGCCGCACACCTCCGCGGTCGGCCGCTGCCAGCGCTGCGACACCGTCCTCGAGCCGCTCGTCTCGCTCCAGTGGTTCGTGAAGGTCAAGCCGCTCGCCGACAAGGCCGTCGCGGCAACCGAGGCGCGCGAGGTCACGTTCACTCCGGAGCTCTGGAAGAAGACGTACGACGAGTGGATGAAGAACATCCGCGACTGGTGCGTCTCGCGCCAGCTCTGGTGGGGGCACGAGATCCCGGCCTGGTACTGCCCCGCGGGGCACGTGACCGTGCCGAAGCCGGGCGAGGAAGCCGACCCGGCCGCCTGCACCGTCTGCGGCGCCGCGAAGCTCGAGCGCGACGGAGACGTCTTCGACACCTGGTTCTCCTCGTGGCTCATGCCGCTCTCCGTCCTCGGCTGGCCCGACAGGACGAAGGACCTCGCCCGCTTCTACCCGACGGACGTCATGGTCACCGGCTTCGACATCCTGTTCTTCTGGGTGGCGAGGATGATCATGGCCGGCGTCTGGTTCGACGGTAAGGTGCCGTTCCGCGAGGTGTTCCTCCACGGGCTCGTGCGCGACGAGCGCGGCCAGAAGATGTCGAAGACGAAGGGGAACGTCATCGACCCGCTCGTCATGTGCGACGAGTACGGGGCGGACGCGGTGCGGTTCGCCCTGGCCGTCCTCTCGGGGACGGGGCGCGACCTTCCGTTCGGGACGACGCGTGTCGCGGCGTCGCGGGCGTTCGCCACGAAGGTCTGGAACGCAGCGCGATTCGCGATGGGGATGCTCGGCGACGTCCCCGTCGCCGACGAGCCCGACTTCGCGGCGCTCGGCCGCGTCGACCGCTGGATCCTCGACCGCCTCGCGACGACCGCGAAGAAGGTGAACGACTCGCTCGAGGTCTTCCGCTTCGACGAGGCCGCGAACGCCCTCTATGCGTTCTTCTGGACCGAGTTCTGCGACGGCTACGTCGAGATGGTCAAGCAGGTCCTGCGCGACGAGACGCTTCCCGAGGAGGAGAAGGCGAAGACCCGCGCCGTCCTCCGGCACGTCCTCCTCGACTCGCTCGCGCTCTTGCACCCCTTCATGCCGTTCGTCTCCTGCGAGATCCGCGAGGCGCTCAACGGCGACGGGGCGAAGCTCCCCGTCCTGCCGTACCCCGCGGGGCGCGACGACTGGCGCGACCCGTTCGCCGTCGAGGTCGTCGAGACGCTCCGCGAGACGGCGACGCGCATCCGGAACCTGCGCGCCGAGCGCGGCATGGCGCAGACCGAGGCGCTCGACGCAGGCCTCGAGGTGCCCGAGGGCGAGGTGGCCGAGGCGCTGCGCGCCCACGCGCCGCTCCTCTCCCACATGGCGCGCCTCTCGAGCCTCGTGGTGGCACCGAAGGTCGACCTCCCGAACTCCTTCTGCGACCACGTCGGCGTCGCCGGCCTCGTCGTCGCGCTCCCGAAGAAGGAGCTCTCGGCGGAGGAGGAGGCGAAGGCGCGCAAGGAGATCGCCTCGGTCGACAAAGAGATCCAGGGCGTGAACCGCAAGCTCTCCGACGAGTCGTTCCTCGCGCGGGCGCCGCAGGCGGTCGTCGAGAAGGCGAAGAAGCAGCTCGAGGAGCTCGCCGCGCGCCGCGCGAAGCTCGTGGCGAACCTCGGGGAGGACGGGGGCCGGTGACGAGCCCGCTCGGCGCCCTCGCTCCCCTCGGGGGGGCGCGCTTCGGGCGCGTCGCGAACGTCGTCCTCCTCGAGGAGACGGCGTCGACGAACGACGTGGCGCGGGCCCTCGTCGAGAAGATGGTCGCCGAGGACACGGACCTCCTCCCGACCTGCGTCGCCGCCCGCCGGCAGACGGCGGGGAAGGGGCGCGCGGGGCGAAGCTGGTCGACGACCGGCGAGGGGGCCGTCGCGGTCTCGCTCGTCGCCCCCTGGCCCGAGGGGCCGCACCGAATCCGAGTCCCGGTGACCGCGGGAATCCGGCTCGCGCGGGCGCTCTCCGCGACGTGGGGCGTCGAGCTCCGGCTGAAATGGCCGAACGACCTCCTCTGCCGCGGGAAGAAGCTTGCCGGGATCCTCGTCGAGGGGAGGGCCCTGCCCGACGGAGCGGGCTACGTCGTCGTCGGCGTCGGACTGAACGTCTCGACGACCCGCGCGGAGCTGGACGACCTCGGGCTCGCCTCCGCGACGTCGCTCGCACTGGAAGGGGTCGACGGGGCGGCGCTTCGCGGCGACCTCCCGCTCGTCGCGGTCCTTTCCGCTCTCGACGAGAGCCTCGGGGGAGAGATCGACGACCTCCCCGCGGCGTTCGCCGCGGTGACGCACCACCGCGAAGGCGACCTGCTCGAGGTCCGCGACGGGGAGCGGGTCGTGGCCGGGCGCTACCGCGGGCTGACGGCGGACGGCCTCCTCCGGCTCGAGACCGAGACCGGCGTCGCGGAGCTGATCTCCGGCGACGTGACCCGGTTCTGAGGGACGAATGGGACTCCTCCTCGCCCTCGACGTCGGGAACACGAACACCGTCCTCGGCTTCTTCGAGGAGGACGCGCTCGTCGCCACGGCCCGGCTGACGACGGTCCGGGAGAGGACGTCGGACGAGCACGCCCTCTACCTCCGCGCGGTCATCGAGGGGAAGGGGCGGAAGGTCGGCGAGGTCGACGACGTCATCGTCTCCTCCGTCGTCCCTCCCCAGGACTTTCCGATCCGCGCCGCCTGCCGCGACGCTTTCGGCATCGACCCGCTCTTCATCGCGCCGGGCGTGAAGACGGGGATGAAGATCCTCTACGACCAGCCCTCCGAGGTGGGCGCGGACAGGATCGTCAACGCCGTCGCGGCCGTCGCGCGGTACGGCGCCCCGTGTATCGTCGTCGACTTCGGCACCGCGACGACGTTCGACGTCGTCTCCGCCTCGGGCGACTACCTCGGCGGCGTCATCTGCCCGGGGCCCGGCATCAGCGCCGACGCGCTCTTCTCCCGCGCCGCGCGCCTCTCGCGCGTCGACCTCCACCGCCCGGAGAAGGTCGTGGGCAAGAACACGGCCCAGAGCATCCAGTCGGGCCTCTACTGGGGCGTCCTCGCGCAGGCCGAAGGGCTGGTCGCACGGATCCGGGCCGAGCTGGGCGAGCCCGGGATGAAGGTCGTCGCCACCGGGGGCCTCGCGCCCCTCTACGCCTCCGCGTCGCCCGACCTCGCCCTCGTCGACCCCGACCTCACGCTGCGCGGGCTGAAGATCCTCCATGACCGGAACGCCGACGCCCGCCCTCCCCGGCGCTCCTGACGGGGCGGAGGACGAGGCCTCCTACGGCACGCGTGTCGAGGAGGCCTTCATCGCCGAACGCGGGACGCCCTTCCTCCTCTCGCCGAAGGACTGGCGGCTCATCTGCGGCTGGCGCGAGAGCGGCGTCCCCTCCGGCACCGTCATCCGGGCCGTCCGCGAGGCCTTCGAGAGGAAGCGCGCGCGCGGAGACCTCTCGAAGATCTCCAGTCTCTCGTACTGCGCGAACGCCGTCGAGGTCCTCTGGGAGATGGAGCGGCGCGGTCTCGTGGGGTCGCACGGCCCGCGGACGGAGCCGCCGGCGGACACCCTCGACGCGGCCCCCCGGCTCGCCGCCCTCCTCGAGGCGCTCGGAGCGGCGGAGGGGAGAGCTCCCACGGACACCGATCCGGCCGTCGTCCGCGCCGCCCTGGGCGCGGCCCGTTCCGCGCTCGGCGCGCTCGACCCCGCCGCCGGACTCGAATCGCTCGAGGAGAGCCTGAAGGGGCTGGAGAAGACGCTCGTGAAGAAGCTCGAGAAGGCGCTCGGAGAAGCGGACCAGGCGGCGCTCGAACGGTCGGTCGAGGAGGAGGCGGGCGACCTCACCGCCCTCTCGAAGGAGGCACGGGGACGGATCCAGCGCGCTCTGCGGGCGCGCGCCTTGCGCCGACGGTTCGGCCTCCCCGCGCTCACGCTGCTCGGAGGCTGAGCCATGGCGCGCGAAGTCACCGTGGAGCGCGTCGTCCCGGGAGGAAGCGGCCTCGCGCGCCTCGACGGCGCGGTCGTCCTCGTCGCGGGCGGGCTGCCGGGCGACCGCCTCCTCGTCGAGCCGCGAAGCGACGGTCCCCGGCTCCTTCGCGGCGAGGTCCTCTCCCTCCTTTCGCCCGGGCCGCATCGCAGGCCGGCAGAGCACGTCTGTCCTCTCGCCCGGGACGGGGCGTGCGGCGGATGCGACTGGCCGGCCGCCCGTATCGAATCGCACGGCCCGCTGAAGGAGGAGCTCGTACGAGACGCCCTCCGCCGGATCGGGCGAGTCCCGGACGCCGAGATACCCGGGTTCCGCTTCGTCGCGTCGCCGCGAAACTACCGGCTCCGAAGCCGTCTCCGCTGGGACGGCCGCGGGGCGCTCGGATTCCTCGGACGGGCCTCCTCGAGCGTCGCCGACCTGGAATCGTGCGAGGTCGTCTCGGCGGCTCTTCTCCAGCGCGTGCCGGCCGTCCGGGAGTCGCTCGCCGCCGCGAGCGTCCCCGAGTGCGAGCTGCAGACGCTCGAGGGAAACGACGGTTCTCCTCTCCTCGGAGAGCTCCGGTTCGACAGGGCCCTCCCCGACCCCGAGCGGATCGCCGCGGCGCTGCACGGTCCGCTGGACGGCGTCCGGGTCCTCTTCTCCGGTCGACTCACCGCCTCGCGCGGCGCGTCGTCGCTCCGGCTCGTCGTCGCGGGAGCGCCGTTCCGCGTGTCGGTCTCCTCGTTTTTCCAGGCGAACCGGTTCCTCCTGGACTCCTTCCTCGAGGAGGCGCGGGCCGCCGCGCGGGACGCGGCCCGTGACGGGGTCTCGCGCGGAGCCCTCGACCTCTACGCCGGCGCCGGGTTCCTGACCCGCGCGCTCCTGGAGGCCGGTTTCGAGACCGACGCGGTGGAGTCCGACCCCTCCTCCGGGGCGGACCTCGTCGTGAACCTCGCGGCGTGGAAGAGCGAGGGGCTTCCCGGCCGGGGGCGCGCCGTCGGTCGGCGGGTCGAGGAGCACCTCCACCGGGAACGGGAGCGGCGCGACGTCGTCTTCGCCGATCCGCCGCGCGAGGGTCTCGCGCCCGGCGTCCGGAAGGCGCTCCTCCGTATCGCGCCGAGGAGCCTCTTCCTCGTCTCGTGCGACCCCGCCACGTTCGCAAGAGACCTCGCCGCCCTCCTCCCGCGGTACCGCGTCTCCTCCCTGACGCTCTTGGACCTCTTCCCCGGCACGCACCACGTCGAGACGCTCGCGAGGCTCGAGAGGCGCGGATGAGGCGCTCGTGGTCGCTCCGGGCGCCGTCGCCGGCGGTCCCGGCGGCCCTCGCCTTCGCCGCGGGGATCCTCCTCGCCGTCGCACTGCCGCTCCCGCCCTCCCCGAACGCGATGCTCGCCCTCGCTCTCGGCTCCGGCGCGGCCGTCTTCGCGGGGCTGCACGGACCACGCCCGCTCGCGGCCTGCGGCGGCCTCCTCCTCGTGGCCCTCCTGTCGTTCGCACGCTCACGCCCCGTGCTCGTCGTCGACCGGGAGGCGGCGCGCCAGACCGCCGCATCCGCGGGGGAGGACGATCTCTTCGAGGTTCGGGGCCGGCTCGTCACGTACTGGACGCGAAGCGGCTCGCTCTGGTCCGCGCGTCTGGCGGTCGAGGAGGCCCGGCGAGAGGGCGAGAGCGTGGAGCTGCCCGGCCGCCTCGTGGTGAGCGTGGCGGGGGAGACGGACCCCGGCGCGCACGCCGGATACGGCGACCTCGTGCGCCTGCGGGGTCCCCTCCGTCTGCCCGACCTCGGCTCGATCCCGCAGAGCCCGTTCGTCCTCGCCCCCGAGCCGCGCGTGCCGCAGAAGTCCGCCAACCAGATCGAGGTCCTCGACGGCCCCCGGGGCGCGCTCGGCCTCCTCGCGCGCCTCCACCGCACCGCGAGCCGGCGGCTCGAGATCGGGCTCGAGGGCGCCTCGCCCGGCGAGCGCGAGGCCGCGGCTCTCGCCAGGGCCCTTCTCCTGGGGGAGACCGACCGACTCTCCCCGTCCACCGTCTCCGCGTTCCGGGACGGCGGCGTGGCGCACGTCCTCGCGATCTCCGGCCTCCACGTCGGGCTCCTGGCGCTCGGCCTCGCCGCCCTGCTCCGTCCCTTCCGGCCGCGCCCCGTCGTGCGAGACGCGATCGTTCTCCTCGCCACGGCCGCATTCGCCGCCTTCACCGGCGGCCGTGCTCCCGTCCTGCGCGCGGCTCTCATGATCGGGCTCTACCTAGGGTCGCGCATCCTCGGGCGCCCGACGTCGCCCGGGCAGGTCTTCGGCCTCTCCGCGCTCCTCCTTCTGGCGCTCGACCCCTCCTCGCTCTTCGACGTCGGCTTCCTCCTCACCTATTCCGCCGTCTTCGGCATCGCGGCTCTCGCACCTCTCTTTGCGCGTCCGCTCCGGGAGCGGCTCCCGGCGTATCTCGCCGACGGCCTCGCAGCGACGCTGGGCGCCGAGCTCTGCGTCTTCCCGATCCAGGCCGCCGTCTTCCACGTCGTCCCCTTCGTCGCGCTCCTTTCGAACCTCCTCGTCGTGCCGCTCGCGAGCGCCTTCCTCTTCGCGGCCGTCCTCCTCCTGCCGCTCCTCCTGGCCGGACCGGTCGTCGCCTCCCTCGCCCTCGCCCCGCTCTCGCTCCTCTCCGGGACGATGCTCGGCCTCCTCCGTCTCCTCGACGCGCTCGGCGCGGTGCGCGTCGTCCCCACGCCTCCGTTCGCAGTCGCCGCGCTGCTCGGTCTTCTCCTCGCCGCAGCGGGCGCCCTTCGGAGCCGAGCCCCCCGACGTGCCGCGCTCGGCGGGGCCGTCGCCCTCGTCTTCCTCGTCTCGGCCCGCCCCTCGACGGCCGCGCGCCCCGGCGAGGCGCGGCTCGTCGCGCTCGACGTCGGACAGGGAGATTCCTTCCTCCTCGTCACGCAGGCGGGGCGCGTCCTCGTCGACGGGGGAGGGACGTTCGACGCCGCGTACGACTTCGGCCGGACGCGTCTCCTCCCGCGGCTCGCCGAGCTCGGCGCGGTCTCGTTCGACGCCGTCGTCCTGTCGCACCCGCACCCCGACCACTCGCGAGGGCTCGTGGCGCTGCTGCGGCTCGTCCCCGTCGAGCGCCTCTACCTGCCGCGGGGCGCCCCGCGTAACCCGTTCCTGGACGAGGCGCTCGAAGCCGTCTCGGGCGGCCGCCCGCCCGTCGAGGCGCTCGGCGCGGGCGACCGTTTCCGGGCGGCCGGAGTCGAGTTCGAGGTGCTCCACCCGGGGCCGGAGAGCTATCCCCGCGCGCCGGAGAACAACGGCTCCCTCGTCGTCGCCGCGCGGCTGGGGGGACGGCGGGTTCTCCTGACGGGCGACGTCGAGGCCCTCGCGGAGGCCGACCTCGTCGGCCGCGGCGTCGACCTCTCGGCCGACGTCCTGAAGGTCCCTCATCACGGGAGCCGAACTTCCACGACCGAGGAGCTCCTCGCGGAGGTCCGGCCGCGGATCGCCCTCGTCAGCGCCGGGCGCCGGAACCGTTTCGGCCATCCGGGACGCGAGGTGATCGAGCGCCTGGAGTCCTCGGGAGCGCGCGTCTTCCGCACCGACCGGCACGGCGACGTCGCGCTGCTCTTCCGCGACGGGAGGATCTTCCCCTCGCGCCCGTTCGCGGGCCTCCCCGGAGGGATTCCGTGACGACCCCGCGCGGCGTCCTCGCGATCGTCGGTGCGACGGCGACGGGGAAGTCGGCGCTCGCCGTAGAGGCGGCCCTCCGGCTCGGCGGGGAGGTGATCTCGGCGGACGCGTTCACGGCTTACAGGGGGGTCGACGCCGGCACGGCCAAGCCGACGCTCGAGGACCGGCGCCGCGTTCCGCACCACCTGATCGACCTGAAGGAGCCGACCGAGCCGTTCAGCGCGGGGGAGTTCGCCCGCCTCGCCCGCGCGGCGGCTCGGGAGATCCTCTCGAGAGGGAAGCTTCCGATCCTCTGCGGGGGGACGGGCTTCTACGTCCGCGCGTTCTTCGAAGGGCTCTTCGTCGGCCCTCCGCGGGACGAGCGCCTGCGCGAGGCGCTCCGCCTCGTCGAGGCGCGCCGGGGCGCGTCGTGGCTCGTTCGCGCGCTCTCGCTCCTCGACCCCCAGAGCGGGGCACGGATCTCGCTAAGGGACGGAGCGCGTGCCATTCGATACCTGGAAATCGCCGTCTCGACGGGGCGGCGCCCTTCGGAGCTCTTCCGCGAGCGGCCGGGCGAGCGATGGGACGGACCGTCCGTGAAGGTCCTCCTCACGTTGCCGCGCCCAGTCCTCTATGGAAGAATCGAGCGGAGGTTTCGAGACTCCATCATGGCCCCGCTCGCCGGCGAGGTGAGGCGCCTCCTCGAGGCGGGCGTACCGGTGAGCGCTCCAGGCATGGCCGCCATCGGATACCGCGAGACGGCAGCCCTTCTCGAGGGTCGGCTGTCGCCTCCCGATTGGGCCGACACGGTGATTCGCCAGACGCGCCGCTACGCGAAGCGGCAGGAAACCTGGTTCCGGTCCGAGCCGGATCTTCTTCCTATCCGGGCCGACGCGTCCGACCTCGTCGAAAAGGTCGTCTCCGCGTCCCGCCCGCTCTTCTCCTGATCTTTTCGAAGGGAGACGTCGATGATCAACAAGCCTCCGATCAACGTCCAGGACGGATTCTTCTACCAGCTCCGCAAGGAGAACACCCTCGTCGAGGTGGTCCTCCTCTCCGAGCGGACGAGGCTGGGCCGCATCCGGCGATTCGACAAGTACGCCGTCGTCCTCGAGGTCGACGGACGCGAGGAGATGATCTACAAGCACGCCATCGCCTCCGTCGCAACGGCCGCCGTCCGCCCGGCCGCGCCGGCGCCGGCCCCCTGAGGGCCGTCACCGGATTGAGCCCGACCGGTCGACGTCCGTCCCGGCCGCCCCGCGGCGCGCTGCCGACCGCCGGCCTCCTCGTCGCGTTCCTTCTCGCCGTCGCGGGCGGTTGCACCACGGTTTCGCCGCCCGCGACGACGGTTCCCGAAGACGCCCCCTTCGCGTTCCGCGACCCGCGGGAGGGCGCCCCAGCGCCGGCGCCGACCCCCCGGGAATCGAAGGCTCTCGACGCGGCCGTCATGGCGCTCCGCCGGGGCGACGTCGCGACGGCGTCCCGCGCGCTCTCTCTCCGCAAGGACGGGGCTCCGCCGGCGCTCCGCCTCGCTCGCGCCTACCTCGATCTCGCCGAGGGGCGGCGTGACGAGGCGCGGAGCTTCCTCGCCGAGGCGAGGGCGGCACATCCCGCCTGGATCGCGGCCCTCGAGGCGGAAGCCGACCTCGCCGCCGCAGAGGGAGAGACGTCGGCGGCGCTCGAGGCCTACCGGGCTCTTTCGCGGCTGGTCCCGTCCGAAGCGCGCGCTCGCGGGCGGGTCGAGGCCCTTCGAGCCTCTGTCGCCGCCTCGAAGCGGGCCTCCGCCGAGGAGGCCCTCGCCGCGGGGGACCTCGACGCGGCCCGCCGCCACGCGAACTCCATGCTTCAGCTCGAGCCGGAGTCGGCTGCCGCTCTCGTCCTCCTCTCGAGGACGGCCTCGGCCGGCGGCCGGCACGAGGACGCCTGGACCTGGGCGCGCGAGGCCCGCCGGAAGGCCCCCTCCGACGCCTCCGTGGCGGCGTTCGCAGGCGACGCGGCCGCAAAGGCGGGACGGTGGGCCGAGGCGGCGACGCTCTACGAGGAGGCCTCCGCTTCGGACCCGGCATCGGCGACGAAAGCCGAGGAGGCGCGCCTCGAGTTCAAGGTCCAGAACCTGCCGGAGGCTGCGCGCGCGGCCGCGCAGTCCGGCCGGCTGACGCGGGCGCAGCTCGCGTCTCTCCTCTGGTGGACCGTCCCCGAGTTCCGGGAGGCGCTCGTGCCGCCGGGGACCGAGATCGCCGTCGACGTCGTCGGCCGGTCCGACCAGGGTCCGCTCGTCAAGGCGATCGGCCTCGGCTTCCTGGACGTCTCCCCGGAGACGCACCGTGTCGGAACGGAGAGCCCGG
>CAZWRQ010000155.1:0-11775 GCA_964636395.1 uncultured Holophagales bacterium
GAGCTCCTTGAGCGCGGCGCGCCGGATGTCGTCGCGGCGTCCCGGGTCGAGGTCCGGCGGGGCCTCGGCGAGGACCGCGCGCACCCGATCGTCGAGCTGGCTCTGAGTGACGATCCGGCCGTTGACGTGGACGAGGATCTGCTCGAGGACCTCGGCGCCCGCGGGGAGCGCGAGAGCGGAGAGGAGGGCGAGGACGGCGGTGCCGGGACGGCGTCTGTGGAGCGTCACGGCGCGGAGTCTAGCGAAAAGCGGGCCGCCCCCCCGACGTACGGGAACGGGAGGTGCTCCTCGATGACCGCGACGCGGTGCCGCCTGCGGACGTCGGCGAGGAGCCGGTCGAGCGCCTCGCTGCTCCGCTTCTCGGAAAGCGCGAGCCGGAGGGCCGGGCGAGCCTCCTCGAACGGAACGACCCGCCCGTCGGCGCGCTCCTCGACCCGGAAGAGATGGACGCCGTGCCCGGCCGGCTGGGGCGGGCTCATCCCTCCGGCCGGAAGGCCCCAGATCGCCTTCTCGAACTCGCCCGGAAGGTCGGTCCGCGAGAGCCATCCGAGCCCTCCGCCCGACGCCGCGTTCGGGGCGCGGCTCACCTCCCTGGAGACCTTCTCCCATGCCTCGCCCGCGAGGATCCGCCGCCGCGCCGTCTCCGCGGCAGCCCGGTCGGGAAGGATCATCTGCGAGATCCTCACGAGCGGGGGGTGCTCCCACCGCGCCGGTTCCGCGTCGTACTCGGCCCGGAGGTCGGCGTCGGTGATCTCCTCGAGGCGCGCCGCCCGGCCGAGGACCTCGGCCCGTCTCTCGGCCGCCGTCTTCCCGCGCGGCGGGGGCTCCGCCTCGGCGACGGCCCGCTCGAGGAGGCGCTCGTCGAGGTACTGGTCGAGGAGGCTCGATGCGACCTGGGGGGAGACCTGGCCGAGGCCTGCGCCCGCGGCTGCGCGGACGTAGTTCTCGAAGTCCTCCTCCTCCACCGGCTCGTCGCCGACCATCGCGACGACGGAGGCCCGGGCGGCGGCCCGGGGCCCCTTCCGGGCGCAGCCGGAAACGACCAGGGGCGCCGCCACGAGGACGACGAGGAGGATCGCGGCCCTCCTCAACGCGGACCTCCCCCGAACGCGGCGAGGAGCCCCGGCGCGTACGTCGCGGAGGGCCGCGCGAGGGAGACGAGGAAGCGCCCCGCGACGCCGCAGACCTCCTCCGTGTCGGGAGGAAGCCCTCGGAAGAGCTCCGGCGCGCGGAACGACTCCGGCCCCGACGCCGCGAGCCCCTTCGCCCGGATCGCCGCAAGGAGCCGTTCGGGGTCGAGGCGGTGTCCTTTGTCGAGCGTCACGGCGAGCTCGGCGCCTCGGCGCTGGAGCGAGCGGACACCGAGGTCGAGCGCGAGGAGACGCAGCCGCCCGAGGCCGAGGAGCCGCGCGAACTCGTGCGGCGGCGCGCCGTAGCGGTCCGTCGCCTCCTTCTCGAGGACGTCGAGGGCGTCGATCCCGTCGGCCGTGGCGAGCCGCTTGTAGAGCGCCATCCGGAGGCTCTCCTCTCCGATCCACTTCTTCGGCAGGCCGAGCGGCAGGCCGAGCTGGAGCGTGACCTCCCGCTTCTCGGCGACCGGCTCGCCCTTCAGCTCGCCGATCGCCTCCTCGAGGAGGGAGACGTACGTCTCGAACCCGACGGCGTCGATGTGCCCCGACTGCTCCCCGCCGAGGACGTTTCCCGCGCCCCGGATCTCGAGGTCCTTCGCCGCGATCCGGAATCCCGCCCCGAGGTCCGAGAACTCCTGGATCGCCCGGAGGCGCCGGCGCGCGTCGTCGCTCAGCGGCGCGCCGGGCGGGACGAGGAGCCAGCAGGAGGCCGGCTTGTCACTCCGGCCGACGCGGCCGCGCAGCTGGTAGAGCTGCGAGAGGCCGTAGAGGTCGGCCCGGTCGATGATCATCGTGTTCGCGGTCGGGATGTCGAGGCCGTTCTCGACGATCGTCGTCGCCAGGAGGAGGTCGGCGGCGCGCGTCGTGAAGGCGCGCATCGTCCGCTCGAGCTCCCCTTCCGACATCTGGCCGTGCCCGACGACCACCCGGCACTCCGGGACCAGCTCGGCGAGCCGCTCGCGCCAGACGCCGAGCCCCTCGATCCGGTTGTGGACGAGGTAGACCTGCCCGCCCCGGTCGAGCTCGGCGCGGATCGCCTCCCGCACGACCTCGTCTCCCTGCGGGACGACGTGCGTCGAGATCGCGAGGCGGTCCTTCGGCGGCGTCTCGATGACCGAGAGGTCGCGGATCCCTCCGAGCGCGAGGTTCAGCGAACGCGGTATCGGCGTCGCCGACATCGAGAGGACCTCCACCGAGGCGCGCAGCTCCTTCAGCTTCTCCTTCTGGGCGACGCCGAAGCGCTGCTCCTCGTCGATGACGACGAGGCCGAGGTCCTTGAAGGAGACGTCCTTCGAGAGGATCCGGTGCGTCCCGACGACGACGTCGAGCGTCCCCTCTGCGAGGCGCCTCACGACCTCCTTCTGCTCGTCGGACGTGCGGAAGCGGGAGAGGAGGTCGATCGTCACCGGGAATGCGGCGAAGCGGCGGCGAAGGGTCCGATGGTGCTGGTCGGCGAGGATCGTCGTCGGAGCGAGGATCGCCGCCTGCTTGCCGTCGAGGACGCACTTGAAGACGGCCCGCATCGCGACCTCGGTCTTCCCGTAGCCGACGTCGCCGCAGAGGAGGCGGTCCATCGACTTCTCCGACTCCATGTCGCGCTTCAGGTCGCGGATCGCCGAGAGCTGGTCGGGGGTCTCCGTGAACTCGAACGCCTCCTCGAACTCCTTCTGCCACGGCGAGTCCTTCGAGAACGCGTGCCCCGGCGTCGTGGCGCGGCGGGCGTAGAGCTTCAGGAGCTGCTCGGCGATGTCCTTGACCGCCTTCCGGACGGACGCCTTCCGCTTCGCCCAGCCGGCGCCTCCGAGCTTGTCGAGGGGCGGGGCCGGCCCCTCGCCGCCGCTCTGGTATTTCTGGAGGAGGTCGAGCCGCTCGACCGGGACGAGGAGCTTGGCGTCCCCCGCGTAGCGGAGGTCGACCATCTCGCGGTCCACCTCGCCGTCCCGGATCGTCACCAGCCCCCGGAAGAGGCCGAGGCCGTAGTCGCGGTGGACGACGACGTCCCCCGGCTTCAGGTCGCGCAGGTCCGAGAGGAAGGCCTCGGACGCGGCCTTCCGGCGCGGCGCGGCGGCGCGCGGCTCGCCGAGGACGTCGGCGGCGGTGAGGAGAAGAAGGCCGGCGGAGCGAAAGAGGAAGCCGCTCGCCGGCCCTCCCTCGACGATGCGGCAGGCCCCCGGCGCCAGGGGCGCCGTGACGTCCCCGTCCGCCCCCGCGAAGTCGACCTCGTACTCGGCGAGGAGCCGGGCGAGGTGCTCGCGCTCCCCCTTCGAAGGTGCCGAGAGGACGACGGCGAGGCCGTCGCGCCGCGCCCGCTCGATCTCGCGCGGCGCGTCGGGGAGGCGGTCCTCGAAGGAGAGGACCGCTTCGGCCCCGATCGTGACCGGCTCCCCTTCCGGCACGGTCGGCGCGAAGGCGACGAGGGCGCGGGAGCGGACGAGCTCCGCCGTTCGGTCCGGGTCGCCGGCGAGGCGGATCGGGTCGGGAAGCGCCTTCCCCTGCTTGCGCACCTTCTCGTAGTCGAGCCGGAGGAGGTCGGCCGCGCGGGCGAGCTCCTCGGCAACCGCCACGGGGTCGTCGACCGCGAGCGCGAACGACGGGGCGTGGTCGAGGATCGACGCGGGCGCCGCTGTCCCCGCGAGGAGCGGGAGGAGCTCCTCGAGGCCGTCCTGCTTCCGGGGCGCGTCGGGGTCCCGCGGGATCGGGGGCTCGTCGTCCTCCGTCCGGCAGGCGGCGAGGACCTCGAGCGCCTGCGCGCGGCTCCGGTGCGTGTCGGGCGTCGCCGTCATCGGCGGGAGGAGCACCCGGTCGAGGAGCCCCGTGGAGCGCTGCGTGTCGGGGTCGAACATCCGGACCGACTCGACCTCCTCGAACCCGAGCTCGATCCGGACCGGACCGGGGAGGTTCGGGGGAAAGACGTCGACCAGGCCGCCGCGAACGGCGAGGTCGCCGCATTCCGTGACGAGGTCGGCCCGCGCGTACCCCTCGGCGACGAGCGCGGAGACGAGACGGCCGACGTCGAGCCTGTCTCCGGCCGCGACCGTAAGGCTCCGCTTCCGCACGGCCTCGGGGCTCGGCAGGATCCGGAGGAGGGCGCGGGCCGGGACGACGAGGAGCTCGACGCTCCCCTCGGCGAGCCGCGCGAGAGCCCCGTACTCCTCCCTCCGGACCTTCAGCGAGGGAGGGATCCCCTGGTAGGGCGTCAGCGACGGCGCCGGGAACCACGCGATTCGATCCGCTCCGAAGACGGCGGTCGCGTCGCGCTGGAGGGCGGCGGCGTCGCGCTCGTGCGCGCAGACGACGACCCACTTCAGGCCGAGGGCCGCGGAGGCGGCGCCGAAGAGGTACGGGACGAGGCCCTGCGGGGCACCGACGAGCGACACCCCTCCCGCGGCGTCCTCGAGGACCCGGGCCTCGAGACGCGAGAGGAGCCCCGCCACGGTGGGCGCGGCGGCGACCTTTTCGAGGAGAGGGTCCCTCCGGCCCGGCACGGCGCGGATTATGCGGCGCGCCCCGCTCCCATTCCGGTGCCAGGCGTGAAATCGTGTATTGTCGACGACAATACACGATTTCACGCCTGGCACCGTCGTTGGCTCCGCCGTTCGGGGCCCGCGGTCGCCCCCGTCGTCCGGCGCCGGGACGGCCGAGGCCCTAGAATCCCGCCCCGGCCGGCCGCGGGTCCATTCCCGGCGCGGCGAAGAGGACACATGGCGAGTCTCATCGAAGCGATCGACATCAAGCGGAAGACTTTCTTCGAGCACGAGGACGACCCGTACCTCTGCCTCGACGTCACGGTCTCGACCCCGACCGCGCGGGGCGGGCAGACGCTCGTCCGCCTGAAGATGCGGAACCTGAAGACCCGGGCCGTCTTCGACAAGACGTTCAAGGCGGGGGAGAAGTTCAAGGAGCCGGACCTCGGCAAGGTCCAGGCGACCTACCTCTACTCCGACGCCGACGGGTTCCACTTCATGGACCAGGAGTCGTACGAGACGCTCACGCTTTCGGCGGAGATGATCGGCGACAACAAGCTCCTCCTCGTCGAGAACACCGTCGTCGGGCTGCTGAAGTTCAACGGCAACCCGATCGACCTCGACCTCCCGTCGCACGTGGAGCTGACCGTGACCTACACCGAACCCGGCCACCGCGGCGACACGTCGAGCGGCGGCGTGACGAAGGCCGCGACGCTCGAGACGGGAATGGAGATCCGCGTCCCCCTTTTCGTCAAGGAAGGGGACCGGGTGAAGGTCCACACCGAGACGCTGGAGTTCGCCGGGCGGGCCTGAGGCCACGGGAGCCGCCTTCCCGGCGCCGCCGGTCCGGCCCGGTCAGAAGCCGGCCCGAAGCGTCACCAGGAGCTCGTCGGGGTGGAGCGTCTTCCCCCAGACCTCCATGTCGTGGCGGGCGTACTCGGCGGTCAGATCGACGTTCCGGACGATCCCGACGCGGAAGCCGGCGTCGATCTTCGTCCAGTCCCAAGCGAAGGACGGAGAGAACGAGCCGGCGGGGACGAAGAAGTCGTTCTCGATCCGCGAGACGCGGACGGCCGGCTGGATCCAGTTGAACCACGGCTGGTCGCCGACGGCGAAGAGCCCGTTCAGCGGGATGCGGTAGGACGCCTCGGCCTCGAACCCCTTCCTCACGAGGCCGGCGACCTCCTGCCGAACGTACTGGCCGAAGAGCGAGAGGCGCTCCCAGCGCGCCTCGACGTTCACGCCCGCCTCGGTCTTGTCGCGCCCGTCGAGCAGGTCCACCTGCCCCGCCATCCCGTCGTCGAGGAGGTCGAGGTCGCCGCCGTAGAGGCTCCCTTCGATGTCCACACGGTCCGCCAGCTTCCGGTGGAAGACCCAGCCGAGGACGTCGATCCCCTTCCTCCCGTCGTCCGAGACGAAGCGGACGCCGAGCCCGCCTCCGCCCTGCGCCTTGCCGGAGAGGCGCGTGTCGTTCGCCTGCGCGTCGTAGAAGATCGGGAAGCCCGAGTTGTAGGGCGCCTCGCCGAGGCGCGCGAGATCCACCCGCTCCGGCGTCCCGTTGTCGCCGGCGAGCGAGTTCGTGTCCCGCAGGAAGAGGGGGTTCCCGTTCGCCGCCGCCGCCCTCCAGTAGAGGTGCTTGCCGAGGCTCCCGCCCGCCTCGACGCCGATCTCCTCGAACCGGTTGACCGCGGTGCCCCAGAGGCCGTAGCTCTCGAGGCGCCGGGTCGTCTGCTTCGCGAATCGGGGAGCCTTCCCTGCCTGGACGTAGAGCGACGTCCCCTCGAACGCCTTCAGCCCGTCGACGCGCTTTCCGAACCGCAGCCACGCCTCGCGCACGCGCACCTCGTCGCCCGTCGAGGTGGGGTTGCGGTTGTAGAGGTCGATGAAGTGGATCTCGACCTTCGCCTTCAGGCCGTCGGTGAGATCCCCCTCGCCGATCAGGTTGACCGTCGAGACCTCGAACGAGCCCCCCGGGTCGGTCGTCCTCTGGTCGATGTGGACGTTCCCGATCCGGCCGACCGTCACGTAATAGTCCTTCGAGTGGCGGAAGTGGACCTTGACCTCCCCCTTCAGGCGGAAGCGGCCGTCGCCGGTCGTCAGGCCGCCCGATTCCTGGGCGGTCGCCGCAGGCGACGCGATCGCAAGAAGAGCGAGGACGATGCACTTCGACGCGAGGCGTGCTCGAGCGCGCATGGGAGGCCTCCTTCCGACGGTGGCCGGATCCTACCAAGGCTCGCGCCCGCGGCGCGAGGCGGCCGGGGAACCGCCCGACGCTCGCCGGAATAGCGCCCGCCTCCCCTACAATCCCCGCACAACCCCCGGAGGAAGCGTCATGACCCAGCCCGTCGTGGTCCGGAAGTACGAGAACCGCCGTCTCTACGACACCTCCTCGAGCCGCTACGTCAACCTGCCGGAGATCGCGCAGCTGATCCGGGAGGGGACCGAGGTCCAGGTCGTCGACGCCAAGAGCGGCGACGACATCACGGCGGTGATCCTGACGCAGATCATCCACGAGGACGCGCGGGCGAAGCGGGGCGACCTCCCGATCCCGTTCCTGCGCGAGCTGGTCGTCGCTTCCGACCGCGCCTTCCGCGATTTCGTCGTCTGGTACGCCGACGCGGCGCTCTCGGCGCAGCGGGGCGCAAAGGAGGCGTTCCCGCCGCTCGCGCACGTCCTGCCGTTCCTGGAGAGGACGCTCGAAGGTCTCAAGGTGAAGGCGGCTCCCGCAGCGAAGCCGGAGCCGGCCGAGGACGTCGCGGCCCTGAAGGGGAGGATCGCCGAGCTCGAGGAGCGGCTCGGGGCGGCGCGCCCGCCCCGCCGAAAGACGTCCGCGCCGGGGTCCGCGCCGCCTCGCGGCGGACGCCGGGCTACGCCGCAACGCGGGTGAGCGCGGAGTAGAGGTCGGCGGCGTTCGCCGGGCGCCGCTCGGGCCGCTTGGCCAGACACGCGAGGACGATCCGGTCGAGGTACTCCGGCAGCTCGGGCCGGAGCGAGGAGGGACGCGGAGGCTGCGCCGCGACGTGGCGCTGCATGACGGTCGCCGCGTCGGTCCCCGGGAAGGGGCGCTCCCCGGTGAAGAGCTCGAACAGGACGACGCCGACGGTGTAGAGGTCGCTGCGCGCGTCGAGCCGCTGTCCCAGCGCCTGCTCCGGGCTCATGTAGTACGGCGTGCCGACGGTGTGGCCGTCGAGGGCGGCGTCCCCACCCTCGTCGGTCCGGGCGATTCCGAAGTCCATCAGCTTCACGACGCCGTTCGGCAGGACCATGATGTTCTGCGGCTTGACGTCGCGGTGGATGATCCCCGCCTCGTGGACGGCCGAGAGGCCGCGGCAGAGCTGTTTCCCGATCTGGAGTCCCGGGGCGAGGGCCACGAAGCCCCGCCGATCGAGCACCTCCCGCAGCGTCGTGCCGGGGACGTACTCCATCGTCAGGAAGCGAACGCCGTCCGCCTCGCCGAGGTCGTGCGTCCGGACGACGTTCGGGTGCGTGATCTTCCTCGCGAGCCGGATCTCCTGCTTCAGCGTCTGGGTCGCGTGCGTCCCCTCGGAGAACGCCTCCGGGGTGAGGACCTTCAGCGCGACCTCCTCGTCCAGCTCCCGGTCGAGCACCTGGTAGACCGATCCCATTCCTCCGCGGCCGAGGACGGAGACGACGTCGTAGCGCCCGGCGAAGAGCGCTCCGACGCGGGGCCCCCTCGCCGCCGCCAGGGCGGCGGCCGCGGGAAGCGTCCCGGCCGCGGTTGCGGAGGCCGGGGCCGGTCCCCGCGTGGCGTCGGCCGGGCGCCGGCGCATCTCGGCGAGAAGCTCCTCGAGCTGGCGCTTCTCGCGAAGCTCTCCGACGAGGGCTTCGAAGGCGCGGGCGAGGACGCCGACCTCTCCGCTCCCGCCCGACGGGAGCTTCACGTCGAGGTTCCCGTCGCGGACGGCGATGGCGCCCGAAGCGAGCTGCTGCAGAGGCCGGGCGATCCGGCCCCCGAGGAGGAAGCTGACCGGGACCGAGACGAGGAGGATGCCGAGGCCGACGAGGAGGAGCGTCTCGCGGATCTTTCGGAACGCGGCCGTCTCCTCGTCGCGCGAGCGCGAGACGACGACGGCGCCGAGCGTCTCGCCCCGCGCCGAGCGGAGCGGAACCGCCTTGACGACGCGCCGGTCGCCTCCGACGAGGAGGTCGAGCGGAGCGGCGTCGGCGTTCCCGTCCAGCAGGTGGGCGAGACCCGACGGGTCGCGGGCGAGCGCCGGCAGGAGGCTCGCGGCCCCGAACCCCTCCGTCGCGGCCGCGACCTCGAGCTTCGTTGGCTCCCCCTTCTTCCCCGTCTCGGCGACGAAGGCGACCTGCCCCCCCGTCAGGTCGCGCAGCTCGCGCGCCCGTGTCACGTCGAGCGGGACCGACGCGGCGACGACGCCGACGAGACGTGCTTCCCCCTTTTCCGGATCTCCGGCGACGACCGGGGCTGCCGCGACGACGGCGAGCGCCGCCCCCTCCCGTATCGTCGCCGAAGACTCCGTCCACTCCTCGAGCGGCGAGGAGACCCAGGCGACCTCGCGGAACGAGCGACGCTCTTCCTCGCTCGGGGGCCGGTCGCTCCGTGCGATGAGGACGCCGCCCCGGTCGAAGAAGAAGAAAGTCCTCGCGTTCAGGATCGCGGCCTTGTCCTTCGCGGTGTCCCAGACGGTGGCGGCCGGGGAGTCGAAGATCGCCTTGATCCCTGGCTCTTCTGCGACGGACCGGAGCGTCGCCTCGAGCTGGGACTCGAGGCCGGTCCGGTAGACGGCGACGTCTCCCGGGATCGTCCGGAGCGCTTCCCGGATGCTCTCCTCGGCGATCCGGTTCGCGCGCCAGGTCGAGAGCGCCACCGCGGCTCCGAGCGTCACGACGACGAGGAGCGCCGCAGCGAGGAAGAACTGCGTCCGGAGGCGAAGCCCTCCCGGCCTCGGCGGACCCGGTCCGCGGAGCGGCGGCCCCGACGCCCCGTAGGAGCCGCCGCGCGGGGCGACAACGGTCGGGACGTCGTCGGGCGACGGGGCGTCAGTAGCGGTTCTCATCGTCGCTCGGGGGCGGGTAGTCCTTGCCGTACTTGTTCTTGTGCGGCAGCTCCTTCCACTTCGTGGCGTCGAGCGAGACCGAAACGTCCGTCGTCCCTCCAGCCGTCACGGCAGCTGTCCCGCTCCATTCGCCGCCCCTCTCGTCCCAGACCTTCACGGCGTGCCGCCCCGCCGGGACGGCCGCGATCGTCGCCACGCCGTCGGCGTTTGCCTGCGCGTGGAGCTCGCCGTCGAGGACGACGACGTAGGCCGCCATCTGCGGGTGGATGTTGCAGTAGACGCGGACGACGCCCGGCTCCTCGAAGCGGGCGGTCCGCGCCGCGCCGTTCCTGTAGAGGCCGAGGTCGAATCGCCCCGGCTCCGACAGGCTGAAGACGTTGTGGAAGATCTTGTCGAAGTTCGGGAAGGAGACGGCGGCCCCCTTCGGCACGGCGAGGACGCGCGGCTCGAACCGCTTGTCGCGGGAGGCCATCTTCGGGGGCGGCGCCGGACGGCGACCGCGGCTTCCCGGGAGCCAGACGACCGCTTCGGGTGCGGGGAGCGTGCGCCCGTCGGCGCCCGTGACGAGGACCTTCACGCGCAGCGTCCCGGTCGGGACCGGGGTCGGCGTCGGCCGAGGCGTTGCGGTCGGCGTCGGCGCAGGCGTCGGTGTCGGCACCGGCGGCGCGATGGGCGCCTCCACCGCGACGGCTTCTGACGTCGGCGATGCGGGGGACGGCTCCGGCTCCACGGCCGCCGGTGTCGGCGTGGCCGGCGGAGTCGGAGTCGCGGTCGGAGTCGGCGTCGGCGTCGGCCGGCGCCGCTTCCACCACGACCCCGTGGCCGGAGCCTGAAGGAGCAGCAGGGCCGCGAGCGCGGCCACGAGAAGTCTCGACATTCGGAACGGAGCGGATTCTAGTCCCGGAGCGACGGGTTCTCGGAACGGAGGCGGCGGACCGCGGCGACGACCTCGGCCGCGGCTTCGTCGATCTCGCCTTCGGACGTGAAGCGGCCCACGCCAAAGCGGAGGGTCGCCTTCGCGAGGGGCTCCGGCACGCCGAGGGCGCGGAGGACGTGGCTCGGCTCCCCGGTCGCCGTCGTGCAGGCCGAGCCGGATGAGACCGCGACGCCGCGGAGCGTGGCGACGAGCCGGGCGCCGTCGACCCCCGTGAACGAAAGGCTCGCGTTGCCCGGGAGACGGTCCGGCCCGGAGGGCGGACCGTTTGATACGACGCCGTCGAGCGAGGCGCGGATCGTGGCCGCGAGCCGGTCCCGTAGCCTCCCGAGGCGATCGGCCTCCGCCTCCCTCTCCCGCCGCGCGATCCGGACCGCCGCCGCGAAGCCGGCGACCCCGGGGACGTTCAGCGTCCCCGACCGGAGGCCCCGCTCGTGCCCTCCGCCGTGCAGGATCGGGGAGAGAGGCACGCGAGGCCGGGAACGGACGTAGAGGGCGCCGATCCCTTTCGGTCCGTAGAGCTTGTGGGCGCTCAGGGAGGCGAGGGCGACGCCCCCTCCGACCGCGAGCGGAACCTTCCCGAACGCCTGGGCCGCGTCGGTGTGGAAGGCGATCCCTCGCTCTGCGCAGAGCGCGGCGATCCGGTCGACCGGGTTAAGGGTTCCGACCTCGTTGTTCGCGGCCATCACGCTGACGAGGACCGTCCGGTCGGTCAGCGCCGCCTCGACGCTCTCCGGCGAGACGCGTCCCTCCCGGTCGGGCGGGAGGACGGTCACCTCGAAGCCCTCCCGCTCGAGGGCGCGGCACGGGTCGAGGACGGCGCGGTGCTCGACGGCGGAGGTGACGACGTGCGCGCCTCGCCCGCGGGAGGCGCGAGCGCAGCCGAGGATCGCGAGGTTGTTCGCCTCGGTCGCCCCCGACGTGAAGACGATCTCGCGGGGCTGGGCGCCGAGCGCGTCGGCGATCTCCTCGCGCGCGGCGTTCACGGCGCTTTCGGCCGTCCAGCCGAAGGCGTGCTGGAGGGAGGCGGCGTTGCCGAACTCCTCCGTCAGCCAGGGAAGCATCGCCTGAAGGACGCGCGGGTCCAGCGGCGTCGTCGCCTGGTGGTCCAGGTAGACGGGCCGCCGGCGCGTCACGGCGCGGAGCCGGTCGTCCCGGACGCGTCCGGGACGGGGACGTGGAGCAGGTCCTCGAGGGAGATCGCG
>CAZWRQ010000156.1:0-11669 GCA_964636395.1 uncultured Holophagales bacterium
CGTCCCGGACGCCGTCTTCGATGGCGGCGAGGGGCAGGTGCTCGAGGCCGCGGGCGGTTCTCTCCGCGTGGGAGCGTGGGGCCCGCGGCAGGTCGAGCTCGCGCTCGACGGCTTCCCGCGCGGGCCGCGCGAGCCCGGCGAGTCGAAACGGCGCTCTGACGCGCGGGAGGCGGCGTACGAGCTTCTCCGCGAGGGGATGCGGCTGCGCGGAGCGGGCCTCGCCCGGGAAGCGCTCGCGGCCGTGGAGCGGGCGCTCGAGAAGGCGCGCGCGGCGGGAGACGCCCCGCTGGGGCAGTGGATCGCGCGCGCGAGGGCCCGCGCCCTCCTGGACGCGTGGCAGCCGGGGGAGGCCGACGCGGCCTGGGGTGCCTCGTTCGAGAGGTCGGTCGAGCCGGCGCGGATCGCGCTCGAGGCGGGGAGGGCGTTCCACCTCCGGGGGGACCTCGCCCGGGCGGTCGCCTGGTATCGCCGGGGCCTGACAGGCCGGGGCGACTACGCACGGATGGGGACCTACCCGCGCGACCTGATGCTGGGGGTCGTCCTCGCGCTCGGCGAGGCGGGGCGCTGGGACGACGCGGCGGCCGAGGCCGATCGTTTCGAGGCGGGCTACCCCGATCGCGTGAGGGACGTGGCCGCGGCCCGCGCCTTCATCGCCTGGCGGAGCGGACGCAGGCCGGCGCGCTATGCCGACAGCGTCGCCGACATCGGGCTCGTCCGGTACTGGGGCCTCGAGGCGCGGCGTGCCTCGGGGGAGGCCGCGGCGCATCTTCTCGTCGATGTCGAGCGCGTCGGGCGGGAGGCGCCCGACGTCGCACCTCTCTTCGTCTCCCTGCGTGCAGAGCTCCTCGCCGCGCTCGGGCGGAAGGACGAAGCGCGCGCCCTGGCCGCCGAGGCGCTCGATGGCGCCCGGGACCTCGCCGCGACCGACGCGGGCGTGCGCGCGCACCTCTCGCTCGTTGCCGACCGGGCGCGGAAGCTCGGCATCAGGCCCGCTGGAGGAGGAGCACCAGGGTGACGCCGAGGCCGATGACGACGACGGCCGCGCGCGCCTTCTCCTTCCCGATGCGGCGGGCGAAGCGCGCCCCGGCGTAGCCGCCCACGGTCGCGCCCGCGACCATCACGAGGGCGATCGGCCAGAGGACGGCTCCGTTCAAGATGAACCAGGCCGCCGCGACGACGTTGATCGTGATCCCGAAGAAGTTCTTCAGGCCGTTCATCGCGTGGATGTCGGTGAGGCCGAGGAAGCCGAGGACGACGAGCATCAGGATGCCGATGCCGGCGCCGAAGTAGCCGCCGTAGATCGCCACGGCGAGCTGCGCGAGCGTCGCGACGCCCCAGCGGGCGTTCGTCGGCCCGTGCGGCGCGTGCTTCTCCGCGTCGCCGCCCCTCTTCGCCAGGACGATCTGGAGGATGAAGAGGAGCGTCGCGAAGAGGACGAGGAACGGCGCGAGGCTCGCGAAGAGCTTCTCCGGCGTCTTCAGGAGGAGGACCGACCCGATCGCGCCGCCGAGGAGGCTCGGGAGGAAGAGCGTCTTCAGCCACGCCGCGTGCGTCGCCACCTCGCGCCGGTAGCCCGCCATGCTCGCGGCGGCTCCGGGGAGGAGCGCGACGGTGGAGGTGGCATTCGCCTGGATCGCCGGGACGCCGAGGAGGACGAGCGTCGGGAACGTGAGGATCGTGCCGCCTCCGGCCAGGGCGTTCATCACCCCGGCGCCGAACGAGGAGGCAAGAAGCGCGGCGACCTCGCCCGGCGTCACCGCGTCTCCGTCGGCGGGCCGCTCTCGCGGGGCGCGCCGGGCGTCATCGACCACTCGAGCCAGGAGCCCTGGTAGAGCCGGGCGTCCGGATGCCCCAACGCCTCGCGGAGGAGCCAGAGCGCCTCGGACGCCTGGTGCCCGCTGTTGCAGTAGACGACGACGGGCTTCTCCCACGAGACGCCTGCGGCCTCGAGCTCGGCGCGGAGCTCGGGGAGCGGCCGGAGCGAGCCGTCGGCGACGTCCTCCTTCCAGAAGCGGTTCTTCGCTCCGGGAATTCGGCCGGCGAGCCACTGCTCGGCCGGTCGGACGTCGAGGAAAACGGTCTTCCCGTCGCCCACGCGCTTCCGGGCCTCGGCGCCGGAGACGAGGAGGCGGGCGTCGACCCGGCGGTCTGGCATCGCCGCGGGCGAGAGGACCCGCTCGCGCGTTACGGGTCGGCCCTCCGCCGTCCAGCGCGTGAAGCCGCCGTCGAGGACGTGGACGTGGGCGGCGCCGGCGATTCGCGCGGCCGTCGCGACGTACGTCGCGTCGACGTCCGTCCCGGCTCCGTAGACGACGACACGGGCCTTCGCGCCGACTCCGACGCGGGCGAAGACGGCATCGAGGATCTCGGGCGGGTAGAGGGCCGCCGGGACGCCGCCGGAGGTGGAGCGGAGGTTCTCGGGGGAGACGTTCTGCGCCCCGGGGAGGTGCCCGGAGAGGAACTCCCGGAACGGCCTCGCATCGAGCAGGACGACGGAGGGAGGGAGCTGCGTCTCGAGCCATGGTCCGGAGACGAACGCTTCGGTGGCGGGCGCCTGCGGCGATCCGGGCGCGGCGGCGGACGCCAGGAGCGTCGAGAAGAGCAGGGCGGTTCGCAGGCCTCGGGAGACGCGCATCGGGACCTCCGGACCGGGATGATGCCCCAGCTGCCGGGCTATCCTTCGCGCCGCATGCGCAGTCGCGTCGGACTCTGGCTCCTCGCCCTCCTCCTCACGCTCGCCTCGGCGGTCTTTCAACGGCTGACCGGACCGACCCATCCCGTCCGCGGCGCGGTGACGCTCGGCGGGACCGAGGTTCGCCTGCGCCTCCTCCGCTCGCACGGGGGCGAAGGGGACCAGCCGGTCGTCGTGCGGGCTGCCGACCGGGCGGTGAGCGGTAGCGTTGCCTGGCGGCGCTACCCGACGAACGACGCGTTCGCCGTCCTTCCGATGGTCCGGGACGGGGAGACGCTCCGGGCGGCCCTGCCGCACCAGCCTCCGGCCGGGAAGCTCGAGTACCAGGTGCGACTCGCCCGAGGCAGCGAGACGGCGCTCTTCCCGGAGCGCCCGGCGGTCACCCGCTTCAAGGGGGCGGTCTCGCCGGTCGTCCTCGTCCCGCACATCGTCGCGATGTTCGGGGGGATGCTCGTCGCGAACGCCGCAGGGCTCCTCGCCCTGCGCGGAGAGAAGCGCCTCCTCGGAATCTCGCTCGCCGCCCTCGTCCTCCTCGCGGTCGGCGGTCTCCTCCTCGGGCCGCTCGTCCAGAAGGCGGCGTTCGGGGCCTACTGGACCGGCTGGCCCTTCGGGACCGACCTGACCGACAACAAGACCGCCGTCGCCGTCCTGGCCTGGGGCGTGGCCGCGTTCCGCGCCCGCGGTGGGCGCGCGGCCCGCGCTGCCGTCGTGGTCGCCGCGCTCGCGACGCTCGCCGTCTTCCTCGTCCCCCACAGCGCCTGGGGCTCGCAGATCGACTGGTCGAAGATCCCGTCCGGCTCCTGACGCGGGTCCCGGCGCCTATACTCGAAAGACGCGGGGGCGCTCCGCGGGCAGAGGAATGACGGCAGAGGGGAGCTCACGACCGGCGGCGCCCGGGGTGCGACGCACGGCTCTCGCGGCCGCGGTCGGATATGCCGCGCTCGGCCTCCTCTGGATCATCTTTTCCGACGACGTCGTCCGCGCGGTCGTGGACCCGGAGAGGATGACGACCGTCCAGAGCGCGAAGGGAGTCCTCTTCGTCCTCCTGAGCGCCGTGTTCGTCTTCGCGATCGCCGTCCGGTCGGCGCAGCGCTTCGGCGGGGCGGTCGACCTGGAGAGCGGCGAGCGGCTGACGGCGGGGGCGTGGGCTCCCGTCGTCGTCTTCCTCGTCCTCTCGGCGGCCGTCGCCGGGGCCGGATACGTCCTCCACGAGCGCTCCGTCGCCGAGAACCGGGCTTCCACTCTCGTTTCGCTTTCGGCGACGGCGGAGGGGAAAGCCGCGCGCGCCGCGAGCCGGATCGACGCGCTGAAGCTCGACGCGAGCCTCCTCGCGGCGGAGGCGGAGGTGCGGGAGGTCCTGACCGCCGGCCCGGGCCGTCCCGTCACCGACGACGTGCGCCGCGACCTGCGATATGAGATCGAGACGTACGCGGCGCTCCATCCGGACCGGTCGGTCCTCCTCCTCGACGCGGCAGGCAAGGTCCTCGAGCAGGCGGGGCCTGCGACGGGCGCCGGTCCCGGGCTCGCGCCGTCGCTCGATGCGTCCCGCTCGGCGCACGAGGCGGTCGTGGCCGAGCCCGAGACGAACGGGGGGCAGCCGGTCGTGGTCCGGGTCGTGGCGGCCGTGGCCGGCACCGACCCGGCGGGGGACCCGTCCGGGTACGTCGTCATCGGTGCCTCGGCGCGGGAGCAGCTGCCGACGCTCCTCGCCCGCGCCCCGGGGGCGAGCCCGAGCGAAGAGACGCTGGTCGTGCGCCGGCAGGGCACGAAAGTCGCCGTCGTCCTCGGAGCGGAGGGGGACCGCCGGCTTCGCAGCACGGACGCCTCCGGAGATTCGCTCCCGGCGCGGGCCGCCCGGGGGGAGGACGGGGCCTTCGAAGGGGTCGACGAGCGCGGCGTCGAGAGCTTCGGCGCCGTGCGCAGGATCCCCGGAACGGACTGGTCGCTCGTCGTCCGGCGCGACGCCGCGGAGGTCTACCGCCCCCTCCAGCGGCGGCTCGCCGGTATCGCGCTCTTCAACGTCGCGATTCTCGCCGGCGCCGCCCTGGCGACCCTCTCCTGGTGGCGGGGGCTGCGGCGTGCGCCACGTCTGGCGGGAGAAGCAGCTCGCGGCCGAGCGGGACGCCGTGGCGCGGCACTTCACGCTGCTGTCGGAGGCGTCGAACGACCTCGTCCTCCTCACGGACGAGAACTTCCGGCTCGTGGAGGTGAACCGGAAGGCCTGCGAGGTCTACGGGTATTCCCGAGGCGAGCTGATCGGGGCCCAGGCGAGCATCCTCCGTCCGCCCGAGCAGCGAGCGGCGGCCCGGGAGGCCTTCGATCGCCTCCTCGCCGAGGGCGCCCTCCACCTCGAGACGACGCACCAGCGCAGAGACGGCTCTCTCTTCCCGGTCGACTTCAGCGGGCGACGGATCGAGGTCGACGGCCGGCCGTTCGTCCAGTACGTCATTCGGGACATCACGGAGAGGAGGCACGCGGAGGAGCGGATCCGCCGGCTCAACCAGCTCTACGAGCTCCTCTCCCGCGCGAACGCGACGATCGTGAGGACGGTCGACACGGAGCGGCTCGCCCGCCAGGTCTGCGAGATCGCGGTGGAGGTCGCCGGGTTCCGCCTCGCGTGGATCTCCCAGACGAGCCTCGATGGGGAGCTCCGGGCGCTCGCCGTCGCCGGTCCGGCGGCCGGGATCATCGACGAGGCCCCTCTGACGCTCGACCCGGAGGCGCCGTCGGGTCACGGGCCGACCGTGGACGCCATCCGGGGGGGAGCTCCCGTCGTCGCGAACGAGTACCTCTCGGACGCCTCGACGACCGTCTGGCACGAGGCGGCCCGACGGTTCGGGCTCGAGTCGCTCGCCGCGTTCCCGATCCCGGGTCCGGCGGGGGCGCGCGGCGCGCTCGCCGTCGGGGCGGGCCAGAAGGGGTACTTCGACGACGAGATCGTGAAGCTCCTCTCGGGGCTGGCCGAGGACGTCGGCTTCGCGCTCGCGGCCCGGGACCGGGAGGAGGAGAGGCGGCGCGCCGAGGACGCCCTGAAGGTCGCGGCCCGGCGCCTCGCGGACGCGGAGAAGATCGGGCGGACCGGGAGCTTCTACGGCGACCTCGAGACGCGGCAGCTCAGCTGGTCCGAGGGGCACTACGTGCTCTTCGGAGAGACGCCCGAGACCTTCACGCCCTCGAACGACTCGTTCCTCGAGCGCGTCCACCCGGACGACCGGGAGCGGATGAAGGCGCTGACCTCGGAGAACTGGGACGGGCAGGCGGCCGGAGGGCACGAGTACCGGGTCGTACACCCTTCCGGCGAGGTCCGCTGGCTGAACGCGACCTCGGAGCTCGTTCGCGACGACTCCGGCCGCCCGGTCGGGGTCTTCGGCGTCGTGCGGGACGTGACCGAGGAGAAGCTCGCCGAGGAGCGGCAGCGGCTCTGGTCCCACGTCCTTCAGGGGAGCGCCGACGGCGTCCTCCTCGCGGGGGCCGACCAGCGCATCCTGCTCGTGAACCGGGCCTTCGAGACGATGACCGGCTACTCCGCGGAGGAGGTGCTCGGCAGGACCCCACGGTTCCTCGGCTCGGGCCACCACGATAGGTCCTTCTACCGCCAGATGTGGGCGACGATCGCCCGGACGGGACTGTGGCGCGGGGAGATCCACAACCGGAGGAGCAACGGGGAGGTCTACCCGGTCCTCCTCTCGATCACCGCCGTGAAGGACGACCGGGGGGGCACGAGCCACTACGTCGCGATCTACACCGACCTGACGGAACGCGTCGCGGCGATCGAAAGGATCGAGTTCCTCTCCCAGCGCGACCCCCTGACCCACTTCGTGAACCGCGCGGGCCTCGAGACGCAGCTCGCCCGCTCGATCGCGTCGTCCCGGCTGGAGGGGCACGCGCTCGCCCTCGTGACGTTCGACGTCGACCGGTTCTCGGCGATCAACGAGTCCCTCGGTGGCCCCGTCGGCGACGAGATCCTTCGCTCGATCGCGGGGCGGCTCGCCGGCGCGGTGCGGACGCGCGACATCCTCGCCCGGATCGGGCCGGACGAGTTCGCCGTCGGCTTCGTGAGCGTGAAGGGGACCGCCGGATGCGAGATCGCGGCCCGTAAGGTCCAGGCCGTCTTCGCGTCGCCGTTCGAGGTCGCGGGCCGTTCGGTCCCGATCTCGGCGAGCTTCGGCGTCTCCGTCTGTCCGGAGGACGGAGAGGACGCCCCGGCGCTGATGCGGAACGCGGACGCAGCGCTCCGGCACGCGAAGACCGGCGAAGGAGGGACCCTCGAGTTCTTCCGCCGCGAGATGACGGCCCGGGCGATGGAGACGCTGGAAACCGAGACGAAGCTCCGTCGGGCGATCGCGAACGGCGAGCTCCTCCTCCACTACCAGCCGCAGGTGGACGTGGAGACGGGGCGAGTCGTCGGAGCGGAGGCGCTCGTCCGCTGGAAGGACCCCGAGCGTGGCCTGATCCCGCCGGGAGTGTTCATTCCGGTCGCCGAGGAGCGCGGCCTGATCGTGCCGCTCGGCGAGTGGGTCCTCCGCGCTGCCGCGACGCAGCTGCGGCTCTGGCTCGACGAAGGGCTGCCGCCGATCGTCGTGGCCGTGAACGTCTCGGCGGCCCAGTTCCGGTCGCCCGACTTCGAGGGGCGGCTCGTCGGGACCCTCGAGGAGACCGGCGTCCCGCCGGAGCTGATGGAGCTCGAGCTGACCGAGAGCATCCTGGCGCGCGACGTCGAAGCGGCGGCGGCTCTCCTCGGGAGGCTCCGGTCCCTCGGCCTCTCGATCGCCATCGACGACTTCGGGACCGGCTACTCCTCGCTCGGCTACCTGCGGAAGTTCCCGCTGCAGCGTCTGAAGATCGACCAGGGCTTCGTGCGCGAGATCTGGAACGACCCTTCGGCGGCGGCGATCGTCCGGACGGTGATCGGGATGTCCCGCGGGCTCGGCCTGAAGGTCGTGGCGGAGGGAGTCGAGGAGAAGCGGCAGTACTCCTTCCTCCGCTTCCACGGCTGCGACGAGGCGCAGGGCTACTTCATCAAGCGCCCGGTCCCGGCCGAGGCGTTCCGAGCGTTCCTCGAGGCCGGGGACTTCGACCCCGACGCCCCCGCGGCCTGAGCCGCGGCGGCGTCAGCCTGGACCGGCCCCCGGAGCGGGCGGCAGGTAGACGCGGAAGAGGTTCCCCCGCTCCGCGGGCACGGCGAAGAGGTACCCGCCCGCCTGCTTCACGGTCCCGAAAGGCGCGGCGAGGCCGAGGCCGCCGCCGCGACCGGGCGTCCGGGACGAGCCGAACGGGTCGAACAGCCGGCCTCGCGTCTCCTCGTCCATCGGCGTCCCGTCGTCCCCGACCGTCAGGATTACCCAGCTCTTCCCGGAGCCCGGAGCGAGAGCCTCCAGGCTCGGCTCCGAGAGCGGCCCCATGGTCGTCCCGAGCGTGAGGGTCCGGCCGGGAGAGAGCGACTCGAGGAGGAAGTCGGCGAGCTGCACGAGGGCGTGGGCGAGCTCCCGGCGGTCGACCGTCACCGCGACGGCTTCGGGCGAGAGGTCGAGGTGCAGCGAGATGCCTGGCCCGATCCTTCCGCGCAGCTGCGCGGCCGCATCGCGCAGCAGGGCGTTCGCCCCGACGCGGGCGAGCTCCATCGACGCGCCCCGGCCGAACGAGAGGAGCTCGTGCCCGAGAGCCTCGCCGCGCGCCGCCGCCACCCGGGCCTCGCCCAGCAACGGCGCGGCGGCGCTCCCCCCCGGGAGCAGGGCCGCGGCCGCGTCGATCCCCGAGAGGACGCCCGAGAGGACGCCGTCGAGCTCGTGCGCGATCTCGCGCGCGAGATGTCCCAGGGCCTCCATCTTCTGCGCGAGGCGGAGCCGTTCGTTCATGACGTTCCGCTCGGTGACGTCGTCCTGCACCGCCAGGTAGCCTGTGAGTGTGCCCCGCCGGTCCCGGATCGGGGCGATCGAGGCGCGCGCGATGACGAGGCGGCCGTCCCGCGCCCGGTTCCAGACCTCCGTCTTGACCGTGCTCCCGGCCGCGAGCGTCGCCCACATCTCCGCGTAGAACGCGGGCTCGTGCCGCCCGCTCCGGAGGAGCCGCGGAGTGGCGCCGATCGCCTCCTCGCGCGTGTAGCCGTAGGTCCTCGTGAAGGCGGGATTGACGTAGGTGATCGTCCCGCCGGCGTCCGTCAGGAAGATGATGCTGGCCGACTGCTCGACGGCCGCCTCGAGGCGCCGGAGGGTGTCCTCCGAGCGGTGGCGCTCGGTGACGTCACGGGAGTTGACGACGAGCCCGAGGACCCCGGGGTCGTCGAGGAGGTTCGTCGTGAGCGCCTCGAGCTGTCGGATCGCGCCGTCGGCGCGGCGGACGCCGAACTCGACGGAGACGGTCGTTCCCGGGCTCTCGAGGCACCGCTTGAGAGCCGCGCGGACCGCCTCGACGTCCTCGGGGCAGACGATCTCGACGACGTTGCGGGTGACGAGCGTCTCGACGCGGTGGCCGAGGAGCTTCTCCGTCGACGGGCTCGTGAAGAGGATGCGCCCTTCGCGGTCGAGGATCGAGACGATGTCGAGGGACGAGGCGACGAGCGCCTCGGCCTGGCGCTCGGCCCGGCGCAGCGCCCGCTCCGTCTCGGCCTCCTTCCGCCGCGACTCCTCGAGCTGCGTCGCGAACCGGATCGTGGCGGCCAGGCTCGCGGGGGTCAGGTTCGGCTTCACGAGGACTTCGGCCGCGCCGAGCCGGTGCGCGTGGAGGGCGGCCTCGGCGTTCGAGCGGCCGGTCAGGACGATCGTCGGGACCGGGCTCCCGTTGTCCCTCATCTCCTCGAGGAACGCGAGCGCTTCGGCGTCGTGCGCCCGGACGTCGAGGACGAGGACGTCGGGCGGGTCTGCGG
This sequence comes from uncultured Holophagales bacterium, assembly GCA_964636395.1. Classification (GTDB taxonomy): domain Bacteria; phylum Acidobacteriota; class Thermoanaerobaculia; order UBA5066; family UBA5066; genus UBA5066. The sequence continues at coordinate 9,555 of CAZWRQ010000156.1, forward strand.
CGAGCGCGGTCCTCGCGTCGGCGGCCGACGACGCCCGTCTCACCGGGAGCTCGGCCCCCCCGAGTCCCTCGCGGAGGTAGCCCTCGACGAGGAGCGCCTCGTCGGCGTCGGCGTCGACGACGAGGATGCGGGGGAGCGGGGCGTCCGGGCTCACGCGGCAGGTCACTCCGGGCGGACGACGAGCTCGAACCAGTAGAGGCCGAGTATCCGGAGCGAGGCGACGAGGCCGGCGAACGTGACCGGCTTGGCGATGTAGGAGTTGACGCCGAGGCGGTAGGCCTGCTGGACGTCTTCCGGCGCGGTGGACGACGTCAGGACGACGACCGGGATGTGGCAGAGCGCCGGATCGTTCCGGATCTGCGAGAGCGCTTCCCGGCCGTCGATCTTCGGCATGTTCAGGTCGAGGAGGATGAGGGCCGGGAGGGGGTTCTCCTCCGGGTCCTCGAACGGCGGGCGGCGCCGGAGGTAGTCGAGGAGCTCGACGCCGTCGTGCACCCTTCGCAGGTCGTTCAGCAGGCGGGCCTCCTCGAGGGCGCTCCGCGCCAGGAGGAAATCGTCGTCGTTGTCCTCCGCCATCAGAAGGACGGCCTGCCGGCGTTTTTCGGTCGTCATTCCACCCCTCCCGAAGCCGGGAGCCGGGGGCGAAAGGCCCGGCGGCACGCGGCGCCCCATTGTCTCCTTTCGCTCCCGGAAGTCACGCCCCGGGCGTTCCGGCCGGTCCGGGCCGAGGATCCCGGCCCGGACCGCGCCGCCTCGCCCTCACCGCCTCCCGCAGGAGGTACTCGACCTGGCCGTTCACGCTCCGGAGCTCGTCCGCCGCCCATCGCTCGATCTCGGCGAAGAGGGCGGGGTCGACCCGGAGGAGGAAGGCCTTGCGGGACTCCCCGGGAGGCGGCGATCCGGCGGGGCGGCTCGGCATCACTCCTCAGGCATAGAGGGTCCCGGCGTTGACGACCGGGTGGACCTCGGAGTCGCCGCAGAGGACGACCATGAGGTTGCTGACCATCGCGGCCTTCCGCTCGTCGTCGAGGGAGACGACGTGCTTGTCGGCCAGCTCCTTCAGGGCCATGTCGACCATCGAGACGGCGCCGTGGACGATCTTCTGCCGGGCGGCGATGACCGCCTCGGCCTGCTGCCTCCGGAGCATCGCCTGGGCGATCTCGGGGGCGTAGGCGAGGTGCGTGAGGCGCGCCTCCTCGACGACGACGCCCGCCTTCGCGAGGCGCTCGTGGAGCTCGGCCTTCAGCGCGGCCGAGACCTCCTCGACGTTCGAGCGGAGAGTGATCTCGTCCTCCTCGCCGTGGTCGTAGCCGTAGTGGCTCGCGATGTGGCGCAGGGCCGACTCGCTCTGCGTCTCGACGTACTTCTCGTAGTCGTCGACGTCGAACATCGCCATGGCCGTGTCCTGGACGCGCCAGATGACGACCGCGGCGATCTCGATCGGGTTGCCCATCTTGTCGTTCACCTTCAGCCGCTGGCCGTTCAGCGTCCGGGCGCGGAGGGAGATCCGGTTCCGCTTCGCGGAGCGCCGGCCGGCCGCCTGGGCCGCGTGGACGGCGAGCGCCGTGGGTGTCGTCCCGTGCCCCTCGGCCGTCGTCGCGGCCGCCGCGGCCGCGGCGCCCGAGCCGTTCGAGTAGAAGGGGTTCCCCCAGTGGAAGCCCGCCTCGCGGACGGTTCCCTTGTAGGCGCCGAAGAGGACGAGGACCCGTGCCTCGTTCGGCTGGAGGGTGAAGAAGCCGGTGACGAAGATGATCCAGGCGGGGAAGCCGAGGAGGGAGACGACGAAGGGGAAGACGTAGGGGTGGCCGGTCGCCGGGATTCCGGCCGCGAGGGACCAGATGAAGAGACCGGTGTCGGCGAAGAGGAGGAGGAAGGCGAGGACGAGCATCGTCCACCCGTTGTGGACCGTCGCCGGCACTTCCCGGTTGACGCTGAGGGTGGTGGGTTTCATGGCGCGACCTCTCTTTCGGCTGCTACCGAAGTGATATCACGGTGAAATACGACGGCGCAAGAGGAAGGTTTCGGGCCCGCCGTGAGGGAGGCGGCCCGCCTCACCCGTTCGGGGGATGCGCCCGCCGGCCCGGCAGCGGATATTCGGCCCACGAGATCGGTTTG
>CAZWRQ010000157.1:0-11589 GCA_964636395.1 uncultured Holophagales bacterium
CGAGGAGACGGCGGCCTCCTCGTCCCGCGCGAACTTCACCATGTCGGCCGTCGGGTCGGCCTGCAGGGCGGCGCGGGGGCGCGGCCGGGGCGCGTTCGCCGCGGCGAGGGGGAGCGGCTCGGGGTCCCGCGCGATCGACCGGGACTTCAGGTAGCCGCTGAAGGCGACCATCCCGCCGAACGCGAGGGCGACGAGGAGCGTCAGGCCCGCGAGGACGCCGAAGATCGCCTTGACGTGGATCTCGGAGTCGAACTCCGCCGGCTCGTGCTGCGGGCGGGGATGGTCACTCATGGGCGAGCGCCTCCTTGAGGAACGGCTCGTTCGCGGGGAGGAGCGGCCGGGCCTTCAGCCCGAGCGTGAAGAGGCGGAGCCAGATCCCGCCGAGGGCGAGCGGCGCGGCGAGGTCGAGCCAGTGGAGCGTGAAGGCGTTCGCGGAGAACGCCGGCGCGACGAGCCAGTGCAGGTCGAGCCACCGGGCGAAGAGGAGGAGGACGGCGACGGGAGCCAGCGCCTTCGCGCTCCGCTTGCGGTTCCTCGAGAGGAGGAGCGCGAACGGCAGGGCGTAGTGGAGGAGGACGAGGACGACCGTCGTGACCTTCCAGGCGCCGTTGAGGCGCGACGTGTAGAAGGAGGTCTCCTCCGGCAGGTTGCCCGACCAGATGATGATGAACTGCGAATAGCCGAAGTAGGCCCAGACGCAGACGAACGCGAAGAGGAGCTTGCCGTGGTCGTGGAGGTGCCGCGGCTGGAGGGGGAGCGCGGGGGAGGGGCCCTCGCCGAGGAGGAGTCCCGCGAGGGCGACGAGCGCCATCGCCGCGACGGCCTGACCGATGATGACGTAGAGGCCGTAGATCGTGGAGAACCAGTGGGGCGTCAGCGACATCATCCAGTCGAACGCCGCGAAGGTCATCGAGAGGATGAAGGCGACGACGCCGAACGCGCCCCAGCGCTGCATCGAGAGGGCGATCCGCCGGTCGCCGGTCTCGTCCTGGCGGGCCGAGAGGCGGGCGAAGACGGCCGCGAGCACGATCCAGAGGACGAGGTAGGCCGCGGAGCGCCCGAGGAAGGCGGGCTCGTTCAGCCACGGCTTCTTGTGCGAGAGGATCGCGTCGCCCGCGACGACCTCGGCGTGCGTCCACTCGTAGAGGGAGTGGGTTCCGAGGGCGATGGGGAGGAACGCGACCGCGGCGAAGCCGAGCGTGAGGGGGCTGGCGGCCGCCTCGAGTATCCGGCGGATGACGACGCCCCAGGCGCCGCGCGTGACGTGGTGGAGGAGCATGACGCCGAGGGCACCGGCGGCGAGTCCGAGCATCCACATGTAGCCGGTGAGGTAGGAGCGGAAGAGCTGATCTCGGTCGGTGGCGTACCCGGCCCCGAGGAGCGCGAGGCCGACGAGGCCGGCGACGAGGCCGATCCGGCCGAGCGTCTCGACGCCCTCGGGGAGGGGGTTCGAGCCCTGGTTCACGGGTGGACCTCCGGCGCGGCCGCGGGGGCAGCGGACTTCTCGAGCGCCTCGAGGTCCGCAGGGGAGAGCTCGGAGGCGGGGGCGTTTCGGGAGAGCTGAAGGGTGCGGACGTAGGCCGCGATCGCCCAGCGATCCTTCACCGGGACCTGGCTCGCGTAGCTCGACATCTCGTTGAAGCCGTTCGTCATCACGTCGAAGAAGTAGCCGAGCGGCTGGGCGCGGAGGCGGTCGACGTGGAACGACGCCGGCTGCTTGAAGCCGCGCTGGACGATCATCCCCTCGCCGTTCCCCTGCCGTCCGTGGCAGGGAGAGCAGAAGACGTCGTAGCGCTGGCGGCCCCGGTCGAGGAGCGCGCGGTCGAACGTCAGGGCGGCCGGGAGCTCGGAGACGAACTTCCCGTCGGGGCCGATCCCGGTGTGGAGGACCCGGTCCTCGCGGAGCCAGCCGCGGGCGACGGTCCCCGCGGGCGGGACGCGGGAGGCGAGGCCGTCGCGGAAGAAGTCGCTTCGACCGAGCGGCCGCTCCTTCGGCTGGTCGTACATTCCCTGGCGGCAGCCCGCGGCGAGGAGCGCCGCGACGGCGAGCGCCGCCACGCCGAGCCGGCGCGAGCCGGAAGTCGGTTCAGTTTTCAAGGAGATTGACCTCCACGGGGGCGAGGCCCTCGAGCAGCTGGCGGACGGCGGGGGCGTCGAACCTCGGATCGTCGGCCTCGACGAGGAGGAAGTAGCCGTCCTTCGAGGCGTGCTCGACGAACCGCTTCACCTCGAAGACGGGGTGGTGCGGCCGCGGCAGGCCGTTCAGGACGAGCATTCCGAGCGCGGCGGCGAGCCCGCCGTGGAAGACGGCCCCCTCGAACGTCGCCGGGATGAACGCCGGCCAGGAGTTCAGGGGCCGCCCGCCGATGTTGAGCGGGTAGTCGATCGCGCTCGCCCAGTAGGCGAAGGAGAAGACCGCGACCGCGCCGAAGATCGCCGCTCCGAGCGTGAGGAGCGGGAGCTTCGAGTGGTGGAGGTCGAGGGCGTCGAGGACCTTCTCGATCGGGTAGGGGGTGTAGGCGTCGAGCTTCGTGTAGCCGGCGGCCTTCGCGGACCCGATCGCCGCGAGGAGCTCGTCGGGCGTGCGGAACTCGGCGAGGACGCCGTGCAGGGACGGTTCGGGGTGCGTGCCGTGCATGACGCTACTTCTCCTCGCCGTGGGCCTTCGTGGCCTCCGGCGTGAGGATGCGCATCTCGAACATGTTCAGCGCGGGGAGGAAGCGGATGAAGAGGAGGAGGAGAGTCAGGAAGAGCCCCATCGTCCCGACGAACGTCATCACGTCGAACTTCGTGCCGGAGTACATCGCCCAGTTCGAGGGGACGTAGTCGCGGTGGAGGCTGACGACGATGATGACGAACCGCTCGAGCCACATCCCGACGTTGATGCACATCGAGATCGCCCAGAGCGCCCAGACGTTCGAGCGGACCCCCTTGAGCCAGAGGAGCTGCGGGATCGCGATGTTGAGGAGGATGAGGAGCCAGTACTGCGTGGCGTACGGCCCGGTGAAGCGGTTCAGGACCATGAAGATCTCGAACTCGTTCCCGCTGTAGAAGGCCGCCCAGATCTCGAGGACGTAGCCGTAGGCGACGATGAGGCCGGTCGTCAGCATCACCTTCGCCATGTTCTGCAGGTGCCGCTCGGTGATGAAGTCGTGGAGCTTGAAGAGCGGCCGGAGCGGCAGGACGAGGGTGAGGACCATCGCGAAGCCGGCGAAGACGGCCCCGGCGACGAAGTACGGGGGGAAGACCGTCGTGTGCCAGCCCGGGACGATGCCGACCGAGAAGTCGAACGAGACGATGGAGTGGACCGAGAGGACGAGCGGCGTCGAGAGGCCCGCGAGGAGGAGCGAGGCGACCTCGTAGTTCGCCCAGTGCCGGGAGGAGTTGCGCCAGCCGAGCGCCGCCATGCCGTAGGCGAAGCGGGCGAGCTTCGCCTTCGCGTGGTCCCGCAGCGTCGCGAGGTCCGGCAGCATCCCGACGTACCAGAAGACGATCGAGATCGTCGCGTACGTCGAGACGGCGAAGACGTCCCAGATGAGGGGACTCCGGAAGTTCGGCCACATGCCGAGCGTCCCCGGGAGCGGGAGGAGCCAGTGGGGGAGCCAGGGGCGGCCGAGGTGGAGGATCGGATACATGCCGGCGCACGCGACGGCGAAGACCGTCATCGCCTCGGCGAAGCGGTTGATCGAGTTGCGCCAGCTCTGCCGGAGGAGGAGGAGGATCGCGGAGATGAGCGTCCCCGCGTGCCCGATGCCGATCCACCAGACGAAGCAGATGATGTCCCAGCCCCAGCCGACCGGGATGTTGTTCCCCCAGACTCCGATGCCGGTCATGAAGAGGTTCGTGACGGCGAAGAGGAAGACGTTCAGGAGGGCGAAGCCGACGGCGAACCCGCCGAGCCACCACTTCGGCGTCTTCGTCAGCTTCGTGGAGACGGCCTCGCTGATCCGCTCGGTGACGGAGGCCGGCGTGTGGCCCGGGGCGAGGACGGGAGGCTGCGCGATCGGGTCGGCGCCGCGGACGTCGTCGTAGGCAGTCGACATGTCAGGCGCCCTCCACGTCGGGGCTGGGGTTCGTGACCCGGGCGAGGTAGGTCGTCCGCGGCCGTGTGTTCAGCTCCTCGAGGAGCCAGTAGGTCCGCGGCTCGCTCCGGAGCTTCGAGACGCCCGCGGCGGGGTCGTTGATGTTTCCGAAGACGATCGCGTCGGCCGGGCAGGTCTGCTGGCAGGCCGTCCTGATCTCGCCGTCGCGGATCGTGCGCCCCTCGCGCTCGGCGGCGATGCGCGCGCGGTTGATCCGCTGGATGCAGTAGGTGCACTTCTCCATGACGCCCCGCGAGCGGACGGTGACGTCCGGGTTCGCGAGCATCTTCAGGACCGGCTCCTCCTCCCGCTGTCCGTTGTACTCGAGGAAGTTGAAGCGGCGGACCTTGTACGGGCAGTTGTTCGAGCAGTAGCGCGTGCCGACGCAGCGGTTGTAGGCCATTTCGTTCAGCCCCTCCGCGCCGTGGACGGTCGCGGCGACGGGGCAGACGACCTCGCACGGCGCCATCTCGCAGTGCTGGCACATGAGGGGCTGGTGGTGGACGGCCGGGTTCTCGAGGTCGCTTCCCTCGTAGTACTGGTCGACGCGGATCCAGTGCATCTCGCGGTTTTTCGCGACCTGCTCCTTGCCGACGACGGGGACGTTGTTCTCCGACTGGCAGGCGACGACGCAGGCGTTGCAGCCGAAGCAGGAGCCGAGGTCGACGGAGAGGCCCCAGGCGTTCTCCTTGTACTCCCAGCCGGGCTGGAAGAGCGACGCTTCCTTCGGCGGGAGTCCGTGCCCCTTCGCCTTCGCCGGGTCCTTCCGGTACTCGGGGAGCGTCATCGTCCGGACGATCTCGCGCCCCTCCATCCGGAAGTGCTGCTGCGTGTGGGCGAGGGGATGGCGCCCGCCGGTCTTCGTCACCGTGACCGCCGGGACGAGCCACGGGGCGGCCGTCGTCCGGAGCGGCGTCACGTCGGCGCCGACGCCGTTTCCGACGCGCCCCGCGTGCTTCCGGCCGAAGCCGAGGTGGAGCGTGACAACGCCCGCCGCCTGGCCCGGCTGGATCAGGACGGGGAGCTCGACAGAGCGCCCGCCCGCCTCGACCTTCACGACGTCCTCGTTCGTGACGCCGAGCGCCTGGGCGGTGGCCGGTGAGACGACCGCGGCGTTGTCCCACGTCAGCTTGCTGAGCGGCTTCGGGAGCTCCTGGAGCCAGCCGTTGTTCGCGTAGCGGCCGTCGAGGAGCGAGGAGTCGGGGCGGAACACCGCCTCGAGCCCCGCGGGCCTCGCGGCGGAGGCGGCGGCGAGCGCGGCGGCCACCTCGGCGAGGCCGACCGGCGCCGCGACGGAGGGAGCGGCCGTACCGGGGACGACGCCGTCGTGCAGCGCCTTCCGCCAGAACGCCTCGAAGTCGGCCTCGGCGGGGCGCGCCGCCTTCCAGGAGTCCTTCACGACGTCGTAGCCCTTCCGGGGAACCTCGTCGAGGAGGACGGAGAGGAGCTCGTGCGCCGACTTCCCCTCGTAGAGCGGCTCGATCAGCGGCTGGACGAGCGTCGCGGACCCGTCGAGGGAGCGGGCGTCGCTCCACGCCTCGAGGTCGTGGGCCATCGGGACGGCCCAGTGGGAGTAGCGCGTCGTCTCGTCGGGGTGGCTGGCAAGGGCGACCGTGAGGCCCGCCTTCAGGAGCGCCTCGCCGAACACGAGGTCGGAGGGCGCGTCGTAGACCGGGTTCCCGCCGAGGATCAGGAGGAGCTCGACGGAGCCCGCCTTGACGTCTTCCACGAGCTCGCGGAGAGAGGCGAGCTGGTCGATCGGGGCGGCCTCGACCGGGTCCGTCAGGAAGACGGTCTTCCCGACGTTCCCGAGCGCCTCGTTGATCGCGTGCGCCGCGGCGTGGACCTCGGGCGGGGCGAACTCGCCCGCGACGGCGACGGAGCGGCCCGCGGCGCCGCGAAGATCGCGGGCCGCGGCTGCGGCGAGCTTCGCCGCCTGCTCGCCGAGGCCGGCCGGCGCGGCGAAGCCGGGGAGGCCGAGGGCGGCGGCGAGGGCCTGCGCGAAGGCGGGGAGGAGGCTCGCGCGGAGCGGGAGGCGGTGGTCTGCGAGCGTGCCGGTCGGGGTCGGGGAGACCTCCACGGCGTAGAAGCGCGACGTCTCGGTCCGTCCGTCCGTGAGGCGGCGGCGGGCGGAGAAGGCCTTCGCGTTGCGGACGGAGTCGGGGCCGGAGGCGAGGAGGTCGGAATCGAGGGAGACGACGACGTCGGCGGCGCCGAGGTCGTAGCGGGTCTCGACGGCGCGTCCGAACGCGAGGCGCGCACCCGCCCGGACGGCGTCGCGACCGGCCGGCTCCCACTGGTGCCACTTCGCCTTCGGGTAGGCGGCGAGGAGCGCCGCGAGCTGTGCGCCGAGGGTCGGGGAGGTGACGGTCTGCGTCAGGACGCGGAGCCCCGCCCCCTCCACCTGCTTCTGGGCCTTCGCCGCCGCCTGGAGCTCGGAGACGAGGCGCGGCCAGGTGTCGAGGATGCCGAGCTTCGTCGGGACCTTCAGGCGGTCGGGATCGTAGAGGCTGAGGACGGAGGCCTGCGCGACGGCGGTGGCGCCGCCGAGGCTCGCGGGGTGCTCGGGGTTCCCCTCGACCTTCGTCGGGCGCCCCTCGTGGCTCTCGGCGAGGAGCGGCTGGGCGAAGCCGCCGATCGTCGCGGCCGTCGCGAAGAAGAGCGGCACGCCGGGGACGATCTCCTCGGGCTGCTTCACGTAGGGGACGATCTTCTCGACGGGCTGCCGGGTGCAGGCCGTCATCCCGGCGAGGGCCATCGAGGCCATCCCGAGCTCGAGGAACCGCCGCCGCGAGAAGCCGCGGTCGAGGCTCTCGTCCCAGTCGGAGGCGTGGCGGGGGTACTCCGTCGCCAGGAACTCGCGGAAGCCCGCGTCGTCGGCGAGCTCCTCGAGGCCGCGCCAGAAGGCGGGTCCCTGGCGCCGGTCGAGGCGCTCGCGGATCGCGGCGAGGTCGATCGGGAACCGGGCGGGCGCGTCGTCCACGGGCTCGGGGCTCGCAAGGCTCGTCAAGTCTCTCTCCTCGCCCCGGCTCATCGGTGGCACGTCCCGCAGGAGGTGATCTCGGCGGGCGGGCGGACGCCGTAGGCCTTCACGAGCTCGCGGCCGAGCGTCTCCTGGTCCTTCGCCTTCCAGGTCATGTTGTAGATCTCTTCCTTCGGCCGGATGTACTTCTCGGGGTTTCGGTGACAGTCGAGGCACCAGCGCATCTGGAGCGGCTGGGCCGAGCGCATGAGCCGCATCTCCTGGACCGGTCCGTGGCAGGTCGCGCAGCCGATCCCCTTCGCGACGTGGATCGAGTGGTTGAAGTAGGCGAAGTCGGGGAGGTCGTGGACCTTCGTCCACTCGAGCGGCTGTCCCGTCTTCACGCTCGACCGGACCGGCTCGAGCATCGGCGCCTCGTTCCAGACGGTCTTGTGGCAGTTGTAGCAGGTGGACGTGGGGGGGACGCCGGCCACGGCCGAGGTCTCGACGGAGGTGTGGCAGTACCGGCAGTCGATGCCGAGCCCCGCGACGTGGTGCTCGTGGCTGAAGGGAACCTTCTGCTCGACCGTCTCGCCGCGCCGCTGATTGAAGCCGGCGTAGTCGAGAGCCAGGAGCGAACCGACGGCGCCTCCGGCCACGAGGACGAGCGCGGCGAGGGAGGCGGGCGCGAGGGAGTTCGCGCTCTTCGGAAAGAGCTGGGCCATCTGCGCTTATGCCTTTCTCGGAGAACGGCGGGGAATTTCGACCCATCCCGAAGCCGTTTCGGGTTCGGGATGATTCCCCGGAGCTGTCGCGGACGGGCGGAGGTGGTGCCGGGACCTCCCTGTACAGTGCAAATCCCTCTCCTCGCGGTGGGTCGCTGTTGAGCGACGATCTCAAAAAAAACGTGGAAGGTACCACACGACGGTGAGGCCGAACAGGCCTCGATCTAGTACGGATTGAAGGCCGGGTAGGCGACGGGTCGGAATGCGGAGCTTCGCTCTCGCAAGCGCCGAGGGTGCGGCGAAGCGTCCCGCCCCGCGACGGACGTCCGGCCAGCTGGTCCGGTCTTTCGCGTCGGCCCCGGGGGCCGTTCGGTCAGAAGCCGGTCGGCTTCTTCGGGATCCGGCCCGACTTGACGGTCTCGCTCCGGAGCCGCCGCCCGACGATCCGCTCGACCATCCGGCCGGTGGCGAGGACGCGGTCGACGTCCAGGCCGGTCTCGAGCCCCATCTCGTCGAGCATGACGACGAGGTCTTCCGTGCACACGAGGCCGACGTTGTTCGGATCCTGGTAGTAGTAGCGGCCGGTCCCGGAGACGGGGGCGCCGTCGAAGAAGTTCGCTGGCTGCCCGCCGATCCCGCCGAGGGTGCTCTCGAAGCGGACGATGCCCGCCTGGAGCGCCGCCAGGACGTTCGCGAGGCCCCATCCTCGGGTGACGTGGAAGTGGGCGAGGTGCTTCGTGACGTCCGGCATCGCGTCGAGGACCATGGAGTAGTACGCGTAGACGCGGTCGGGCGGGGCCGAGCCGTCGTGGTCGGCGTGCTCGATGTCGTCCGCGCCGATGTCGAGGAAACGCTTGGTGAACGTGACCGCGTCCTCGAGCTTCGTCGGTCCCTCGATCGGGCAGCCCCAGATCGTGCTGACGGTCCCGTTCACGCGGATGCCGGCGTCGTGCGCCTTCCGGATGCAGCGCTCCGCCTCGGCCCAGTACCCGGCGTGGTCGAGGCCGGAGTTCTTCTTCATGTGCGAGGCCGAGGTCGAGACCATCATCAGGATCCGGTCCGGTCCCCAGCCTTCGGCCTTCGCGGCGATCGCCCGGTCGACGGCCTTCTCGCGGATCGTCACCGCCGTCAGCTCCACCTCGGCGATCTGCTTCGCGACGCGGGCGCTGCCGCGGATCGCCTTCAGGAGCGCGTCCGCGTCGCGGAACTGCGGCATCCCCTTCGGGTTCCCGAGGTTCGTCACCTCGAGGCGCCGGTAGCCGGCGAGGATCAGCTCCTCGAGGACCCAGAGCTTCGCCTCGGTCGGGATCCACCTCTCCTCGTGCTGGAAGCCGTCGCGAACGGTGATGTCGGCCAGGTCGACGCGCTTCGGAAGGTTCCAGCTCTTCATGCTCACCTCAGGAGCTCGCGGGCGGCGAGCACGGTGAAGGCGTGGGTCTCGAACGTGACGGCGACGCTCCCGAGGTGGCCCCCCTTCAGGTAGTCGAGGCCGAGGGGATGGGCCTTCGCCCGCTCGACGAGGTCGGCGACGACGGCCGCGTCGCGCGGGTCGACGGGGTGGGCGTCGAGCGGCTCGTCGGCCCCGAGAAGCGCGTGGAGGAGCTCGTCGGGGGTGGCGTGTGCGCGGTGGACGACGTCGGCGAGTGCGGCGACGACTCTTTCGACCGTCGCCTCCGGCAGCCCCGAGCGGACGGCGGCGTCCTTCACGAGCGAGAGGTGGTTCATCGGTCGGTCTCCTTCGCCGACGGGGCGGGCGGAGCTACGGGACCGCTCCGATCGGCGAGCGCCCCGAGGAAGGCGACGATCGAGGATATCTCGTCGTCGGTCAGCTCCTTGCCGAGCTGGTGCCAGGCCATCTTCCTCACGGCCTCGTCGAGGCGGTCGACGGAGCCGTCGTGGAAGTACGGTCCCGTCGCCACGGCGTTCCGAAGCGAGGGGACCTTGAACTTCCTGCGGTCCTCCTCGTTCTTCGTGACGGCGAAGCGCCCCTCGTCCTTCGTCTCCCATTCCTTCACCAGGCCGAGCACCTGGAACTGGTTCGCGCCGATCGTCGGCGAGTTGTGGCAGGTCGTGCAGCCCGTCGTCTGGAAGAGCTTCAGGCCCGCGGCCTCCCGGTTCGTGAGCGCGTCGAGGTCCCCGCGGAGGAAGTCGTCGAGGCGGTCGCGCGTCTTCAGGGTCCTCTCGAAGGCGGCGAGGGCCCGTGCGGTGTTACGGAGCGTGATCGGCTGGGCCTCACCGGGGAAGGCGGCGGCGAAGGGCGCGCCGTACGCGGCGGCGCCCCGGAGGGCCGCCTCCACGGCGGCCGCGTCGGGCATCGCCATCTCCACCGGGTTCAGGATCGGTCCCTCGGCCTGCTCCTCGAGCGTTCTCGCCCGCCCGTCCCAGAACTGCGCGACGTGGTATCCGGCGTTTTTCACGCTCGGCGAGTTGCGCGGCCCCTTCGTTCCCCGCGCTCCGCTCGAGGTCGGCTCGACGTCGGCGCCGGTCGGCTTCTCGCCGTCCAGCCGGTGGCAGTCGTTGCAGGACTGCGTCCCGGTGACCGAGAGCTTCTTCTCGAACCAGAGGGACCGACCGAGGGCTACGAGCTCGGGGGTGTCGCCGTCGGCGCCGGGCATCCTCTCGGGGAGGACGCCGATCGTCGTGCTCGCCTGCGCCGCGATCGCCTTCCGCTCCTCGCGGCCGACGTGCGGCTCCGGGGCGCTCCGCGAGCAGGCTGCGAGCGCCAGGACGGCGACCGCGGCGGCGAGACGAGGTGCCCTGCTCATGGAGGCGGGATTCTAGACGGACGGCGCCGGGCACCGGCAAAGCGCTTCCCAATGCTCTCCCCGGCTCCTACGATGTCCCTCCGATGAAGCAGCCGTGGCTCCGCAGGGGCGGCGTCCTCCTCGGGATCTTCGCCGCCGTGCTCCTCCTCCGGGCGACGCTCTTTCGCCCGGACCCCGTTCCCGTGACCGTCGTCGCCGTCGCGAAGGGGACGGTGGAGGAGACGGTGACGGGCAGCCGCGCCGGGACGGTGAAGTCCCGCCGTCGGGCGACCCTCAGCCCCGAGGTGGGGGGGCGCGTCGAGCGGCTCGCCGTCCGCGAAGGGGACCGGGTGAAGAAGGGCGACCTCCTCGTCCGCATCGCGGCGGACGACGTGAAAGCCCAGGTCGCCCTCGCGGAGAAGTCGCTCGTCGTCGCCGAGGCGGCCGAGGTCGAGGCGTGCCGGGCCGCGGAGCAGGCGCGACGCGACCTCGCGCGGAGCCGGAGCCTCGCGAAGGACGAGGTCCTTTCCGTGGGCCTCCTCGAGAAGGCCGAGACCGAGGCCGGGATGACGGCGGCGGCGTGCGAGGCGGCGCGCGCGCGCGTCGGGCAGGCACGAGCGTCCCTCGACGTGGCGCGGATCGCCCTCGAGAAGACGGTCCTCAGGGCGCCGTTCGGAGGGATCGTCGCGGAGCTCTCGACGGAAGAGGGGGAATGGGTGACCCCCTCGCCGCCCGGCCTCCCGATCCCGCCCGTCGTCGAGCTCTTCGACCCCGACGACGTCTACGTCAGCGCCCCCCTCGACGAGGTGGACGTCGGGAGGGTGAAGAAGGGGGCCGAGGTCCGCGTGACGTTCGACGCGTATCCCGCGCGGACCTTCTCCGGGCGGGTGACGCGGGTCGCCGACTACGTCCTCGACCTGAGGGAGCAGAACCGGACGTTCGAGGTGGAGGTCGCGCTCGACGACGCCGCCTTCGCGCGGACGCTCCTTCCCGGGACGTCGGCCGACGCCGTCGTCGTCCTCGCCCGGAAGGAGGACGTCCTCCGGGTGCCCTCGTACGCGATCCTGCCGGGGGGG
>CAZWRQ010000158.1:0-11581 GCA_964636395.1 uncultured Holophagales bacterium
TCTCCCCACCGGCCCCGAGTCGCGCCGCGATCTCCTTCCGGAGCGCGTCCAGCCCGCGACCCGTCCGCGCGCTCACCGGCAGCGCGCCCTCCCCGTCCGAAGCGCCCAGGTCCGCCTTCGTCGCGACGCGGAGCACCGGCACTCCTCCCGGGAGCGCTTCTTCGCCGCACAGCGGGGCATCCGGCGCGCACGCCAGCACGAGGAGGTCCGCGCTCGCGGCGGAGCGGCGGGCCGTCTCCACGCCGAGACGCTCCACCAGCTCCTCCGCTTGCCTCAGCCCGGCGGTGTCGATCAGACGGACCCGCTCACCGCCGATTTCGACGACCTCCGAGACCGCGTCGCGCGTCGTCCCGGGCATCTCGGTCACGAGGGCCCGGTCCTCTCCCACGAGCGCGTTGAAGAGCGTCGACTTCCCGGCGTTCGGCGCGCCGACGAGGACCACCGTCGGGAGCGCCCCGTCGACCCGGCCGGCGCCGACGAAGGCGCCGAGCCTCGCGAGCTCGCCCCGCAACCGGTCTGCACGAGCGAGCGCGCCGGCCTCACCGCCGGCCTCCACGTCCTCTGCGAAGTCGAGCGGCGCCTCCAGGTCGGCCAGGACAGAGAGGAGCTCCTCCCGCAGGACCGACACCCGTTCCGACAGCTCTCCCCGAACGAGCCCGAGCGCACGGCGCGCTTCTCCGCGGCTCGCCGCGGTCGCGAGACGGCCGATCCCTTCCGCCCTCGCGAGGTCGACCCTCCCGTTCGCCAGCGCCCGCCGGGTGAATTCCCCTGGCCGCGCGCGCCGGGCCCCGAGCGCCACGGCAGCGGCGACGAGCCCCTCCGCGATTGCCGGCGCTCCGTGCGCCTGGAGCTCGACGACCTCTTCCCCCGTCGCCGACCGCGGCGCGGCGAAGAAGAGCGCCAGCCCCTCGTCGAGGAGCGTGCCCGTCTCGTCCCGGAACAGGGAGAGATAGGCGCGCCGCGTCTCCGGCCGGGCAGGCAGCCGGGGCGCCATCTCCCGCGCGATCGCGAGCGTCGCGCCGGGCGGCCCGCTCAGGCGGACGATCGCGAGCGCGCCGGACCCGGGCGGCGTCGCCCGTGCCACCAGGACGTCCGCGGCCCCCTCGCCGTCCGCGACGAGAGGGGCCACCGTTTTGGCCCCTCCGTCGGGCGCATGCCCGCGCGCGTCACGCCTTCTTCGCCGCCTTCGGGCGCATCCCGAGGTCCGTGTAGCGCTCGAGCAGGAGCTGCTGCGCGATGGAGAGGACGTTCTGCACGAGCCAGTAGAGGACGAGCCCCGAGGGCATGTCCTTGAACATGAACCCGAAAACGAGCGGCAGGAACCCCATCACCTTCCTGGTCGTCGCGTCGCCCGTGGCCGGCATCATCTGCTGCTGCAGCCACATCGTCAGCGTCATCAGGATCGGGGTGACGTAGTACGGGTCCTTCGCGGAAAGGTCCTGGATCCAGAGGGCGAAGGGCGCGTGCCGAAGGTCGATCGCGTGGCTGAGGAGGTTGTAGAACGCGATCAGGATCGGCATCTGCAGGAGAAGCGGGAGACAGCCGCCGGCGGGGTTCACCTTCTCCGCCTTGTAGAGCGCCATCGTCTCCTCGTTCATCTTCAGCCGCGCCTGCGGGTCGCTCTTCAGCTTGGGCGTCCACTTCTGCCGGATCGCTTCCATCTTCGGCTGAAGGGCGCTCATCTTCTTCATCGAGACGAGCTGCTTCCAGGTCAGCGGGAAGAGGACCACCTTGATGACGACCGTGGCGAGGATGATCGCGACCCCCCAGTTCGGGATCGCGGCATGGAACTGCTTCAGGAGCCAGAGAAGCGGCGAGACGAGGATCGCGAACCACCCGTAGTCGATCAGCTTCTCCATCCCGGGCCGGACCGTCGAGAGGACGTCGATGTCCTTCGGTCCCAGGTAGAGCCCGACCTCGAGCGTACTGGCTGCGGCGACCACGACCTCGGTCTCGACCAGCGGCTCTGGCGCCGCGGCCGGCACCGGACCCTTCGCCGGCCCGGCCGGAGCCACGAGGGAGACCGGCCGCAGGGTCACCGTCTCCTTCGCGCCGGGAAGGAAGGCGGTCACGAAGTAGTTGTCCTCGAGCCCCGCCGCGAGGAACCCGGAACCGAGCGCGACCGGCTCTTTCAACCCGTCCTTGGCCTTCCTGGAGACCGACCGGCTCGCGGAGAGGGTCACGCTCGAGCCGGGCTTCGTGTACCGGTTCGCGAGCTCTTCCTCCGTGGGATTGCCGACGCCCGGCCCGAGGACGACGGAAGCCGTCGCGTTCCTTCCTCCCTCGCGCTCCACGCGGAGGCCCACCACGTAGCCCGTGCCGAACGTGTAGGTCCGCGTCACCCCCTGCCCGTCCGCCTCCCGGTACCGGAACCGGACGACGACCTCATTCCGCCCGGTCTCGACCGTCGTCTCGTGGAGCGCGGCTCCGGCTCGCCCCAGGAACGGATCGGCCGGGTCGTAGACCAGCGTCCGGCCCGCGAAGGGGGCATCCTTCCGGACGAGCTCGAGGGGCACGTCCCCTCCATGCCCCCCGCGGAACCGGATCAGGCCCGCGGAGACGACCTCGCCGCCACGGTTCGACAGCCGAACCGCCAGGACGCCGTTCTTCACCGTCAGGTGACGCGGGGCCGCCGCCACGATCGGCGCCACCGCGGCCGGCGCCGGGGCTGCGGTCGGAGCTGCAGCCGCGGTGGGCACGGGCGTCGCAGCGAGGCTCGCCGCGCCCTCGCCCGCCGCCGTCGTCTTCGTCGGCACCGCCGGGGCCGCCGCGCGCGGCGCCGGCTTCGGCGGCGGGAAGAGCAGGGTCCAGAGGATCAGGATGGCGGCGGAGGCGCCGAATGCCAGGGCGAGACGCTTCGAGTCCAAGGTCAACTCCTCGAGAGGGGATCAGGGGACCGGGTCGAACCCGCCCGGGTGAAACGGGTGGCACCTGGCCAGCCGGCGGATCGTAAGCCACGTCCCCCGCGGGAGCCCGTGCCGGAGGATCGCCTCCCGCGCGTACTCCGAGCACGTGGGCTGGAATCGGCATGCGGGGGGGAGGAGAGGGGAGACGAACCGTTTGTACGCCGAAAGGAGGCCAGCTGCCGCACGCGCCCCCGGTCCCGGGTCCGACCCGTTCATCGTCCCGGCTCCTCCGCCCTCCGGGCGAGCCTTGCGAAATCCTCGGCGAGCTCGCTGAACGGGGCCTTCTCCGCCCCGGGCCGCACGTTCACCACGAGGTCGACGGGGGCAGCAAACCCCTCCGTCCGGCGGAACAGCTCGCGGAGCCTCCTCCGGAGCCGGTTTCGAACGACGGAAGACCCGGTCTTCTTCGTGATCGTGATCCCGAGCCGCGTGCCGCCGCTCGACGCGGGCCGCAAGAAAAAGACGAGCTTACGGCCGGCAAGACGCCGGCCGGCCTCGTAGACCTGGAGGTATTCGGCGCGCCGGAGGATCCGGCGGTCCTTTCCGAACGATTCCGGGCCCCGCGTCCGGGAGCTCCCGGAAGGGGCGCGGGCGGGGTCGGGCGACATCGACTCCGAAGCTCCGCCGGAACCGGCCGGAGACCCGGGAAGCCTCAGACGGTGAGGCGCTTGCGACCCTTCGCCCGCCGACGGGCGAGCACCGCCCGGCCGTTCTTCGTCCTCATCCGGACGAGAAAGCCGTGCGTCTTCTTCCGGCGGCGGTTGTTGGGCTGAAACGTTCTCTTCATGGCACCACCTCTCCCGAATCTGGGAGCGCGAGGGGCGGATTCTCCGGAGAACCGGGCCTCCTGTCAACCGTCGACGGCCCGCACCGCCCCGCGACTCCGGGTCCGCGGTCGCCACGTGCTAGCATCCGCCCCCGCTCCTGCCGGGCGGTCTCCCTCGCGTCGGTGCAGTCGTCGTGGAAAAGCCTACTTCCTGGGAAAAGATCCTCGAGCACCTGAAGAGCCGGGTCGACGAGCGCGACTTCGACACCTGGTTCCGCGGCACGAGGCAGAAGGGCGAGACGACGGACGCCGTCTTCGTCCTCATCTCGAGCCCCCTCTTCATCGACTACATCCCGCGCGAGTACGGGGACCAGATCGCCGAGGCCGCCCGCCTCGCCGGCCTCGGTGCCCGCGAGATACGCTTCGTCCTCGAGGGGCGCGACGACGCCCGCGCCGTCGTCTCCCCGGCCCGGCCCCAGCAGAATCGCTCCCGCGTTGGCGACCTGAACCCCGCCTACACGTTCGAGCACTTCGTCATCGGCAAGCCGAACCAGCTCGCCCACGCGGCGGCGCTCCACGTCGCGGACCAGACCTCCCACCGGTACAACCCCCTCTTCATCTGCGGTCCGACCGGAGTCGGGAAGACCCACCTGATGCAGGCGATCGGGCACCGCCGGCTCTCGCGCCGTCCAGGCGAGCGGGTGCTGTACGTTTACTCCGAGACCTTCGTCAAGGAGGTCGTCACCGGCATCCGCTTCAACCGGATGGACCAGGTCCGCCAGCGCCTCCTCAACGCCGACGTCCTCCTGTTCGACGACGTCCAGTTCCTCGCCGGGAAGGCGACGACCGAGGACGAGCTCTTCCAGACGTTCAACGCCCTGTATTCCGTCGGGAGCCAGATCGTCTTCACGTCCGACGTCCTCCCCCGCGACATCCCGGGCCTGACCGACCGGATGAAGAGCCGCTTCGAGGGGGGCCTCGTCGTCGACATCCAGCAGCCCGATTTCGAGACGAAGGTCGCGATCCTCCGCCACAAGGCGGAGGTCGCCCAGGTCGAGCTGGACGACGACACGGCCTACTACCTCTCCGGGAAGATCAAGACCCACGTCCGGGAGCTCGAGAGCTACTTCAACCGCGTCGTCCTCGTCTCCTCCATGCGCGGCGAGCCGATCACGCGCGAGCTCGCCGAAGAGGCCCTTCGCGGGATCCTCCCCGACGACTCCTCGAAGACCTCTCCCGCCGAGATCCTCAAGGCCGTCGCCGCCCACTATGGCCTGAAGCCGGCCGAGCTCCGGGCCCGGACGAAGAGGGAGAAGATCGTCTTCCCGCGTCAGGTCGCGATGTACGTCCTCAAGGAGGCGATCGGGCTCTCCCTTCCCGAGATCGGACGCCTCTTCGGAGACAAGCACCACACGACGGCCCTCCACTCCATCAAGAAGATCTCCGCTCGCCGGGAGGAGGATCCCGAGTTCGACCGGGAGGTCGCCGTCCTCGTCGCGCAATTCCGGTGAATCTCCACGGGAGTCCCTGTGGAATACCCGGAGCCCAGTCCTCCTCCCCCGCTCCGACCCCGCGAAACACACAGGACTCCGCCGAGATCTGCACATCCCTTTCGTCCCGATAACCCCGGTCCCGGCCTTCCCTTCCGGCCGCTTCCCACAACCCTCGGCCCTCCCTACTACTTCTTCTGTAACTCTTTCGGTGCTAGAATTTAAGGAATCAGTGGAGGGGATGTGGAGCTGACACTTCCGGCAGCCACCCTGGCCCGAGAGATGAGCCTGATGCAGGGTGTGGTGGAGCGGCGGACGCCCCACCAGATCCTTTCGAACGTCCTTCTCGAGGCCCGCGACGGGATGCTCACCCTGACGGCGACGGACCTCGATACGACTTTCGTGTCGGAGATAGAGTCCCTCTCGCTCGCCGTTCCGGGCGCCGTCACCGTTCCGGCCCGGAAGCTCTTCGACGTCGTGCGCGACCTGCCCCCGGCGGCGGCGGTCCGTCTCAGGGTCCTGGAGAACCATCACGTCCAGGTCGACAGCAAGGACCCGAAGTTCCGCATACGGCTCAACGGCCTTCCGGCGACCGACTTCCCGACGCGCCCGGAGGCGGCCGGCGGGCCGACGCTGACGCTCGCCTTCGGTGCCCTGCGCCGAATGGTCGAAAAGGTCCGTTTCGCCGTCTCGACGGAAGAGATCCGTCTCCAGCTCCAGGGAGCGCTCCTGAAACCGAAGGGGACGGGGCTCGAGATGGCGGCGACCGACGGGCACCGCCTCGCCCTGATCGAGGTGGAAGACGCGCAGGCCGACGCCGGGTTCGAGGCGATCCTCGTCTCGAAGAAGGTCCTCGACGAGCTCTCGCGCCTCGACGCCGAGGACGAGACGCCCGTCACGATCGTCCGCGGAACGAACCACATCGGGTTCACGCTCGGGCGGCGGCGCATCTTCTCCAAGCTCGACGACCGGCGCTTCCCCGACTACGAGAAGGTCATCAGCAAGGAGAACACGAAGAGGGCGACCGTCGTGAGGGAGGAGCTGCTCGGCGCCGTCCGCCGGATCTCCCTCCTCTCCGGCGACCGGCTGAAGGCCGTCAGCCTCTCCTTCAAGGAGGGGGCCCTCGTGGTCTCTTCCGAGAGCCAGGACGTCGGCGACGGAGACCAGGAGATCGGCGCCGAGTACGAGGCCGACCCCGTCACCCTTCGGCTGAACTCGCGGTACCTCGAGCAGTTCCTCGAGGCGTGCGAGACCGAGAAGGTCCACCTCTTCGTCAAGGACGAGGGGTCGCAGTGCCAGGGACGGCCCGCGGAGCCCGTGCCCGGGCTGAAGAGCTACCTCTACGTCGTCATGCCGATGCGCGTCTGAGGGGGTGCGCGTCGACACGTGGTGATCGGAACCCTCTCGGTCGAGTCCTTTCGTAACCTCGCACCCGCCCGTCTCGGATTTCACCCGCGGCTGAACCTCCTCGTCGGCTCCAACGGGCAGGGGAAGACGAACGTACTCGAGAGCCTCGCTCTCGCCTCCGGTCGCGCGTCCTTCCGGACCGCCGACCTCGCGGACGTCGTTCTCGAGGGAGAGGCCGAGGCGACGGTCGTCGTCCGCCTCGCGGGCGAGTCGGCCGGGGAGCTTTCCGCGCGGCTCGGGAAGGGTCGGCGGGAGCACTTCTGGAACGGACGGAAGGTCTCTCGCGTGGAGGCGAGCCGTCGGCTCCCCCTCGTCGTGCTGACGTCGGCCGACCTGGGGCGGCTGGGGGGGCCTCCCTCCGATCGGCGCCGCGCGCTCGACCGGGTGGCGGTCGCCCACGAGCCCTCCCTCGCGGCCGAGCACCGGCGTTACGACAAGGCTCGCGCCGACCGGGTCGCGCTTCTCTGCGCCCCCGGGCGGCCCGACCGGGACGCCCTCGCCGCGTTCGAGGAGATCCTCTCCTCCGCCGGGGCCGCGATCGCCGCCTCCCGGCGGCGCTGGGCCGGCCCGCTCGGCAGGGGTATCGAGGAGAACGCACGCCTCCTCGGCCTCCCGTACGGGGAACTCTCCCTCCGGCTCGTTTCGGAGCTTCCCGCCCAGGCTCCGCTTCCGCTCCTCGCCGACGCGCTCCGATCCGGACTCCGGCTCCGGGAGGAGAGCGAGCGGCGCGCAGGGAGAGCGCTCTTCGGACCGCACCGCGACGACGTCGTCCTCGTCTCCGGTGCCCTCCCGCTGGCGGCACGGGCCTCGTCCGGGGAGGCGCGCGCGCTCGTCCTCGCGTGGGCGCTCGCGGAGAGGAGCCTCCTCGCCGAGGCCGGCGGACGCCTACCCGTCTTCGCCTTCGACGACTTCGATTCCGAGTGGGACCCGGACGTCCTCGCCCGCTTCGCGCGGGCGCTTCCCGCCGACGGCCAGGTCTTCCTCACTACCGCGCGCGAGCGCGTCGCGCGCGACCTCCCCCTGCCGGAAGGCGCCGCCTGGCGCGTCGAGGCCGGCCGCCTCGCCGCGACCGGAACCGCGCCCGACCGGGCGACGTTCCTTCCCGCCCCGGCCCGGTGGCCGGGGGAAAGGTCCGATGATGTCCTCGCCTCCTGATCCGGACGACGTCTCCCTCGAGGGACGCGAAAACAGCTACGGGACCGAGTCGATCAAGCTCCTGAAGGGGCTCGAGGCGGTGCGCAAGCGCCCCGGGATGTACATCGGGAACACCGACGACATCACGGGCCTCCACCACATGGTGACCGAGCTCGTCGACAACGCGATCGACGAGGCGCAGGTCGGCTACTGCGACCGCGTGACCGTGACGGTGCACGCCGACGAGACCGTGACGGTCGAGGACAACGGCCGCGGCATCCCGGTCGGCATCCACCCGGTCCACGGCCGGGAGACGCTCGAGATCATCCTCACCGACCTCCACTCCGGCGGGAAGTTCGACGACAACGCCTACAAGGTCTCGGGAGGCCTGCACGGCGTGGGGCTGTCCGTCGTGAACGCCCTCTCGTCCACGCTCGACGTCGAGGTCCGGCGCGGCGGGCGCGTCTGGCAGCAGCCCTACGCGAAGGGCAAGCCGCTGGCGCCCATTCGCGAAGTCGGAAGGACGAACAAGACGGGGACGAAGCTCACGTTCCGCGCCGACCCCGAGATCTTCTCCGTCACGGCCTACAACTTCGACGCGCTCTCTCAGCGGATGCGCGAGCTCGCCTTCCTGAACCCGGGCGTCATGATCGAGGTCGTCGACGAGCGGGACGAGAAGGGGGAGAAGAGGCACGACTTCCGGTACGAGGGGGGGATCTCCTCGTTCGTCGAGCACCTGAACAAGAACCGCGAGCGCCTCCACGAGAACGTCATCTTCTTCACGGACGTGAAGGACCCCTCGGGAGACCCGGTCCAGGACGCGAAGAACGAGCGCCTCGACGTCGCCCTCCAGTGGAACGACGGCTACCAGGAGCAGATCTTCTGCTTCACGAACACGATCTCGAACAAGGACGGCGGGACGCACCTCGAGGGGCTCAAGGCGGCCCTCACGCGGGCGATCCAGAAGTACGCCGAGGCCAACAACCTCACGAAGAACCTGAAGGAGACGAACCTCTCGGGCGACGACTGCCGCGAGGGGCTGACCGCCGTCGTCTCGCTGAAGATCCGCGATCCGAAGTTCTCCTCGCAGACGAAGGAGAAGCTCGTCTCCCAGGAGGCCAAGACGTGGGTCCAGACGGTGACCTACGAGAAGCTCTCCGCCTTCTTCGAGGAGAACCCGAAGGTCGCCCGGCGGATCGTCGACAAGATCATCGAGGCCGCCCGGGCGCGCGAGGCCGCCCGCCGGGCCCGCGAGCTCGTCCGCCGGAAAGGCGCCCTCGACGGCGCGGGGCTTCCCGGCAAGCTCGCCGACTGCCAGGAGGCCGACCCGGCGCTCTCCGAGCTCTTCATCGTCGAGGGCGACTCGGCGGGAGGCTCGGCCAAGCAGGGGCGCGACCGGAGGACGCAGGCGATCCTCCCGCTCCGCGGGAAGATCCTCAACGTCGAGAAGGCGCGCTTCGACAAGATGCTCGCCGCGACGGAGATCCGCTCGCTGATCCTCGCCCTCGGCGCGGGGATCGGCGAGGAGTTCGACGTCGGGAAGATCCGCTACCACAAGGTCGTCCTGATGACGGACGCCGACGTCGACGGCTCGCACATCCGGACGCTCCTCCTGACGTTCTTCTTTCGGCAGATGCGCGCCGCGCTCGAGCGCGGCTACATCTACATCGCGCAGCCGCCGCTCTACAAGGTCGTCGACGGCAAGCGCGAGAGCTTCCTGAAGGACGACAAGGAGTACGCGCGGTTCCTCCTCTCGCGGATCGGCGACGACCGGGCCCTCGTGACCGAGCCGAGCGGCGTCTCCGTTTCCGGAGCGGCCCTCGTCCGTCTCTTCACGGACGCGCAGGAGTGGCTCTCGCTCGTCAAGAGGCTCTCCCTCCGGGGCGTGCCGGAGGAGCTCCTCCGCGCGCTCGTGAAGGCCGGCCTGGGACCCGAGGCGGCGCGCGACAAGGACGTTCTTCGGGCGCTCGCCGCGGAGCTCCCGGACGAGCTGTCGCCCGAGGTCCACGCCGACGAGGAGCACGGCGGCTTCGCCCTCCACGTCGCGCGCGAGGTGAACGGCGTCGTCCGGAAGACGGTCGTCGACGCCGCCTTCCTCGGCGCCTTCGACATCCGTCGAGCCGGGGAGCTCGCCTCCGCGCTCGACGGCTTCCTCGACGGTCCCTACCTCCTCCGCCGCAGCGACGGGGAGAGGCGCGTCGCCACGCTCGTCGAGGCGGCGGACGCGATCCTGGAGAGCGCGAAGAAGGGCCTCGCGGTCAGCCGCTACAAGGGCCTCGGCGAGATGAACCCGGAGACGCTGTGGGAGACGACGATGAACCCGGCGTCGCGGCGCCTCCTGCAGGTGAGGGTCGAGGACGCCGTCGAGGCCGACGAGCTCTTCACGATCCTGATGGGCGACGCGGTGGAGCCCCGCCGCGCGTTCATCGAGGCGAACGCCCTCGCGGCGACGAACCTGGACATCTGACATGAAACCGGGTTTTCTCGATCCCCCCGAGCCCCCCATCGCCGCGGCCGCGGCCGCGGCGAGGACGTGACATGACCGACATCCCCGAGCAGCCCCCCGTCCCCTCCGAGCAGCGGCTCCCGGTCTCCATCGAGGAGGAGATCCGCCGCAGCTACCTCGACTACGCGATGTCGGTCATCGTCGGCCGCGCGCTCCCCGACGTCCGCGACGGCCTGAAGCCGGTCCACCGCCGCGTCCTCTACGGGATGTGGGAGCAGGGAAACCGGCACAACCGCCCCTACAAGAAATCCGCCCGCATCGTCGGCGACGTCATGGGCAAGTACCACCCGCACGGCGACGCGTCGATCTACGACACCGCCGTCCGGATGGCCCAGGACTTCTCGATGAGCGAGCCGCTCGTCGACGGACAGGGGAACTTCGGCTCCGTCGACGGCGACAGCGCCGCGGCAATGCGGTACACCGAGGTCCGCCTCACCGCCCTCGCCGAGGAGCTCGTCGGCGAGGACATCGACAAGGAGACCGTCGACTGGTCGCCGAACTACGACGGCTCGCTGACAGAGCCGAACGTCCTGCCGGCGAAGTTCCCGAACCTCCTCGTCAACGGAGCCGAGGGGATCGCGGTCGGCATGGCGACGAAGATCCCGCCGCACAACCTCCGCGAGGCGTGCGACGCGGCGATCCTCCTCCTGGACAAGCCCGACGCGGGCCTCGACGAGCTCCTCCGTGCGCTGCCCGGCCCCGACTTCCCGACGGGAGGCATCCTCCTCGGCCGGCGCGGGGTCGTGGAAGCCTACCGGAGCGGCCGCGGGATCATCCAGGTCCGCGGCCGCGCGGAGATCGAAGCCTCGACGCGGGCCGACCGCGAGTCGATCGTCATCACCGAGATCCCCTTCCAGGTCAACAAGGCGCGCCTGATCGAGCAGATCGCGGACCTCGTGAACGAGAAGCGGCTCGAGGGGATCTCCGCGATCCGGGACGAGAGCGACCGGGACGGGATGCGCGTCGTCGTCGACCTGAAGAAGGGCGAGAACGCGAACGTCCTCCTGAACCGGCTCTACCAGCTGACGCCGCTCCAGAGCTCGTTCGGGATCATCTTCCTCGCGATCGTCGACGGCCAGCCGCGCGTCCTTCCGCTGAAGGAGATGCTCCGGCACTTCCTCGACCATCGCCGCCAGGTCGTCGTCCGCCGGACCCGGTTCGACCTCGCGAAGGCCGAAGGCCGCGCCCACATCCTCCTCGGCCTCGCGCTCGCCCTCTCGAACCTCGACCGCGTCATCGCGATCATCCGGGGGTCGAAGGACCCCGAGGAGGCGAAGCGGCGCCTCACGGAGGAGGTCGCCGTCGACCTCCCCGCCCTGCTGCGGTTCCTCGACCTGCCGGCCCTCGACCTCTCGCCGCGCGCGCGGCGAGA
>CAZWRQ010000159.1:0-11572 GCA_964636395.1 uncultured Holophagales bacterium
GTGTAGACCTCCACCCGCGTGCTCGCCCGGCCCGGCAGCTCCACGTCGAGGAACTCGTAGATCCCCGAAAGGCCCACCGTCACCCTCTGGCGGAAGACCCCGTCCACCCGGAGCTCGGCGATGCCGCCGATCGGTCCCTGCCCGCGGATCGTCGTCGTCGACCGCATCTGCCGCGGCAGCAGCTCGCGGCCGTCTGTCGAGACCGGGAAGAGGGTCTCGGGCCTGTTCGTCCAGGCGAGCTGCGCGCCCGACAGGCTCGAGGACGGCAGGAGCGGGTTCAGCGAGACGTTCTGGTGACCCACAAGGACCTTCGCCCGGCCGAGGTCCTTCACCCAGACCGCCTCGGAGAGGAGCGAGTAGTCGTCGAGGTCCGAGTCGAGGCGCAGCCGGAAGCGACCTCCCGCCACCCGCCCGGCGACCGTCGTCGCCGAGGTGGCGCGCCCGTCCGAGTACGACCGGTCGTAGTAGAGGTCCTGCCGGAGAAGGGAGAGGGAGCTTCCGGGCGCCCTCACGTCGGGCGTGAGCCTCGGAGCGGGTCCCGTCGCGGCCGCCGGCTCGCTCCAGGCCAGCTGCACCACCAGCGCGCCCTGGGCTTCGTCGAAGGCGACCCGGGCCCCGAGCCGTCTCTCGAGGAACGCGACGCTCACGTAGCGCTGCCCGTCGAACTCGCGCAGCTCCTCGTCGTTGACGAGAGCCATGCCGAGAGGCGTCACGAGCTGCACCTGCGACTCTACCGTCCGGACCTCGGAGAAGGTCCATCCGGCCAGCGGCCCGAGCGGGATCCAGAGCGTCCCTTCCGCGCGGATCAGCTCCTCGGTCGCGACCTCCCGCCCGTTCACCACGATCCCGGCGACGACGGCAGTCTCGGGGCTCACGTCCAGTGCGCGCGCGGCCAGTGCCGGCGGGGCGAAGGCGAGGAGGAGGACGAGGGCGAGCGCCCGGAGCCGCACGGTCAACGTGGCGGAGCGGCCGGCGGGGCCGGCGTCGACTCGGAGGCCGGCGGCGCCGCCAGGAGGCGGCACGGCACCGCGAGGTCGAGAGGCGCCCCGCCGAGCGTCCCGAGGAGGTGAAGCACGAGATCGCCCTCCGGCGCCTCCTTCGGAAGCGGGACGAGGACGTTCCTCCGCGTGTCGGGGAGGACGGGCACCGTCGGCAGGCTCCCTTCGAAGAGGAGTCCGGAGCGCGTCGAGGGCCGAGGCTCCTCCTTCGTGCTCACGGCCGCAGCCGCGTAGGTCGTCACCCCGATTCCCGGGAAGGCGGACGCGTTCCAGAGTCCCCAGCGCCCCGTCATTCGGGCGTTCGCGTTCCCCTCGCTCGCGATCTTGAGGAGTCCTCCTTCGCGCGAGCAGCTCGTCGAGACGACGCGGCCCACGCGGCGTACCTCGCCGACGTGGGCGTAGATCGCCGCGCCAACCCGGAACGACGCTTTGAGCATCGCCGCGGAGTCGCCCTCCCGCCCGATCTCTTCGAAGAGGAGCATCGCCCGGTGCTCGCCGGGGGCCGGCTTCGACTTCGGCCGGATGGAGAACCGGACGGCACGGGACTGGCCGGCCGGCACGACGAAACGCCCCGGCTGGACGACCATCCACCGGTCGAGGGAATTCTCGCTCGAAGGGAGAGCCCGATACCTGTTCGCCTCGTCGAGGTCGAACGTCTCGACGCGGACGCTCACCTCGACGTCGTGCTTCCCCATGTTGATGAGCCGCACGGACTCCGTCGCCGAGCGGCTGGAGAGGTCGATCTCGACGATCGGGGGCGTAAGGGCGATCTGCGCCCGGGCGTCCGCTGCCAGGAGCGTGGCGCAGGCCATTGCGGCTCTCGCGAGCGCTCGGCAGACCTTCATCGCGGGAGGAGCGTGACGGAGAGCGAGCCTTCGTACCGGCCGGACCGCTCCGCCGCGGCCAGGTCGAGCTCGAGCTCGACGCCCCCTTGCAGGAACGCCGTTCCGCCCTCGTCGATCCGAACGGGGTGAAGCGGGACGATCCGGGCGGCGAGCTTCGCCGAGGGGTCTCCCGCAACCCCGAGCGCACCGACCGTCCCATCCGGGGCGATCAGCTCGACCCGCACCTCGTAGGAGTCCGACGTCTGCGTCGAGCGCGAAACCGCGACTCGCCAGACCTTCTCGACGCGCCGGATGACCCTCGCCCGGAGGGCCTGTGGGCGGTTCCCGCCCGCCGAGTCGTAGCGTCCGAGGTCGAAAGACAGTCCCGAGACGAGGCCGTTCGTCGCGGCGTTTCCCGTCGCGAGGAGGTCCCGGCCTCCGATCGGGTCGAGCTCCACGAGGGGCGGCAGCTCGATCTGGAAACCGAGTGACGGCCGGGGGGAGACCGGTGGCTCCCCCGCGGCCGGCGAGGAGAAGAATGAGATGAGCGTGGCGCCGGCGAGCCACAGGCCGATCGAGGGAAGCCTCCCGCGTTCGGCCCGCATCGTCATCGGCGCCCCGTCCCCCGCGAGCAGCTCTACAGGTTGACGGCCGTGAGGGTGTAGTTGCCCCCCGTGAAGTTGCCGACCGCGCTCGCCGCGGACATGTCGAGCACGAGACGGACGTCACCGGTCTGCGGCGTGACGAACGTCCCCGCCGACGGGAAGGTGGACGTCGCCCCGAAGGCCCCGGCCGTTGCGCGGACCTGCCGACCGTCGATCGAGATCACGTTCCCGGCGCCCGCCGTGAGCGTGTCCTGTGTTCCGCTGATCGTGACCTGGGTGTTCGCGCCCACCGTGTTGAGCGAGCGGACGGACCAGGCATTCAGGATGTCGAGGTTCACGGCGCTCAACGAGATGGGAGTGGCCGAGGTGGGGTTCGCCAGCGTCGCTTCCGCTCCTGTCGCAACCGCGACCGCGTTCGAGGCGGCAGCGCCGGCGTCGACCGCATCCGTCCCGAGAAGGTTCGCGGGCATCGTCACGTTCACGCTGCTGTAGTAGTAGAGGATGACGATGCCGTTCAGATCCACCGAGACGGCCGTGCTGCCGGTGGCCTGCGCCTGGGCCGGCTGGACCGCGCCGAACAGGGCCGCGGCGGCGACGAGGACGAGGGCGAGGAGCTTCATCGAGTTCTTCATTGTGTTTCCTTCCTCCAGTTTGGGTCTTTCACTCCCGGCCCCGGGGCCCGCATCGGGCTCCGGGACCGCATACGCGTCAGTTGAGCCGAGGGGCGCCTCGGCCGTCCGGATTCGACCCTTCTGCGATCGATCGCACCGACACATCTCCCTCGGAAAATCCCGGCGCTACCGCTCGCACCCGCTCGACCTCTTCCTGTGCGCTCGAGCTAGCCATCGCGAGCTCGCGAGCGATTTCTGTGCCAGCGGTGGCACACCGAGAGACACCAGAGACACGCGGCGACTCTTCTTCGGGAACTGAGCGAGAATGTCGCCTCTCTTCATCGCTCCTGCACCGTCGACCGGGAAAAGCCCGGGCGATTTCGCGACAGAGTTTCATGACCTGATCCCGTGCGAAACTCTGTTTCGGGACGGCTTTCCCAAATAGATGCTCGGGCGTCTCACGACGCTACAAGCCCGGGGTCATTTCGCGTCAACCCTCATGGTCCGGGAAGTGCATGGCATTCTGTATCGGGAGGAGTGTCCATGGCCCCAGCCGCAGATCGCAACTGGCTCCTCGCCGCGCTCGGCTGTCTCGCGCTGTCCGCCTCCCTGGCGCCTCCGGCAATGTCCCAGGCGATCACGAATGGGTCGTTCGAGACGAGCAACCTGAACGGCTGGACCGTCGGTGGCGTCGGACGAGCGGACACCGTGAGGGCGAGCAACTTCAGCCGGCCAAACGGCGGCTTCGACCTCCCATTGCCAGACGGCACCTGGGCCGCGCTCCTTTCGACGAACTCCACGGCCGGAACGCCTACGACCGACCTGGACGGCAACGGCACGGCCGAGTATCACGTCACCACGCTGTCTCAGACCTTCTCCGTCTCCTCGGCTCCGGTCAATCTCTCGCTCTCCTGGCTCGTCCTGACGGACGAGCGGAGGCGCACCTCGGGCGGCGCGGCGGCGTTTGACGACCTCTTCTCGATAGACCTCAGCGGCACGCCCATACTCCGCCGGAGCGTGTACCGGCCCGGCGGCGGCTCGCCCTGGACCGACACTCCGCCCTACAACGGCGTGCGGTACACCGTGTCGAAGTCGGGCAGCCCGGTGACAGGGAGCGACTTCCAGGACGACAACGGCGGTGGCCGCATGACCGACTTCTCCGAGCTCTGCGTCACCATCTCCCAGCCGGGGACCTACACCCTCACCTTCACCGTTGCCGACCAGGGAGGGACCGACTCGAACTACGACTCCGCGCTCATGGTCGACAAGGTCGAGCTCCCCTCTTCCTGCGTCGCCTCGCCGATCCGGATGACCGACACTTCCGGGGCGAACGTCGAAGTGAAGTCGGGCGGCGTCGTCTTCAACCCGCACTTCAACCGCCAGCCGGTGACCTCCGACGAAGGCTCGGTCATCGCCTTCGTCTCGAACGCGAACCTCACCGGCGACAACCCGAACGCCGTCGAGCAGGTTTTCACGTTCGCCTCGAACGTCTACCGCCGCCTGACGAGCTTCGCGAGCGGAACGGTCGGCCGGCCCTCGATCACGCGGAACGGCCGCTTCGTCGCCTTCGCGAGCAACGCGCCCACCGCCGGGAACCCCGACGGGAACTCCGAGATCTACCGCTACGACGCCGTCACCTCGACCCTCATCCAGGTGACCAGCACGTCCGGCTGCACGAACGCCGCCCCGTCCATTGCCGACGACACCGCGGGGAGCACGGTCTTCTTCGAGACGACGTGCAATCTCGCCGGCGCCAACTCCAACGGGAACCGCGAGATCGCCCGCTGGACCGGGGGCTCCACCTTCCTCGTGACCGCCGGCTCTCCCACCACCTGCACCTCTCACTCCCCTCACGCCGCTTGGGGAACGCCGGCGACGGCCGTCTTCGTCTCGACCTGCGGCTTCACCGGAGCGGCCAACGCCGACGGGAACGCCGAGGTCTTCCGCTGGGTCGCCGCCTCGTCGCCCGGGACCTACACCCGCATCACGGACACGGCGGCCCCGGCCGCCAGCGACGTCCCCTCCATCACCGCCGACGGCGCCTTCGTCTCCTTCATCTCCAACGCGAACCTCGCCGCATCCAACGCCGACGGCTCGTTCGAGGTCTTCCGCTGGCAGGCGAGCAACTCGTCCTTCGTTCAGGCCACCAACGACGCGAGCGGCCTCGTCGCCTACACCTCGGCCCGCATCGGCGGCTCGAACGGCAACCTCATCGCCACCGAGCGCCTCAGCCTCCTCTCCGGGACGTTCGAGACGTCGCTCCTCACGGTGGGAGGAGGAGAGTCGGTCCTTCTGACCTCCAGCGACTTCACGCTCCCCGCACTCGCCGCCGGGGCGAGCCCTCCCGCGGTCGTGTTTCAGTCCTCGGCGGACCTCCGGGGAGAGAACCCCGACCGGAACCTCGAGATCTGGGCGAGCGATTCGTCGGTGGGGCGCGTCCGCACCTATACCCGTTCCCTTCCGCCGCTCCCCATCCTCGAGTGCGCCGGCTACTCGCAGGTCTGCGAGTGCAGGACTCCGCGGACGACCAGCGACGACCTCGTCGTCTCCGACCCCGGAACGGTCGGTTCCCTCGTCGTCAGCCTCGTCGTCACCCACACGTACGTCGGCGACCTGATCTTCCGGCTGACGCACGTCGAGTCCGGCACCACCGTCACGCTCCTCCACCGGCCCGGCGTCCCCGACCCGAACCCCTCCGCCGTCTGCGGCTGCTCGAACGACAACCTCAACGTCGTCTTCGACGACAGCGCCGCGACCGCAGCCGAGACCCAGTGCTCCGGCACGCCGGCGATCAACGGGAGGTTCCGTCCCTACACGCCGCTCTCGGCCTTCACGGGAGTGCCCCTGGCCGGGACCTGGCGCCTGACGGCGGTCGACATGGCGGGTCAGGACACCGGCAGCATCTCCTCCTGGGGCATGACGGTCACGTTGCAGTAGAGGACGCGACGATGAGAACGACGCTCCGCCACGCCTTCCTCCTCTTCGCGCCCGCGGTGATCGCCCTCTTCGCCCCGACCGCGCCCGGACAGGCGCTCCCGGGGCCCATCGCCCCGCCCGACGCCTGGGGCTACGAGATGTACGACCAGACGACGGGGTCCTGCCCATTCCTCTTCGTCGACCTGGCCGGCGGCGGCTCGCTCCTCACCTTCCCCGCGCCGGGAGACGACGAAGGGGCCGCGTTCGTCCCCACGCGACCGTTCCAGCTCTACGGTTCCCCCGTGCCCGGATTCGTCGCCTCCACGAACGGGTATCTCGCCGCCACGGACTCCCTCTCCGCGGAGGACGGGCGCGACTACAGCAACGACTCGGTGCCGTCCGTCCCCGGCTACGTCCCGCTCGTCCCGGGCACGCCGACCGCCTCGTTCCCCGGCCGCATCGCCGTATTCCACGACGACCTCGCTCTCGGCGCCGGCTCGGTGCGGTGGCAGGAGGCCGCCTCCTGCCCTCGCCCCTCCGGCGCGATCGCGGGGGAAGCCTGCACGGTCGTCCAGTGGAGCGGCGTCTCCCGGGCTGGCGGCAGCGAGCCCCTCACCTTCCAGGCGATCCTCTACCACTCCAGCTTCGCGATCGCGCTCCAGGTCGCGGCTTCCGACGGCTCGGGCGGTGGGAGCGCCAGCGCCGGCATCCAGGACCTCGAGGCCCGCCTCGGCCTTCCGTACGCCGCCAACGAGCCGGGCCTCCTCGGCCCGGGCACCGCCGTCTGTTTCTTCGACCCGCGGCATCCGGCCGGCGGCCCGAGGGCCGACCTCCGGCTCTCCACGACGGCCAAGGTCGAGCCGTCCGCGCCCGACGCCCTCGTCACCTACGGAGTCGCCGTCTTCAACGCCGGTCCTTCCGACGCCACCAGCGGTACCGTCCACGCGCCGTTCCCCTCCGGCCTCGAGTGGGAGACCGACACCTGCGGCGGCGCTTTCGCCTCAGGTCAGTGGGCCCTCGCCGGTATTCCTGTCGGAGGCTCGATCGAATGCCACGTCACGGCCCGCGTCGTGGCGACCGTCGAAGGCATCGTCACCCACCCCTTCGTCGTGAACGGCGACGCGACCGATCCCGATCCGACGAACGACGGGGTCGACGTCCTCGTGCAGGTATTCGTGCCTGCGCCCGTCGACGACGGAGACGGCGTTCCGGCCTCGACCGAGGATTCGTTCCCCGGCGGGCTCGGCGCTTCGCCCCTCGCCCCCGGGGACGGCAACGGCGACGGCATCGCCGACTCGCTCCAGGCCGGCGTCGCTTCGCTCCCGGCAGCCTCGGGCGGCGGCTGGCTCACGGTCGAGCTCCTCGGCGGCGCCTGTTCGTCCCTGCAGGAGGTCGCCGCACTGGCCGAAAGCGCGCTCGCGGAGGAAGACCCGCAGTACGACTACCCGCGCGGTCTCGTCGCATTCCGGATTCCGTGCCCTGCGGGCAGCGCGAGCGTACGGGTCTGGTATCACGGAGCCTCCGCCGTGCCGCTCGTCTACCGAAAGTACGGACCTCTCGTCCCGGGAGACGGCGTCGCCGTCTGGTACGCGCTTCCCGGCGTCGGCTTCGCCGAGAGCCGCGGCATCCCCACGGCCAGCTTCACTCTCGTCGACGGACAGACTGGCGACGACACGAGCATCGACGGCGTCATCGTCGACCAGGGCGGTCCCGGCCAGCCGGGGGAGAGCGTCGCCACGATTCCGGTGGCCGGCCCCTGGGGCCTCATGACGCTCGCGGCCCTGATCCTCGCCGCGGGGATCGCCCTCCAGCGGTCGAGGCTCGGGTAGCCGAGGCACGACGAAGGAAGCTGACCTCTCCGGAAACCGCTCCCGCCGTCAGGGCTGCCTGCTTCTCTGTGCCCGGAGCTTGTGTCAGGCCTGTTCCAGGAGACACCATCGCTCCCTAGGGACCAACATAAACGCTTTGTTTGCAAATATTTAGATAGACGTGCGGGTGGCACGACCATCGCTCTTCGTCTGGTGAAGAGCGATGACGAAGCACACCGCGGCCCGCATCTCCCGAGCGACGACGAAGCCGAGGCCGACCTGGGCGTTCCCGGCGATTCCGCTCGCTATCTCGATCGCGCTTCTCGCGGGCCAGCCCGCGGTCGCGGCGACGACCTCGGTCAGCGTCTCGGCTTTCGTCCGGCCCACCGCGACCTGCTTCATCGACGTCCAGCCGGGAAACGTCCTCGTCACCGCGGACGACGTCCGTCGCGGCTATGTCGACCTTCCGGCGTCGAGCCGGGTCCGGGTCCGGACGAACTCCGCGAACGGCTACATGCTCGTGCTCGAGGTGGAGAGCGCGGAGTTCGACGCCGTCGTCCTCGAGGAATCCGGCGAAAGGGTCGAGGTTCGGGGCACTGGCCTCGTGGAGCGCCCGTTCCGCGGCCGCGCGGACGTGGTCAGCGAGCTCGGCTACAGGCTCCTCCTGAACCCCGCCACCCAGCCGGGCGTCTACGCGTGGCCCGTCTCCCTCTCAGCGCAGCCGCGCTGAGCGCCGCCGTCTCCGCTCGAATACGGTCGGCTCAGCTCTCCTGCTCGGGCCGTTCGCCGGCCCGGCGCCCGCGCCTTCGAGGGCGGGATCGCCGGATCGGAAGGGCGATGGCCGTGCCCGTCCCGGATGTCGAGGCGACGCGCCGCCGCTCCGGGCCGCCACCGTCGTTCCCGGGCGCCGAGCGCTCCGCGGCGCGGGCTTCGGTCCGCGGCCGCGCGCGTCAGAAGTTGAGCGTCAGCGTCACGGAGTCCGCGTAGCTCCCGGGGGCGACGTTCTGCTCCGGCGGGACCCGACCGTAGATCGGGACGACGACGGAGGTGTTGTTCGGCGGCGACAGTGGTCCGTACCGCGCGCTCCCTCCGCCGCCGTCTCCCCAGATCGTCGTGCAGGCCGCATCGAGGAAGAGGTTGTAGGGGAGCGTATTCCCCGTCGACGTCATGCTTCGCGGATTGAACCCCCCGGAGGAGCCGCTCGACAGGTCGATCGTGACCGTCCGTTGTCCGACGCCGCGGCAGGCGTAGGTCACCGAGCCCTGCGCGTCCAGCGGCACCGTTCGGAAGACGTCGTAGGCGGAGAAGGAGACGGGCGTGACGTTCTCGATCGAGCACCGGATGTCCGCTCGTGCGGGCGCCCCGGCGAGCGCGGCCCCCGCGACGACGAAGGCGAGGAGCAGGCGACGTCTCATCGCGACGGCCATTCTAGCGAGACCCGCTGGCGCGCGGGTCATCGATTCGGCTCGCAGACGACAGGCGGGGCCTCGAAGATGAGCTCCGTCGAGACCGGCACGTCGAGCGTGAAGGTACAGGGCCGGCCCGACGGGCTCGCACGCCCCACGTAGCGGCCGGGCGCGAGGTTCTCGAGGTAGAACTCTCCCCCCGATCCCGTCGAATGCTCCTCCGGGCCGGCTGCGGTTTCGAGCGTGAAGACCGCGAATTCGATCGGCGCGACGCCGCTGTCCTGGCGCGTGAAGATCGTACCCGTGACGCCCTGAACCCTCTGCACGTCAAACGACAGCACGGAACCGCTCCGGAGGGGCGGAGAGACGACCTTCGTCAGGACGGGAACGGAGTACTCCATCGGAATGTCGCGGTTCTCGATCGTCACCTGGTTCTCCAGGAACGAAGCGAGCTCCGGAAGGAAGACGACGCCCGTCTCGTCCGTCCGTCCGACGACCTGGCCGTTCTGCGAGACGCGAACTCCCTCCAGCGTTCCGACACGGGCCACGCCGAAGCTGTCGGCGATCGGGCGCGTCAGACGTACCGTGCTGCCGGCCCAGCCGAGACCACCGGCGGCGGAGAATCTGTAGGTCTCGCTCCGCCCGACACCGGGGGCTTCCGAGAGGTCGACTCCCGCCGTGAAGAGACCGAAGCGGCGCTTGACCTGGACGTTCGCCGAGCCCTGGGTCTCCCCTCCGCTCTCGAGCGGCAGCCTCGCGGACAGCCCGTAGCCGATCCCCTCCCCGAGGGGGGCACCCCGAAGCCCCTCGACGGCGAAGGACTCCCTTCCGTTCTCGCTCCGGCCACCTGCGGAAACGGTGGCCTGTCCGCCCAGGTAGGCCGTGAGGCCCACGAAGAGGTCGCGGCGGGAGGTCTCTCCGCTCGTCCAGCGGCCGCTCACCCGGAGATGCGTGGACCTCCAGACTCTCCGGAAGAACGTGGCGGCGACACTCGACTCCGAGGGGCCGTCGAATCGTTCCCGGCGCGAGAGCTCGATCGCGAGGGACCCGAGCCGGGGCGAGGAGGCGTTCAGGCCGGCCCCCGTCTCGACCCGGGTGCGCCCCGAGTCGACCGCCTCGTCCACCGTGACGTAGCCCGAGCTGAACGACCTCACGAAGAGCCGTCCGCCCAGGGAGCGACCGCCGTAGACCCACGAGAGGGCCCCCGCCCAACCCGTTTCGGCACCCCGGCCCGCGCTGACGTTCGCCGCGGCGGTCAGGGTCCCCCATCGCCCGAGGACGGCCGCGACGTCCGGGCCCGCGTTGACGACGTCACCGTTCGCTTCCGCCCGAGCCCCCAGCGTCAGGCGGTCCGTGACGCCCCAGCGGTGGAAGCCGAGGAACGTGAGCGCGCCGTAGTCGAAGCTCGCCTGGCCGAACTCCCGGCGCGGCGCCCCGATCGAATAGCTGAAGTCCGTGAGGCCGCGGGAGAGGCCGACGTCGGAGAAGTAGAAGGGGACGAGGTGGCGCTCCTCGCGTCCGGCGACGTCCCGGATGACGACCTCGAGCGTTCGCGCCCCCGTATAGCCGACGATGTTGCGGAGGGAGAACGTCCCGGGCGGAAACGCCTGCG
The DNA here is from genome assembly GCA_964636395.1 of uncultured Holophagales bacterium. Lineage (GTDB taxonomy): Bacteria > Acidobacteriota > Thermoanaerobaculia > UBA5066 > UBA5066 > UBA5066. The sequence continues at coordinate 10,781 of CAZWRQ010000159.1, forward strand.
TGGCGATCTTCTGCCCGTCGAGAAAAACGTCGACCTGCGACGGCGTCAGCGCCGACCCGGTGAACTCGAAGGCCGGGCGGGTGACGAGGTAGGGGTCGATCCGAAAGGCCCGCGAGTAGCTGACCCCGCCGAGCCCGAGCGCGCTTCCGAGAAGACCGCTGGTCCCCACGAAGTCCCCGGCGACGAATCGCGTCAGCCGCTCCCGGTCGTCACGCGTGAGGGAGGTCGAGAGCCGGAGCCACCGATCCCGCTCGTCCGTCCGCTCCCAGCGTCCCTCCCCGTGGAGCAGCCAGTCGCCGAGCCGCACCCCCAGCTCCTGGCCGAAGGACAAGCTCCGGAGGCGCAACCCGGCGTCGCCGACGTAGTCGAGCCGGTAGTTGAAGAAGGCTGAGCGGTCCCGGGTTCGAATCGCGTCGAGCCGGCGCTTCGGGAGGAGATCGAGCGTGTTCGACGGGAAGCTCGAGGGCGTCGCGACGAGATGGAGGGTGAGCGTCGCCATGTCGAGGCGGAATGCGATGCCCGCGGCCTCGCCGAGCGCGACCCACGGCTCCCCGTCGACGGTCCGGACCGGCCGATCGGCGGGCACGAGCCCGAGCACCGTCAGGTCCTCCGCCTTGAGCAGGAGACCTCCGTCGTCGTCCAGGACGGCGAAGAGCTCGCCCTTGGGCAGCTCGTTCAGGACGACCCGAACCACGATCGTCTCCGCCGCTCGGACGGCTCCGGACCACGCGAGCAAGAGGACGAGAATCAGGCGGCCGGGAGAGAGCTCAGCGCTCACACGCTCCGTCGACG
>CAZWRQ010000160.1:0-11361 GCA_964636395.1 uncultured Holophagales bacterium
GGCGCGCCGGCCGGGATCGACCCGTCCGGTGCGGTCCCGCGCGGGACGGAAGAGACGGTCTCCCGGCAGCCCCGGAAGGTCGTCGTCTTCGTCGACCGGCTCTACCTCCCAGAGCCGAGCCGCCGTCGAGAGCTCTTCGACGGGGTGAAGGCGTTCCTCGCGAAGGCCCTGACGGCGCCGGGCGACGAGGCGATGGTCGTCTCGTGGGGCGATTCGGTGCGGGTCGTCCGCTCCTTCACCGACGACCTGGCCGCGCTCGACGAGATCCTCGACGTCGTGGCCCGCCGGGTCTCCCGGCTCGACGGCCAGGACAGCGAAGTCGCCGAGCTCGCCGCTCGAGACCTCTGGTTCGACTCGATCGCCGCCGACCCGCGCGTCGGCGGGACGGTCGGCTCGACGGAGACCTCGCGCGAGATCGGCACGCTTCAGGCCTACGGCATGATGAAGGCGAAGGTGACCGCGCTCCGAGGCCTCGTCGCCCTGATGGCGGGGATGGAGGGGCGGAAGTCGCTCGTCCTCGTGGCCCACCACTTCGGGAGGTTCCCGGGGCGCGAGTACCACGTCGGTCCGCGCAGCGCGCCCGTCGGGTCTCCTAGGGAACGCGACGGGAAGCCCCTGCTCGAGGAGCTCGCCGCCGCCGCGAACGCGAGCGGGGTCACTCTCTACGGCATCTACCCTTACGAGCGCGCGGCGCTCGCATCGGCCGCGGACTCCGCGGCGCTGAACCCGACGACCTCGTCCGCCGCCTACGGGTCCGGGTTCGACGCGATCTGGATGAACGAGATGGCCGGCCTGGACTTCGTGACGAAGCAGACCGGCGGCTCGACGGCGGGCCACCCGGGCGAGCTGCCGCGCTTCCTCGACCAGGTCGCGAGCGACCTGGGGTCGTACTACTCGCTCGGCTTCCCGATCTCGGGGGCCACGAAGCCGGAAGCGGTGAAGGTGCGCGTGAAACGCGAGGGGCTGACGGCGCGGACCCGGACGACGGTGGCGGAGAGGACGGCCGAGGAGCAGCTCACCGACCGGGCCCTCGCGAACCTCTTCGCCCCTGACGCGAGCTCGCGCATCGGCATCTCCGTCGAGGCGGGTGAGGCGAAGCCGGCCGGGAACAAGTACCGGATCCCGCTCGAGGTCCGCATTCCCCTGGGCGCGCTCGTCCGGGTGCCGGGCCCGGCCGCGACGAAGGGGAAGTTCTCGGTCTTCGTCGTCGCCGCGACGCCGAAGGGGGACTTCTCCGAGGTCGTGCGCCGGCGGCAGGAGTTCGAGGTGAAGCGCGGCGAGGAGGCGAAGGCCGACGCCTCGCACCTCACCTACACGCTCGAGGTCGAGAGCGACGCGCCGGCGCCGCGGATCTCGCTCGCCGTCTGGGACGAGATCGGCGGCGAGGCGGGCTTCGCGCTCGTCGGGAAGCGGAAGGGCTGAGCGCGGCGCGCGGCCGTCAGCGCGCCGGCGCGGCCGCCCGCCGGGCCTCGTCGAGCTCCGCGACCCACTTCGGGGCCTCGGGCTCGGCCCGGAAGAGCGAGCGCACGTCCTCGCCCCGGGCCGCCGCGAAGCGGTGGAGCCAGGACGGGCCCCACTTGCCGACGTACCCGTCCGGGCTCTTCCAGGCGGGGTCCGCGAGCGCCTCGTCGAGCGTGACGAACGCGTAGCCGCGCCTCTCGAGACGCTCGAGGAGGAGCGGCATCGCCCGGGCGTTCAGGGCGTTCGCGTGCGCGAGGTGGATCTGCGGGATCTCGCGGCCGAAGAGCGCGCGAGAGCGCTCCTCGTAGAAGGCGACGCGCGCCTCGAAGTTCGCGAGGTACGCCTCGAGGAGCCGCGCGCGGCCGGCCTCGTCCCTCTCCGCGGCGAGCTTCGCGTCGGCCGAGGCGAAGACCCAGTCCTCGTGCTCGATGCTGAAGGGGGCGACGGCGTAGCCGCGCTCCGCGAGGAACGTCTCGAAGGCCTCCTTCGCCTCCTTCGTCGGACCCGTCTGCGTGAACGGGTGGCGGAACCAGCGGAGCGTCTTCCCGCGACGGGCGAGCAGGCCGCGCGTGACGACCTCCCCCTGCACGACGGCGTCCTTCATCTTCGGAAGGGGCGTCGCGGTGAAGCCGACGTGGCCGAACGTGTGGTTCCCGAGCTCCATTCCGGCGTCGAGCCACTCCTCGAGGAGGGCGATCCGCTCGTCCACCTCGCCCGGGACGAAGAGACGGTCCTCGTTGACGAACGCGACGGCGGGGACCTTCCGCGCCGCGAGCGCTGCGACGAGCTCCTTCGACAGCTTCCGGACCGCATCGAGCGGGAGGCCGTAGGCGACGAACGGAAGGTCGTCGACCGTGACGGCGACGGTCCGGCGCGCGGGGGCGGCGGGGACCGCCTTCTCCGCGAGAAGGACTGCGGCCGGCGCGGCGATCAGGGCAAGGGCGAGGGCGGCGGACGCGAGGCGGCGAGGCGGAAAGGGCACGGGAACCTCCGGGTCGCGAGATGGGGTCGCCGTGCATTGTGCACACATGCCGTCCGCGGCGAAGGGCACCGTGGAGCAGAATGGGGCGTCATGGCTCGAATTCTCGTCTCCGGCCTCGTGAACCTCGAGACGACCGTGAAGGTCGAAGCGTTCCCGGTCCCGTATTTCCCGGTCCGGTACCCGTTCTTCGGCGTCGCTTCCTCGGTCTCCGGCGTCGGCTACAACGTCGCCCGGGCGCTCAAGGCGCTCGGGAACGCGCCCCTCCTCCTCTCGCTCGTCGCCTCCGACCTCGCGGGGCGGCAGGTGCGCGACGCCCTGTCGCGCGACGGTCTCGACGGCTTCTGGGTCCGCGACGGGGCCCGCGAGACGGCGCAGTCGGTCGTCCTTTACGACGAGGACGGGCGGAGGCAGATCCACGTCGACCTGAAGGACGTCCAGGAGCGGGCCTACCCGCAGGAGCTCTTCGTCCAGGCGCTCGCTGCCTGCGACGCGGCGGCCCTCTGCAACGTCAACTTCTCCCGCCCCTTCCTCGCCGCGGCGCGAGCCGCGGGGAAGCTCGTCGCGACCGACGTCCACGCCCTCTCCTCGCTCGACGACCCGTACAACGGCGATTTCCTTCGCGCCGCGCAGGTCGTCTTCCTGAGCGACGACGCGCTCCCGGCGCCGTCCGAGGAGTTCGCCCGCGAGCTCGGGGCGAAGTTCTCTCCGGAGGTCGTCGTCGTCGGGATGGCGGCGAGGGGCGCCCTCCTCCACCTCCCGTCCGAAGGGATCGTCGAGAGGGTCCCGGCCGTGCGGACGCGCTCCGTCGTCTCGACGGTCGGCGCGGGAGACGCCCTCTTCTCGGCCTTCCTCGACGGATACGTGAGGGAGCGCGACGCGCGGGCCGCGCTCCGCCGCGCGGTCGTCTTCGCCTCGTGGAAGCTCGGGGCCGCTTCCGCGGCGGAGGGCTTCCTCGGTGCCGAGCCGCTCCGGCAGCTCGTCGCCTCCGATCCGGAGCCGTTCGAGCCGTAGGCGATCCGTTTCCCCGGATCTCGTCGGGGATCGCTCCCGCCCGAGCCCGGAACGGTCCCGCGCTTCTTCTGTCCCGTGCTTCTTCTTGCATCGCAGCGTTTCCGAACTCATAGTCCCGAGGCCGGCCGGAGAGACAGCATGAAGACCCTCTCGGGTGCCCTCGTCCTCCTCTGCCTGCTCGTTTCGGCCCCGAGGGCCGTCGCGCAGGCGATCGTCGCCGACCACACCGCGACGGACGTCGCCGCGATCCCCGACGCGGCGATCGCGAACGCGGCAGCTCTTCGTCTCCTCGTCCGCCACGCATCCGTCGGCGGGAACATCGACTCGGGGCTCGACGCCCTCCACACGATGAACGCCCGTTACGACCGGAGCCTCTGGGACTTCCAGAGCCGCGGGAACCCGGGCTGGCAGGCGAAGGTCGACGATCTCGTGGCGCAGGCCGCCGCGCAGGGGTCGAGCTTCGACGTCCTGACGATGAAGTTCTGCTACATCGACCCGAACGCGAGCTTCACCTACTACCGCGACGCGCTCCTCGGGCTCGAGGCGACGTACCCGACGAAGCGCTTCGTCTGGTGGACGATCCCGATCGAGACGTCGGGGAACACGAACCGCCAGGCGTTCAACGACCTCGTCCGCGCCTACGCCGCGGCGAACGGGAAGCTCCTCTTCGACATCGCCGACATCGAGAGCCACGACGCCGCGGGCCTGAAGCGTGTCGACGTAAACGGCCGCGAGCTGATGTGGGACGAGTGGACGTCCGACGGCGGTCACCTGAGCGCCGCCGGCTCGCAGCGCGTCGCGAGCGCGCTCTGGTGGCTCATGGCCCGGATCGCCGGCTGGAGCCCGACGGCCGACCCGCTTTCGTTTCACTCGCTCGCCCCCTGCCGCATCGTCGACACCCGGAACGCGACCGGACCGTACGGCGGTCCGGCGCTCTCGGCGGGCGCGGCGCGCGCCTTCACGATCGCCGGGCAGTGCGGCGTCCCGTCCGACGCGGCGGCGGTGGCGCTGAACGTCACGATCACGAACCCGACCTCGGCGGGCAGCCTGACGGTCTACCCCGGGACGGGGACCGTGCCGGGGACGAGCACGATCTCGTTCGCGGCGGGGAAAACGCGCGCGAACAACACGACGATCGGCCTCGCGAGCGGCGTCCTGTCGGTCTTCGACGCCCAGACGACCGGGACGACCCATCTCATCGTCGACGTGAGCGGGTACTTCCGTTGACGACGGCCTGGGCTCGCCTCGGGCCGCGATCATCGTGACCGCGGCCCCGCGGGCCTCGTTCGCTCACGCGCCGCCGAGGAGCGGCTCGTCGGAGGAGCGGATGTCCGAGGCCGGGAGGCCGCCGGGGAAGCGGTCCCGCGCCATCTCGAGCGCCTCGGCGGCGACCTCGAGGTGCGCGACGCGGCTCTCGCGGTAGAAAGCCTGCGCCTCGGCGGAGAGCTTCGGCTGGCCGTGGAGCGGCTTGTCGCTGACGCAGAGGAGGGCCGCCGTCGGGATGCGGTAGCGGAAGCCGTTCGCGGCGACCGTCGCCGACTCCATGTCGACCGCGACGCTCCGGCTCGCGCGGATCGCGGCGAGGGCGCCCGACTGGTTGAACTCCCAGTTCCGGTTCGCGGTCGTGAAGACCGTCCCGAGCCGATAGGAAAGGCCTCGCGCCTCCATCTCCTCGAGGAGGAGCGCGTTCAGGAAATGGTTCGAGGCGACCGGGACGCTCGTCGGGAGGACGTCGTCGAGGATCCGGTCGTCGCGCATGTAGCCGGTCGCGAGGACGAGGTCGCCGACCTCCTGGTGGTTCCGGAGGCCCGCGCAATGGCCCACCATCAGGACGGCGTCGGGACGGAGGACGGCGACGTGGTCGGTGATCGTCTTGGCGTTCGAGGGGCCGACGCCGATGTTCACGAGCGTCAGCCCCGCGTTGCCCGGCAGCTCGTGGTGCCACGCGGGCATCTGGACGCTCCGCGCCGGGCCGACGGCGCCGGGATAGCGCGCGCGGAACGCCTCGGCGTGCATCTCGTAGTTCGTGAACAGGACGTGCCGCTGGAACCGCTCCGCGGGGGTGCCGGTGTAGTGCTCGAGCCTGTTCAGGGAGAGGTCGATCCTCTCGGCGCGGAAGAGGAAGAGCTTCTTCTGCCGGAGGTCCCAGGCCTCCTCGTCGAGGCTTTCGAAGTGCGCCGGGTCGTCGAACGGGACCCTCTCGCGCGAGCCGCCGACGGTGACCTTCGCGCCAGCCGTCGCCAGCTTCCCGAGCTCCCGCTCGAGGTACCACCGGATCGCCCGCGGCCGGGCGAACTCGCCGCGGAGAAGGGGATTGTGTCGTGACCAGGGGCGGTCCACCTCGACGAGCGGATAGTGGCCTTCGTCCCAGGTCGCCTCCACCGCGTCGCAGAGGGCGCGGACGAGCGGAATCCGATCGTCCTCGGCGGAGAGGGCGGCGAAATCGACGACGCGCTCCATGAAACGCTCAGATTACCGGAGACGCCGTCTCTCCGCACGTCGGCGCCGCAGGACGCGCCCCGGCAGGCCGCCTCCCCGAGGAGTACGATTCCTCGCCCTTCCGACCGGAAGGAGTACCAAGGAGGCACATGTCCAAGCGTTTTTCGGACCTCGATCAAAGGAGGCGGGAACTTCTTCTGGGCGGAGGGGCCGAGAAGATCGAGAAGCAGCACCGCCAGGGGAAGCTGACGGCGCGCGAGCGTCTCGGCCTCCTCCTCGACCCCGAGAGCTTCGTCGAGTTCGGCCTCTGGGCCCAGGAGGACAACGGCGAGCCGGGCGCGAAAGTCCTCGCGGGCGAAGGCGTCGTGACCGGCAAGGGATGGGTGGACGGGCGCGCCGTCTACGCCTTCTCCCAGGACTTCACCGTCAGCGGCGGCTCCGTCGGCAAGATCCACGCCGCGAAGATCTGCGAGTGCCTGCGCGGGGCGCTCCGGACAGGGCTCCCCGTCGTCGGCTTCAACGACTCGGGCGGGGCGCGCATCCAGGAGGGGGTCGAGGCCCTCTCCGGCTACGGCCAGATCTTCTACACGAACACGCTCCTCTCGGGCGTCGTCCCGCAGGTCAGCGTCATCGCCGGTCCCTGCGCCGGGGGCGCTGCCTACTCGCCGGCCCTCACCGACTTCATCGTCATGGTGGAGGAGAGCGCGAAGATGTTCATCGCCGGGCCCGACGTCATCAAGGCGGCGACCGGCGAGGCCATCACCGACGAGGCGCTCGGCGGGGCGAAGGTCCACGCCGAGGTCTCCGGCAACATTCACTTCGCGGCGCCCGACGAGCGGTCGGCCGTCGCGATCGTGAAGCGGCTCCTCTCGTACCTCCCCTCGAACAACCTCGAGTCGGCCCCCGACCTCCCGTTCGACCAGCCGATCGTCGACGACGAGCGGATGGACGAGATCGTCCCGGAGGACCCGAGGAAGGGCTACGACGTCAAGGACGTGATCGCCCGCCTGGTCGACCCGGCGTCGTTCCTCGAGGTGCAGGAGGCGTTCGGGCGGAGCATCGTCACCGGCTTCGCCCGCCTCGGCGGGATGGTCGTCGGCCTCGTCGCGAACCAGCCGATGCACCTCGCCGGCTCGCTCGACATGGACGCGTCCGACAAGGCGGCCCGCTTCGTCCGAACGTGCAACATCTTCAACATTCCGATCGTCACGCTCGTCGACGTCCCGGGGTTCCTCCCCGGCGTCGCGCAGGAGCACGGCGGGATCATCCGGCACGGGGCCAAGATGCTCTTCGCCTACTCGGCCGCGACGGTTCCGAAGATGACCGTCATCCTCCGGAAGGCTTACGGCGGCGCCTACCTCGCGATGTGCTCGAAGGACCTCGGCGCAGACTCCGTCCTCGCCTGGCCGACGGCGGAGATCGCCGTCATGGGGCCGGAGGGGGCCGCGCGCGTGCTCCACCGCCGCGAGCTCGAGGCGGCGAAGACGGCGAAGGAGAAGAACGCGCTCCTCGCCGAAAAGGCCGCCGAGTACCGGAAGCTCCACGCGAACCCGTACCGGGCCGCCGCGGCCCTCTACGTCGACGACGTCATCCGGCCGTCCTGGACGCGGCGTCTCCTCATCGAGCGCCTCGTCACCCTGCGGGCAAAGCGCGACCAGCGCCCGCAGAAGAAGCACGGCAACATCCCGATGTAGGGCGCGCAGATGACGCCTCCTCTCGTCGCCCTCATCGGCGTCAGCGTCGTGATGACCGTCATGACGCTCCTCGTCGGCATCCTCTACGGCCTGAAGGCGGTCTCTCGCCGGCAGGCCGCCTCGGCGGCGACCGCCGCGGCTCCGGACGCCCCGGAGGGAGAGATGCCGCCCGAGCTCCTGGCGGTCCTCGCCGCGGCGGCGCACGCCGCCGTCGGCCGGCCCGTCGTCGTCCGTCGCATCAACGTCCTCCGCCCGACGAGCCAGGAGAACTGGTCCCGCGTCGGGCGGATCGACCTCCTGCGGTCCCACCGGGTGGACCCGAAGAGATAGAGATGAAGAAGCTCCGTATCACCGTCAGCGGCAAGGTCTACGACGTCGAGGTGCAGGTCCTGGAGGACGACGAGCCGATCGGCGCGCCCGCCACCCTCCCGTATCCCGGCGGCGGGGCCCTTCCGATCCCGCAGGCCGGAAAGCCGGCCGCCCCTGCCGCTCCCGCCCCCGGCGGCGCGGGCGACCCGAACGTGATCGCCTCGCCGATCGCCGGGACCGTCCAGAAGGTCTTCGTGACGAAGGGGATGCACGTCGAGGGGAAGACCCCCGTCGTCCTCCTCGACGCGATGAAGATGGACACCTACATCTACGCCCCACGTTCGGGGACGATCGCGGAGGTCTGCGTGGAGGCGGGCGCTTCGGTCCAGGTGCGCGACCCGCTGATCCGCTACACCCCGGAGGGATGACGTGGAGAAGCTGATCGCGCAGACCGGCTTCGTCGCGCTGACGTGGCGCGAAGGGGTGATGATCGCGGTCGCGTTCCTCCTCCTCTGGCTCGCCATCCGGAAGCAGTTCGAGCCGCTCCTCCTCGTCCCGATCGGGTTCGGGGCGCTGATGGCGAACCTGCCGCTGAATGGCCTGATGAACCTCCCGGCCGACGGGATGCCGGGCGGCCTCTTCCACTACCTCTTCCAGGGGGTCGAGCTCGAGATCTTCCCGCCCCTCATCTTCCTCGGCCTCGGGGCGCTGACCGACTTCGGGCCGCTCCTCGCGAACCCGAAGACGTTCCTCCTCGGAGGCGCGGCTCAGCTCGGCGTCTTCGGCACGTTCCTCGCCGCCGGCTGGCTCGGTTTCACGCCGCAGGAGGCGGGCTCGATCGGGATCATCGGCGGCGCCGACGGCCCGACCTCGATCTACCTGACGATCAAGCTCGCGCCGCATCTCCTGGGCGCCATCGCCGTCTCGGCCTACTCCTACATGGCGCTCGTGCCCCTCATCCAGCCGCCGATCATGCGGGCGCTGACGACGAAGGCGGAGCGCCGGATCCGGATGGAGGCGAGCTTCGACGTCCCGAAATGGCTCCGGATCGCCTTTCCGGTCGTCTGCACCGTCGTCTGCGCCCTCATCGTCCCCGCGGCGACGGCCCTCGTCGGTCTCCTGATGTTCGGGAACCTCCTCCGGGAGTGCGGCGTCACCGAGCGGCTCACCCGGACGGCGCAGAACGAGCTGATCAACCTCGTCACGATCGTCCTCGGCCTCTCGGTGGGCGTGACGATGGACGGCGGCTCGTTCCTGCGGCCGGCGACGATCAAGATCCTCGTCCTCGGCTGCGTCGCGTTCGCCGTCTCGACGGCGGGAGGCGTCCTCCTCGGCAAGCTCATGTCCCGCCTGCCCGGCACCCCCGTCAACCCGCTGATCGGCGCCGCGGGCGTCTCGGCCGTCCCGATGGCGGCGCGCGTGGCGCACAACGTCGGGCAGGAGGAGGACCCCGACAACTATCTGCTCATGCACGCGATGGGGCCGAACGTCGCCGGGGTGATTGGAACGGCGGTCGCGGCCGGCACGCTCCTCGCGCTCCTCAAGTAGCATCCACCGCCGCGCCGGTCCCAGGGCCGACGCGGCGGTCCACCCGCCCGAGTTCCCCGCCCGCGCCGCGCGCGGGCCCGAGGTCGAGATGACGGTCCCCTGGTACGGAATCCTTCCGTTCGCGGCGCTCCTCGCGGCGATCGCGACGTTCCCCCTGATGCGCGCGACGAAGCACCTCTGGGAGAAGCGGCGCTTCCAGCTGCTCGTGGCCCTCGTCCTCGGGCTCCCGATGGCGGCGTGGTGCTGGTCGCTCGGGGGGCGCACCGAGGTCGTCCACGCCCTCGTCGAGTACGCCTCGTTCATCACGCTCCTCCTCTCGCTCTTCGTCGTGAGCGGCGGCGTCTTCGTGGCGGGCGACATCCAGGCGACGCCTCGGAACAACACGCTCTTCCTCGGCGTGGGGGCGGTCCTCGCCTCGCTCATCGGGACGACGGGCGCCGCGATGCTTCTCGTGCGGCCCCTTCTCAACACGAACCGGGAGCGGAAGCACAAGGTCCACACGGTCGTCTTCACGGTCCTCGTCGTCGCGAACTGCGGCGGGCTCCTGACGCCGCTCGGCGACCCTCCGCTCTTCCTCGGCCTCCTGCGGGGCGTGCCGTTCCTCTGGACTCTGAAGCTCTTCCCCGAGTGGCTCTTCGTGAACGGGATGCTCCTCCTGACCTATTACGCGCTCGACAGCGCGGCGTGGCGGAGGGAGGAGATGCCGGACCTCGTGAAGGACGCCGCGGAGGTGAAGCCTCTCGCGCTCCACGGAAAGGGGAGCATCGCCCTCCTCGGCGTCATCGTCGCGGCGGTCGCGCTCGCACCCTCCGTCGACCTGCACGCGATCCGCGAGGGGCACGCGTCCCTCGCGGCCTGGATCCCGTTCCGGGAGATCGTCCTCCTGACGGCGGCGGCCCTCTCGTTCTTCCTCGGCGACAGGAAGGCACGGTTCGAGGACAACCGCTTCGAGTGGGGGCCGATCCAGGAGGTCGCCGCCCTCTTCATCGGCATCTTCCTGACGATGGTCCCGGCGCTCGCCTACCTCGCCCAGAAAGCGCCCGAGCTTCCGCTGAACCGGGTGACGTTCTTCGTCTTCACCGGCAGCCTCTCCTCGGTTCTCGACAACGCCCCGACCTACGTCACGTTCTTCGAGCTCGCGAAGGCGCTCGGAGGCGAGCCGGCCGTCGCGGGCGTGAGGGAGATCTTCCTCGTCTCGATCAGCCTCGGGGCGGTGTTCTGCGGCGCGATGACGTACATCGGAAACGGACCGAACTTCATGGTCAAGGCGATCGCCGAGTCGGACGGCGTCGGGATGCCGAGCTTCGGCGGCTACGTCGCCCGCTGGGCCGTCGTCTACCTCCTTCCGATCCTGGCGCTGATGGTCGGGGTCTTCATCGTGGAGACGGCGTGGGTGCGCGCGACGAGCGCCGTCCTCGCGGCGCTCGTCGTCGGCTGGCGTGTCCGGAGCATCCTGGCCCTCCGCCGCTGAGGGGGACGCGTCCGCGCGGATGCTAGGCTCCCCCGACCGATGAAGGCCCTCGCCCTCGTCTTCCTCGGAGGCGGTATCGGCGCCTCGCTCCGCCATCTCCTCGGCGGCGCCGCCCAGGCGCTTTCGCGGAGCGCGTCGTTCCCATGGGGGACGTTCGCCGTGAACGTCACCGGCTGTTTCGCGATCGGCCTCCTCGCCGGGCTCGCGGAGGAGCGCGGCGCCCCGTCGGGAAGCGTCCGGACCTTCCTCTTCGTCGGCGTCCTGGGCGGCTACACGACCTTCTCCTCCTTCGGCAACGAAACGATCAATCTCCTCCGCGGAGGCGAGGCCCTCGCGGCGGCCGCGAATGCCGGCGGGCAGCTCGTCCTCGGCCTCCTCGCGGTGGCGCTCGGCCGGGCGGCCGCCCGGCTCCTCTGGAGGTGACGATGACCCTTCCCGAAGACGGC
>CAZWRQ010000161.1:0-11229 GCA_964636395.1 uncultured Holophagales bacterium
GGCCGCGCTCGTGGCGAGGCGTCTCTCCGACTCCTTCTGCGCGCGGCCGACCCGCTGACGACCTCGCTGCGGCCGGGCGGGGCGCCCGCGCGAACTCCTCCCTTCGGTCGTCAAACAGCGCGCGGGCTTCCTCCCCGCCCGGTCCTCGCGACGTCGAGCGGGTCCCCGGCCGCGCTCGGGGTCGTCTCCGAGACGCCCCGCCCCTCCCGCGGCCGTGGCAAGTCCGGCGCTCTCAGGGGGAAGGATGGGGCCGAGGACAGCGCATGCTCCTCGCCATAGAACGTAGAGTGGGGGTCAGACCCCCATCCTGCGGGCCCCTCTCAGGCGCATTCATCCTCGCGGTGAGAGTTCCTCGGCTCTCGCTCCGGTCGGCCGAGCCACGGGGGTGGGTCCCGCGAGCGGCGTCCGAGCACGCGCGGGGCACCCGCACGGCGCCGCGAGCAGGCCGGCGGATCAGGCGCGTGCGCGTGTCTGACGAGCGGAGCGAGGAGTTCGCGCGCGCCCCGGCGGCCCGCAGAGCGGGGCCGATGCGGGTCGCGCGCGCGGAGGAGGCGCCGTGGGACCCGCTCCCGGGGCGAGGCTTCCCTTTCCGGTGCTCTGGTGCTCTGGTGCTCTGGTACCCCGGTCTCCCAGGGTCCCCTCCCTACTCCTGCTTCTTCGTGCCGAGGATGACGAGGACGATGAGGAGGAGGAGGACGATGAGGCCGATGACGATCGTCGTCGTCTGGGAAGTGCCTACGGGGACCTCGGCTGTCGGGGCGGGGGCCGGGGCGGCGGCGTGGTCGCCCTCGTGGCCGGCGGGCGCGGCCTCGGTCGTCGTCGCCGGGGCGGCCTCGGTCACGGCCGGTGCGGCTTCCGTGGTCGCGGGGGCGGCGTCCTGGGCGAGGGCGCAGGGGGCCGTGAGGAGGACGAGGGCCGCCAGGATCGCGGCGAGCGGGCGGAGCGTCATCGGATCTCCTTTCCTTCCAGCGGGGGAACGCTAGCAGGAGGAGGCGAAATCGGGAAGGGTCAGGCCTCGGGGCAGCGTCCGCCGAGCGCCCGGATCTCCAGCGCCAGCGACTCCGCCTCGGCCAGCAGGGCGTCGGCTTCCGGCCCGGGGACGAACATCCGGAGCTCGGGCGTTCGGAGGAGCTGGCGGAGCTCGGCGACCCGGGCGGCGGCGGCGCTCAGACGCTCCCGGCAGTCAGCGGGCCCGGTGTCGAGAAAGGCGTCGGCGACGAGGGACGGCACGGCCAGGGCGGCGCGCCGAAGGCGCTGCCCCGAATCGCCGGGGAGGTCCGCCGCGTCCTCGAGCGTCGCGCAGACCTCGTGGGCGAGGCCGATGGCCTTCCGCCAGGCAGGGGTCTCCCGCACGTCCATCTTCGTCCTGAAGCATATACGGACGTGGGGGTCCGGACGTTCCGTTCGAGGCTCCCCTTTCGGGGGCTTCCACCCCCTGCTACGCTTACCGGTCGGATCGGTACAGACCCGGCGGGGACCGGAATCTTCGAGAGCAGGGGGAGAAGCATGCGACGGAAGATCACTGTCATCGGCGCCGGGAACGTCGGCGCGACCGCCGCCCAGAGGATCGTCGAGAAGGAGCTCGGAGACGTCGTCCTCGTGGACGTCGTCGACGGCGTGCCTCAGGGCAAGGGACTCGACATGTACCAGTCGGGCGCCGTCGAAGGCTTCGACATGAAGATCGTCGGGTCGAACGGGTACGAGGAGACCGCCGACTCCGACCTCTGCATCATGACGGCCGGCCTCCCGCGCAAGCCCGGGATGTCCCGCGACGACCTCCTCAAGACGAACGAGGCGATCGTCGCCGACTGCATCGCCAAGGTGACGCGCTACTCGCGCGACCTGACGATCATCGTCGTCACCAACCCCCTCGACGCGATGTGCGAGGTCGCCCGCCGCGTCTCGAAGCTCCCGAAGAACAAGGTCATCGGGATGGCCGGCATCCTCGACTCGGCCCGGATGCGCGCCTTCATCGCCATGGAGATGAACGTCGCGATGTCGAACATCCACGCGACGGTCCTCGGCGGGCACGGCGACACGATGGTCCCGCTCCCGCGCTACTCCACGGTCGCGGGCGTCCCGATCACGGAGCTGCTGTCGCCCGAGCGGGTCGAGGCGATCGTGAAGAGGACCGCCGACGGCGGCGCCGAGATCGTGAAGCTCCTGAAGACCGGCTCGGCCTACTACGCCCCGTCGGCCGCGGCCGTCGAGATGGCCGACGCGATCTTCAACGACAAGAAGAAGATCCTCCCCTGCGCGGCGCTCCTCGAAGGGGAGTACGGGATCGACGGCCTCTTCGTCGGCGTACCCGTCGTCCTCGGCAAGGACGGCGTCGAGAAGATCATCGAGCTGAAGCTGACGCCCGACGAGGCCGCGGCCCTCCGGAAGTCCGCCGACTCCGTCGCCGAGCTCTGCGGAAAGCTGACCGTCTGACCGGACGATGAGCGCGATCCCGTCCACGGCGGAGAGACCGGTCTTCGGCTCCATCACCCTCAAGGCGGTGATGGCCCTGACCGGCATCGTCCTCTACGGCTTCGTCTTCGTCCACATGGTCGGCAACATCCAGCTCTACCAGGGGCCGGAGAAGATCAACGGCTACGCGGCCTTCCTGAAGTCGGTCCCGCCGCTCCTCTGGGGGACCCGGATCACCCTGCTCGCGTCCGTCCTGCTCCACGCCCTCGCGGCGTACACGCTCTGGCGGCGCAACCTCGCGGCCCGCCCGGTGGGCTACGCGCACCAGGACTTCCAGGCGGCCGGGGTCACCTCCCGGACGATGTACTGGACCGGGCCGGTGATCGCCCTCTTCGTGATCTACCACCTCCTCCACTTCACGCTCGGCTCGGCCCACCCGCAGTTCAGCCATACCGACGTCTACACGAACGTCGTCATCGGCTTCTCGAACGTCTGGGTGTCCGGGTTCTACGTCCTCGCGATGGCCGCCCTCGGCTTCCACCTCTTCCACGGCGGCTTCAGCCTCCTCCAGACGCTGGGCCTCCGGACCCCGAAGTACGAGAAGCCGATGAAGGCGGTCCTCGCCGTTCTCTGTACCGTGATCGTCGTCGTGAACATCTCCTTCCCGATCGCGGTCCTCGCGGGCCTGGTGAAGTAGGAGGAAGCGGGATGGAACTCGACGGCAAGTGCCCCACCGGCCCCATGGAGTCGCGCTGGACGCGGCACAAGGCGGCCATCAAGCTGATCAACCCGGCCAACAAGAGGAAGTACAGCCTCATCATGGTCGGCTCCGGCCTCGCGGGCGCCTCCGGCGCCGCGTCCCTCGCCGAGCTCGGCTACAACGTCTCCTGCTTCTGCTATCAGGACAGCCCCCGCCGGGCACACTCGATCTCCGCCCAGGGCGGCATCAACGCGGCGAAGAACTACCAGAACGACGGCGACAGCGTCTACCGCCTCTTCTACGACACCGTCAAGGGAGGCGACTTCCGCGCCCGCGAGTCGAACGTCCACCGCCTCGCCGAGGTGAGCAACGACATCATCGACCAGTGCGTCGCGCAGGGCGTCCCGTTCGGGCGCGAGTACGGCGGTACGCTCGGGAACCGCTCGTTCGGAGGCGCGCAGGTCTCGCGCACGTTCTACGCACGGGGCCAGACGGGGCAGCAGCTCCTCATCGGCGCCTACCAGGCGCTCGAGCGGCAGATCGGCCTCGGCAAGGTGAAGATGTACCCGCGGACCGAGATGCTCGACCTCATCGTCATCGACGGGGTCGCGCGCGGCATCGTCGTCCGCGACATGGTCACCGGGAAGGTCTCGAGCCACCTCGCCGACGCCGTCATGCTCGCGACGGGCGGCTACGGAAACGTCTTCTTCCTCTCGACGAACGCCAAGGGGTGCAACGCGACGGCCATCTGGCGCGCGTACCGGCGCGGTGCGTTCTTCGGGAATCCCTGCTACACGCAGATCCACCCCACCTGCATCCCGGTCCACGGCGAGAACCAGAGCAAGCTGACGCTCATGTCGGAGTCGCTCCGCAACGACGGCCGCATCTGGGTCCCGCTGAAGAAGGGCGACACGCGGAAGGCCGGCGACATCCCCGAGGCCGAGCGCGACTACTACCTCGAGCGGAAGTACCCGAGCTTCGGGAACCTCGCCCCCCGCGACATCTCCTCCCGCGCGGCCAAGCAGGTCTGCGACGAGGGGCGCGGCGTCGGCCCCGGCGGCCAGGGCGTCTACCTCGACTTCGCCGAGTCGATCGGCCGGCTCGGCGAGAGCGTCATCCGCGAGCGGTACGGGAACCTCTTCGAGATGTACGAGAGGATCACCGACGAGAACCCGTACCACGTGCCGATGCGGATCTACCCGGCCGTCCACTACACGATGGGCGGCCTCTGGGTCGACTACAACCTGATGTCGAACGTGCCGGGGCTCTTCGTCCTCGGCGAGGCGAACTTCTCCGACCACGGCGCGAACCGCCTCGGCGCTTCGGCGCTCATGCAGGGGCTCGCGGACGGCTACTTCGTCATCCCGTACACCATCGGCAACTACCTCGCGGGCGGGAAGCCCCCGAAGGTCGACACCTCCCACCCGGCCGTCAAGGCGACCGAGGCGGAGGTGGCGGAGAGGACGAAGAAGCTCCTCTCGATCAAGGGGAAGCGGACGGTCGACTCGATCCACAAGCAGCTCGGCCTGACGATGTGGGAGAAGTGCGGCATGGGCCGCAACGAGGCCGGCCTGAAGGAAGCGATCGCGAAGATCCCGGAGATCCGCGAGGAGTTCTGGAAGAACGTCTTCGTGCCCGGAAGCGGCGAGGACCTGAACGTCTCGCTCGAGAAGGCGGGGCGGCTCGCCGACTTCCTCGAGCTCGGCGAGCTCATGTGCCGCGACGCCCTCGTCCGCGAGGAGTCGTGCGGCGGCCACTTCCGCGAGGAGTACCAGACGCCCGACGGTGAGGCGCTCCGCAACGACGAGAAGTTCTGCCACGTCGCGGCTTGGGAGTGGAAGGGGGAGGGCGCGACGCCCGAGCGCCACACCGAGCAGCTCACGTTCGAGTCCGTCCACCTCGCCACGAGGAGCTACAAGTAATGAGCGGCGACAAGGACATCGACATCAAGGTCCGCATCTGGCGCCAGAAGTCGCCCTCCGACAAGGGCGGCCTCGTCACGTACGACGTCCCGGGCGTCAGCACCGGCTCCTCGTTCCTCGAGATGCTCGACCTCGTCAGCGAGCGGCTCATGGAGAAGGGCGAGGAGCCGATCGCCCTCGACCACGACTGTCGCGAAGGGATCTGCGGCGCCTGCTCGCTCGTCATCAACGGCGTCCCGCACGGGCCGCGCTCGGCGACGACGACCTGCCAGCTCCACATGCGGAGCTTCCAGGACGGCCAGACGATCACCGTCGAGCCGTTCCGGGCGAAGGCCTTCCCCGTCATCAAGGACCTCATCGTCGACCGGTCGGCCTACGACCGGATCATCGCGGCGGGCGGCTTCGTCTCGGTGAACACGGGCGTCGGCGTCGACGCGAACGCGATCCCCGTGCCGAAGGAGAACGCCGAGCTCGCGATGGACGCGGCGGCGTGCATCGGCTGCGGCGCCTGCGCGGCGGCCTGCCCGAACGCCTCGGCGATGCTCTTCGTCGGGGCGAAGGTCTCGCACCTCGGCCTCCTGCCGCAGGGTCAGCCCGAGAGGCAGGAGCGCGTCCTGAAGATGGTCGAGCAGATGGACGCCGAGGGCTTCGGAGGCTGCACGAACATGGGCGAGTGCGAGGCCGCCTGCCCGAAGGAGATCAAGCTCGAGGTCATCGCGCGCCTGAACCGCGACTACCTCGGCGCGAAGGTCACGAAGCGGCCCAAGGGGGCCGAGAAGGGCGGAGGCGCCTGACCTCCGGCGGGGCGCCGCGACGGCGCCCCGCGCCCCCGGTCCACGGAACGGAAGATCGGCGCGGCCGGGGGCGACCCCGGCCGTGCGCCTGATCGGTCCGCCTCGCGGCGTGAGCGGCGAGGCGTGATCATCGTGTGGCGCTCCGCTATCGCGCAGCGCTCACACGTGCTCGCAGGCCCCAACGGGTCGCGTCCTCCTTCAGACCCGCCTGGCCGAAGAGGGTCTCGGCGAGCCGGAAGGTCGCGGGAGTCGGGTTTCCCCGCGCGAACGCCTCGAGGTCACGCCGGAAGCTCTCCGGGGCGTCTGCCAGGGCGTGAACGCGGCAGAGAGCGACCACCGCACCGGCGTTCGTCGGCTCCAGCGCGAGCTCGACTCGGAGGTTCCGCTCCGCCTCTTGCCGGAGCCGTGTCCGGGACGCCTCGTCCGAAACGCGGACGCTCTCCTCGGCGAGCGCGCTGCCGAGGAGATAGTGGACACGCGGCAGCGTTCGGGGTGAGCGTCCCTCGACCGCGTCGAGAGCCTTCTCGAGGAGCGGGACCGCCGTGGCGTACTCCTTGCGAGCGTACGCGAGGAGGCCGTCGACGAATGGAGCGGCGGCGGGGAGCTCCCTCGTCGCGCGCAGCGCGGACGCTCGCGCCGCCTCAGGGTTTCCGGCCGCAGCCTCGATGAACGCGCGCCGGACCTCCGCCTCGCCCGGGCGAAACGGCGCGGCGGCGTCGGCCTCCCGCCGGGCCTCGTCGAGCCGGCCGAGCTCCACGAGGAAGTCCGTGAGGGCGAGGTGCGCCTCGCCTCTCGAGGGCGCCACCGCGAGCCCGCTCCGGAAGGCGGCCACGGCCTCATCCGGCTGGCCGAGGCGCCGATAGGCATCGCCGAGCTCGTCCCAGGCATCGATCATCCTCGGGCTGGACTTCACGATCCTCTCGAGGTCGGCGGCTGCGAGCTGGTGCATTCCCACGCCCTTCAGGCGCATCGCCTTCCGGAAGAGCGCGAGATCCCCGATTCGGTCCTTCGGGTCCGGGGCCGTGGCGTCCTCGGTCGGATCGAGAGTCGGAGACCCGACGTACCCCAGCGCCCGGAGCCGGGCGACCTCCTCCTCGTCGACCGGGCTGGGCGCCTTCGGCGTACCGCTGCCGATGAGGACGCGAAGCGCGCGATGGAGCCGGTCTCGCTCGGCCGCCACCTCCTCGCCGCGCGGTCCGTTCGCGAGCAGGTCGTGGCGCTCGGGCGGATCGTTCCTCACGTCGTAGAGCTCCGGACGCGGCGCGAGGATCAGCTTGTACCGTGTGTCGGTGAGGCTGAAGAGCTCCTTCCAGCCGAAGTGGAGCCGTCCGTAGAGGCTCTCTCCGTAGGCGCGCCTGTCGCCCGGCGCCGGCCCTCCCCGGAGCGCGGAGAGGAGCGAGATGCCACCGAGCTCCGGCTTCGGGGGAAGCCCCGCCCATTCCCGCAGCGTCGGGTTGAGGTCGACGAGCTGCACCGGATCGCTGAGCCTTCGTCCTCCGCCCCTTCCTCCCGGAAGCCTCACGACGAGGGGCACCCTCATCACCTCGCGATAGAGGAGAACACCGTGGTCCGCCTCTCCGTGGTCCCCGAGGCCTTCGCCGTGATCCGAAAGCAGGACGATCAGGCTGCGCTCGAAGAGGTCGAGCCTGCGCAGCTCGTCGAAGAGCCGGCCCACGATCTCGTCCGCGTACATGACCTCGCCGTCGTAAGGGGCCACCCCGGTTCGCCGATACCGCGCGGGCGGAGCGTAGGGAGTGTGCGGCTCGAAGATGTGGAAGAACAGGAACGGCGGCTCACCGCTCGAGGCCGTCGCACGCTCTCTCAGCCACGAAAGCGCCCTCTCGAGCGTCTCGCTTCCGTCGCGCTGGACCTCCGTCGTGCGGACCTCCGGGCCCTCGGCTCTCAGGTCGTCGTCGTACCAGTCGAATCCCTGAGCGATTCCGGTCTCGCGTCGGAGGACGGCCGCGGAGATCGCCCCGCCCGTCGCGTATCCGACCCGCCTCAGCTCGGACGCGAGCGTCGGCGTCCCTTCCGCGAGACGGAAGCCGATGTTGTTCCGGACGCCGTGGTCGGGTGGAAGGAGCCCCGTCAGGAGCGACGCGTGCGCCGGCAGCGTCAACGGGACGTGGGTGTAGCAGTTCTCGAAGAGCACGCCGTCGCGAGCGAGCGCGTCGATCGCCGGCGTCTCGATCCTCGTGTAGCCGTAGGCGGGCAGGTGGTCTGCACGCAGCGTGTCGATCGAGACGAGAACGATCGGAGCCCGCCGCGGTCCGGAGAGGAGACCGTACGCGACCGCGAAGAGCGCCGCTGCGCCGACGACGGCTGCGGCAGCTGCGGCGAGGCGTCGCCGCAGCGGGCTCGATTCGCGATCGAGGCCGTGGGCGTCGTTCGCCGACGTCCTGGCGGGACCGCCTCTCCTGCCGCCTTTGCGCGCCATCGAGCGCCCCTTCCTCGCGGCCCGCATTGCCAGGGCGGCGACGTTCGAGACAGGTCCGCGATGATGCCATACGGGCTCCCGGTCCACCGCTGCGTCACGAGGAACCACGTGCGGGGCGGAGCGCGTGCGCTTCGGCGTCGCTGCCCAGGCCGCGTCACCGAGATCAGACAATACACGAGTGCAGACACGGCCCCAATCGCTCCTCCGGCGTCGCTGCCCAGGCCGCGTTACCGAGATCAGACAATACACGAGTGCAGACACGGCCCCAATCGCTCGACAATACACGAGTGCAGACACGGCCCCAATCGCTCGCGGCCCCAATCGCTCGACCCCGACGCCGCCGGGCCTCCCGTGTTTGCGGCGGAGTGCGAGACTCCGGATATGCCCGAAACGCCCGACCCGAAGGACCCGTACGCCCGGCTCTCCTACCGCCGGCTCATCGCCTGGCCCGCGCGCATCGAGCGCGAGGCGCCGTTCCTTCGCGAGGTCCTCGCGGACGCGCCGTCGACGCGGCTCCTCGACCTCGGATGCGGCACCGGCGAGCATGCGCGGTTCCTCCAGGAGGAGGGCTTCGCGGTCACGGGGGTCGACGCGTCGGAGGCGCAGCTCGCCCAGGCGCGGGAAGCCGGGCCCGGGCCGGAGTTCGTGAAGGGAGACCTCGCGGGGCTCGGCGCGGCGGTGACGGGGCCGTTCGGTGGAGCGATCTCGCTCGGGAACGGCCTGCCGCACCTCCACGAGAGGGAGATGGTGTCGTTCCTGGGGCACCTCGCGCGGCTCCTGCTGCCCGGCGCGCCGCTCCTCTTCCAGATCCTGAACTACGACCGGATCCTGGACCTGGGGGTGACGAGCCTGCCGCTGAACGTCCGGGACGACGGCGGCGGGCGGGTCGTCTTCCTCCGCCTGATGGACCCGCGTCCCGACGGGACGGTCCTCTTCAACCCGACGTCGCTGCGGTGGAGCCCGGGCGCCGAGCCGCCGGTGGAGGTCGTCGCGACGAAGAGCGTCCTCCTGAAGGGGTGGCGGCGGGCCGAGCTGGAGGCGGCGCTCGCCGGGGCCGGGTTCCGGGTGGAGACGGTCTTCGGAGGGATGAAGGGAGAGGCCTGGGAGGCGGGGGCCTCGTCCGACACGGTGGTCCTCGCCCGGCGCTGAGGAACGGCGGCGGCGTTCGCGCGCCGGGCGAGCTCCTGGTGCGGGACGAGCGGGCTCCGGCCGTCCTATGATCTCCAATCGGAGAGACTCCGTACGCTCGACGACGAACGACCCGACCGGGGAGATTCCGCGGTGGATGCGGGTGAAGGCCCGCGTCTGCTCGTTCGCCTCTTCGCGCCGGGCACGGCGATCGGCCGGCGCTATGAGGTCCGCGGTGTCCTCGGCACGGGAGGCTCAGCGGTCGTCTACGAGGCGTTCGACCGGGAGCTGAAGCGGCGCGTCGCGCTGAAGGTCCTGCGGACCGACCGGACGTCGGAGGCCGCGCTCAAGCGCTTCCGGCGCGAGGTGGCGATCGCGCGCGACGCGGCGAGCCCGCGCCTCGTCCGCGTCTTCGACATCGGCCAGGCGGGGGAGACGGTCTTCCTGACGATGGAGCTCGTCGAGGGGGAGTCGCTCCGCGAGCTCCTCGCGCGCGGACCGCTCGACCCGCAGCGCGCGGCCGGAGTCGCCGCAGAGGTGCTCCGCGCCCTCGCCGACCTTCACGCCCTCGGGATCGTCCACCGCGACGTGAAGCCCGGGAACATCCTCCTCTCGGACGCCGGAGAGGTGAAGCTCGCCGACTTCGGCCTTGCCCGCCACTGGGAGGGGAGCGAGACGCGGGTGACCGAGACGGAGGCGCTCGTCGGGACGGTCGAGTACCTCTCGCCGGAGCAGGCGCTCGGCGACCTGCTCGACGCGCGGAGCGACCTCTACGCGGTCGGCGTGGTCCTCTTCGAGATGCTCGCGGGGCGGGTCCCGCTGCGTGGCGAGTCGGCGATCGGGACGATCGTGGCGCACATCCGGCAGGAGCCGGTCGACGTGAGGAAGCTCCGCCCGGAGGCGCCCGCGTGGCTTTCGGCCGTCGTGGCCCGCCTCCTCGCGAAGGACCGCGAGCAGCGCTACGCGACGGCGGCCGACGTCCTCGTCGACCTCGAGGCACGCCGGGCGCGGCGGCCGCCACGACGGCTCGGGAGAGCACTCGCGCTCGGGGGCTCGGCATCGCTCGTCGCCCTCCTCCTCACCCTCGCGTTCGTTCCGGTCTTCCCGTGGAACCGGCCGCGCCTGGCGCGCCTTGCCCCAGACGGTGCGGGAGGGGTGCAGGCGCTCGACGGGAAGGGGCGCGTCCTCTGGAGGCGGGCGGATACGGCGGCGGGCCGCCAGATCGCGCTCGCGAGGCTTTTCGGAGGCGCGACGGTGGCCCTCGCGGTGCCGGGCGGGGCTGGCGAGCCGAATAAGCGCGTCGTCGTCCTCGACGGCCTCACCGGCCGCCCCCTCGCCGAGATGGAGCTCCCCGACCCGGCCGGCGACCGAGACGGCGCGGGGGCGTTCCCGGGCTTCTCGAGCACGTTCGCCGTCGGGGCCGTCTTTCCTTTCGACGTGGACGGCGACGGTGACGACGAGGTCGCGGTGAGCCTCGTCCATCTCCCCCTTTGGGCGGGGGCGACGTACGTCTGCGACCCGGGCCGCCGGCGCGTCGTCGCCGCGTTCTTCGGCTCCGGCCACCACTACGCGCGAGCGGCCGTCGACGTCGACGGCGACGGCCGGAAGGAGCTGATCCTGGCCGGCCTCAACAACCGGATGGGCTACTCGGCCGCGGTCGCCGCGCTCCGGATCCCGGAGGAAGGGGAGGGAGGGCGTGCCTGGTCGGAGCTCCCGTTCGCCGAGTCGCCCGATCGCCCGGCCTGGCGGGGCGAGAAGTCTCTCCTCGCCTGGTACGCCCTCGTCCCGGACGCCGTCTTCGATGGCGGCGAGGGGCAGGTGCTCGAGGCCGCGGGC
>CAZWRQ010000162.1:0-11194 GCA_964636395.1 uncultured Holophagales bacterium
AGCTCACTAAATGCGCCCGCCCCGTGTCTCGTTTTCATTGACAGGCTCCGCAGCGAAGGCCTAAACCTCCAGCGGACGTGCCGACGGGTCGTCCATTTCGAGCTTCCCTGGAATCCGAACCGGCTGGAACAGCGCAACGGTCGCGTGGATCGCTACGGGCAGACTCGGCCCCCTATCGTCAAGTACCTCTTCTTCCCCGATACGGCCGAAGAGCGGGTCCTGCATCGTCTCGTCGAGAAGATCGAGGAGATGCGGCGGGACCGCGTCGTCCCACCGGACATACTGGGCGTTCTCGAGGGGGACGGTGCGCTCGCCCGTGGGCTCGTGGCGCTTGACCCGGAATCGGTGACCGTCTCCACCGAAGCGGAGGAGATCGTGGGGGCCTTCGAGGTTCGTGCCTCGGAGTTCCGATCCGACCTGCTTCCGCTGCTTGAGGCTGCATCGGCGCGGGAGGACGAGGTCGCCGCTCACGCGACGATGCCGAGTTACGACGAGATCCGACTCGAGGAGGACGTGCTTGCTGTTCTCTCCGGCTCGGCGCATCCGGCTGGCGTTGAGGGGGTCTGGCGCCTCGCCGTCCCGCCCCGACTCCGGGGCCCTTCGGTGTCAGAGCACTACTCGGCCGTCACTTTCCGGCGCGCGATCGCAGTGTCGACGCGAGCGGACGATGTGGAGTTCGTCACCTCCCGTCATCCCCTACTGGGTGTCTTGGCCCAGGAGGCGAGGCGCCGATTCCTGCAGGCCTTCCCAGAGGAGCGGGCTCTTCGCGCACGGCGCCTGGCCGCCCGTAGCGCTCCGATTGGCGACACCGGTCCCTCCGCTATCGTCACCTTCCTCGCGACCGTCATGGCTGGCGATGGGCTTCTCGAGGAGTCCCTTTTGCCGGTCTGGATCGGCCTCGACGGTGAGGAGATCCGCAGCTCTCAGGAGGCTGTCGATCTTCTCGACGCTGCCGGCACCGAGCGATTCAACCCGAGGCTCGACGACGTGAGCAGGCTCTTCGGCGGCGCTTTCACTCGGATGGTGGAAGGTGCGGCGCGGGCAGCCGAGAGGGCCTTCGCCCTCCGGGTCATCGCCCTCGAGCGGAGCCGTGGCGAGAAGGCCCGCGGGCTCCTGCGCGATCTCGAGATCGACACCGCCGACCGCCTTGCGGAGATTGAAGAAGAGGAGAGGAGAGCGCGGGAAGGGCCGGCTGACAGCAACCAGCTTCAGCTGTTCGTGAGCTCGATGCCGACTTCACGGTTTGCCACACGCCGAGATGCGGTGAGACAGCAGGCGGACGCGAGACAGCAGGAGATCGAGACGTTCTCGAAGGTCTTTTCGGCGGGTTCGCCGAGCATCCTGGGCGCTCTTCTCCTCGTGCCGGAGAGGGGCTGATGCTCCAGAACATCCGGAACGTCCGCGGGTTCCTTTCGGACTACTTCCTGGGGAGCGTTCTCCTCGAGAAGGCCGGGCGCGGGGGCAGACGGCGGACGACGGACCGCGATACCGACCAGGCCTATCGACGCTTCGTTCGGCTCCACGCAGCGGCTGAGGGCCGGTGCGCCGATCAGGCATCCTGTCGGGAGAGGTTTCTCCGGCCGCTCTTCACCGACGTACTTGGGTTCCACCTCGGCGAAGGCGCCGACCGGACTCACGGGCTCTTCTCTTCGAGCGAGGACGAGGCGAACGGCATGGTACCGCTGGCCCTCGTGCTCTGCGGCGAGTGGGACGAGGACTTCGACGAGAAGAGGGGCGCCCAGAGGCGAAGGCTCGAGGAGTTGCTCGCGTCGGGAGGCGTCGAGCACGGCTTCCTCGCCTCGGGCGAACGACTTCGACTCGTGAGGGCGGTGGGCAGCGGCCCCGCCGGGGCATGCCTGGAAGTGGATCTGGAGGGCCTCGCAGACGGCGACGACCTCGAGTCATTCGCCGCGTTCCTCGTTCTCTCCCGCGCATCTCAGCATGTTCCAGGCGAGGACGGGCGGTCGGGGCTGGACGTCATAGAAGAGGAGAGCCGCCGGCACGCTGCGAAAGTGACGACGGACCTCCGCGAGACGGTCTTCTCGACGGCGGAGGGCCTCACCGCCTCGCTGATCGCAGATGCAGTTGCGGCCGGCCGATACCCGGGGTCAGTCGCCATTCCGGAGCTGGAAGTCAGGGCATTCCGCGATGCAGCGCTCACCGCGCTCTATCGCCTTCTCTTCATCTTCTACGCCGAGGGGCGCGATCCCCGCCTGGACGGGCACAGCCTCTACCGCGATTCCTACTCGTTGTCCTCGCTCGTCGAAGGCATGCTCCGGCGTCCGGCTGAGGCGCGGGCTGCAAACCGCTTCGCTCTCGACGAGAGGCTGAAGGCCCTGTTCGGCCTCTACGACAAGGGTCTGCCGCGGTCACCGGAGTGGGAAAACATACCTCCGCGCGGCGGCCGGTTCTTCTCGTCTGAGACTCCTGAGGGGACCATCCTCTCCCGCGCGAGGCTCTCGGATCGGGCCTGGGCGCCGCTCCTTCTGGCGCTCGCGACGACGCGGCCTCGGCGGGGCGTCGGGCTGGAGAGGGTTTCCTTCCGGGAGCTCGACATCGAGAGCCTCGGCGCGGTTTACGAGGGCCTGCTGGAATACGAGCCGCGAGTCGCGACCGAGACGACGTTCGAGGTTCGAGTTCAGGGGAGGCTCTTCGCTCTCCCGCATGCCGAGGTCACCCGTCTCTGCGAGATCAAGAACCTGACTTTGGACGGGGACCTCGCCGACGCCGAGGAAGACGACCTGGAGCCGGACGACGCGGAGAACGACGGCGAGGAAGCCGAGGGATCGGACGAAGATGACGCCGAGGGGGGAGGCGACGGAATCAAGCGAGGGGCGAAGGCGAGGATCGAACGGAGGCTGGAGCCGGGTTCGTTCTACTTCGTTGCCGGCTCGGCGAGGAAGGGGAGCGGCTCCTTCTATACTCCGCAGAGCCTCGTCGCCGATGTGGTGCGCAATGCCGTCGGCCCGCTGACGAAGGGCCGCGCCAGCGCGCAAATCGAATCCCTTCGGATTCTGGATCCTGCATGCGGAAGCGCTCATTTCCTCGTCGAGACGATGCGGCATCTGGGTCAGGCCCTTCATCGTGCCTACGCACAGGAGCATGGCGCGGCAGGCCCACCGGCGTTCCGGAGCACGACAGGCCTCGGTTGGGACTCGGACTGGAAGGCATCGGACGCCGAAGCTCGGGCCGCAGCTTCTGAGGCGCGCGCCTGGTGCAAACGACGCATCGCGGAGCGATGTCTCTTCGGCGTCGACCTGAATCCGACGGCCGTCGAGCTTGCCCGCGTGGCGCTCTGGATCGAATCGCTCGCCGGTGATCGTCCTCTCACCTTCTTCCGGCACCACGTCCGGGCCGGGAACTCGCTCCTCGGCACCTGGCTCTCGCGACTTCACGCTCCCCCTTCGGGAGTCAAGGCGAAGGGATGGAGCGCCGGGGAGCTCTTCAGCTCTCACGTCGTTGCCTCGATTCGCGAGGCGGCACGTCTTCGACGCTCGATTGACGAGACGGCGACCGTCGACCTCGGTCGCGAGGGGATCGACCCGGAGAGCATCGCCGAGCTGAAGTTCAAGGAGGCGCAGCTCGCCCGCTCCGAAGAGACCTTGAGCGACGCCAGGCTGCTCTTCGACCTGCATGCCGCATCAGCTTTCGTGCCGGAGATCTGGTCCGAATGGCGGTCGCTCTGCTCCTTCCTCCTGACGCCGGGCGAGCTGCCGCGGTACGCGGCGACGCGCGCATGGTGGGAAGCGTTTCGCGAGGTCCGGGGGCGGGAGCAGTTCTTCCACTGGGAGCTGGAGTTCCCGGAAGTCCTCCTTTCAGAAGAGGGGAGCGGCTTCGACGCAGTCATCGGCAATCCGCCCTGGGACAAGGTGCTTCCGACGAAGACGGAGTTCTACGCCCGGGCCGACGTCCTCATTCGCGCTTTCAACGGAAACGAGCTCGAGGCAAGAATCCGCGAGCTCCATGGGCGGGCGCCGGGGCTCGCGGCGGAGTTCGACGCGTACCAGGAGCGAACGACCCTGCTGGCGAGCCTGCTGCGGAAGGGGGGCGATTTCCCACTCGCCTCGGTCGGTTCGACGGCCGCCCACGAAGACGTCTCGAAGTACTTTCTCGATCGCGCGGTCCGCCTGGCGGCGGCCGACGGGCGAGTTGGGATGATCGTCCCGTCGAACGTCTACAACGGCGAGGGATGCATCGGGCTGAGGAGATACCTGCTGGGCCAGTGCGCCATCGAGCGCTTCTACGCCTTCGAGAACCGAGGAGTCGGGAAGCGAGGGAAGCTCTTCCCGATCCACTCGAGCTATAAGCTCGTGAGTCTTGCGTTCTGCAAGGGCGCCTCCGTGGACGGCTTCCGCGCCTCCTTCATGCGTCATGACGTTCTCGAGCTGGAGCGGTGGCCGGGCGACGGCAAGAAGGCTCCCGATTGGAGCGTCTGGATTACGCGAGAAGAGGTCGGGCGGTATTCACCGGACTCCCTCGCGTTCCTCGAGTACCGGGGCCCGAGGGATCAGGAGATCGTCCGGAGAATGAGCGACGGGCGGCCGACCCTGGGATCCGAGGGCGAGGGGAGCTGGCGCGCAGCCTTCGTAAGCTGGCGGCAGCACACCTTCATATTCAACGGTACTGAAGACCGTGACCTCTGGACGGATCCGTTGACGGGGCGACTCTACGACCCAGCTTCCGTTCTCGGCCACGAGCCCTCGATGTTCAACGACACTCTTGCGCGAATGCGTGAGAAGGGCTTCTGGCCGGTCTTCGAGGGGAAGCACGTAGAGCAGTTCCTTACCGGCATCAAGCCGGTGAGGTGGTGGCTGTCGGTCGTGCAGGCAGAGGCGAAGTACGGAAAGGAGCTTTCCCGCGAGCCCTTCGCGGTGTTCCGGGAGACAGCGAGCAATACAAACGAGCGGACCTGTATTGCTGCCGTACTTCCCGGTGCGACGGTGGGCTCGCACAAGCTCATCGGCATCCGGACATCGATTCCGAGCGCCGAGGCAGTTGCGGTATTGAACTCGCTCTGCTTCGACTACGCCCTCAGGATGAGGGCGGCAGGGACGAACGTGAGCTTCACGTACATGCGCCCGATGCCAGTGCCCCAGGCCGACGTCGTCTCGAAGCTCCCGACTCTCGAGACCCGACACGCCTGGACGACCGGCTTCTCTCACATCACAGACGATAGGTCGCTCTGGCCGCGCCTCTGGGAGATCAACCGGGCGGTCGCGGAAGCGTACGGCCTCGGCCCCGACGACTTCGAGCACATCCTCGCCTCGTTTCCGGGCATGTCGAAGAAGAGGAAGGACTTCGTGGCCTACCTGCGTGCTCGCCTGGAGGAGTGGAAAGCCGGGGAGGCTGTCAGGCTGGAAAATTGAATATTGACATCGTTTAGAAACGCACGATAATTCGTTTCGTGCTGACGACCTCCGAGATCCGGAAGCTCCTTGCGAGGCTCGATGGCGAGCCGGCGGACGCCCTCGAGTCGGAGACCGTCGAGTGCAAGGCCTGGAATCCCGACCCGGCCGCCACCAGGACGATGTTGCGCGAAGTCCGCGAGACAGTCGTCGCCTTCGCGAACGCCCGCGGGGGGGTGCTCCTTCTTGGCGTCGCTGACCGGAAGCGGACGAAGAAGGAGGCGATCGTGGGGGTCGGCGATCTTCAGATCTCCGAGCTCCGGAAGACGATCTACGACGGGACGGAGCCCCGGGTCCTGGTGGACGCGGAGGAGCTACTCGAGCCGGAGGGACGGATCATCGTCGTTCGAATCCCGCGCGGCCTGCCCCCGCACACGACGACGGAGGGCGTGGGCAAGATCCGGATCGGCAAGGAGTCGAAGCCGCTGACGGGGTCGGACCTCGCACGCCTTCTGACAGCCGGGGGAGAGCGGGATCTGACGCGGGAGACTATCCCCGGGCTCACCGATGGCGATCTCGATGACCGGGAGATCGAGCTGCTCCGCCGCTACCTGAAGGCCACGGCGACAGGCTCGGCCGTCGCCGAACTCAAGACCGAGGAGCTTCTGCGGGCGCTCGACCTCGTGACGCCGGATGGGGATGTGACGCTGGCAGCGGTGCTCCTCGTCGGCTCCTCGGGCGCTCTGTCGCGGTTCGTCCCGCAGCACGAGATCGTGTACCTCAGATTCCGGAGCGCGACGCGGTATGACGTCCGGCAGGAGTTCCGCGGGCCGCTGCTCTCGGTGATCGAGGAGCTGCAGAGGATACTGGAGGCCCATCTCTCGATGACCACCTCGTGGGGGGGCGGGTTCGGAGAGCTCTCCATCCCAGCGCTGACATGGTGGGCGGCGCGCGAGGCGACGCTGAACGCGCTCGTCCATCGAGACTACTTCCTCAGGCAGGCAGTTCAGGTGGAGCTGCACGCCGATCGGTTTGTCGTCACGAGCCCCGGGGGCTTCATTGGAGGGGTCAGTCCCTCCAACATCCTGCGGCACCCGCCGGTGCGTCGAAATCCCCTCCTGGCCGGCGTACTCCAGAGAGCCGAGCTCGTCAATAAGGCCGGGGTCGGAGTCGATCGGATCTACGAGGAGCTGCTGAAGCTCGGTAAGGGAATGCCGCGCTACGAGGCGGACGAGGGGCACGTCAGCCTGACGCTGCCGCTCAGGGCCCACGAGGCGTTCGCGAGGTTCGTCGCCGAAGAGATCCGCCAGGGACGTCAGCTGGGGCTCGACGATTTGATACTTCTCCGCGGCCTCGTGGAGGCCGGACAGCTAGACCGATGGACGGCTGCGGAGCGTCTCCAGCTCACGGAGGAGGACGCCGCCGAGCGCCTCATCTCCCTGCGGGAATCCGGCTATCTCGTGGTAAGAGGCCGAGGGGCCGGGACGGCCTATCGCCTGCGGCACGACCTCTCTGATCGGCTGCGCGGGGTTTCCCTCACGGACCTGGATTCGGAGCTGGACGGCGAAGCCGTCTCCCTTCGTGTCGAGGCGGTTCTCGCCGAGCGAAAGAAGCTGACAAACGCGGACGTGAGGCGGATCTCCGGCTACTCGCGTCCGGAGGCACAGAAACTGATGAGGCGGCTCGTGGATGCGGATCGAGCTGTCCTGCAGGGAGCTGGCCGGGGTGCGCACTACGTTCCCGGGCCGCAGGCCCGCAAGGGGCGAAAGGGCCGCGCGGAATGAAACGGCGGGAATGATCGAAATGCACTTGAGCGCCATTTCGAAGGTGTCCCCGGCTCGAAACGCTCGAGTGTGGGTTCATTTCCGACCGCGGAGGTAGCTATGAGCGCCCGGGTCGTCGGCAGCGTTCGCCACGTCATCGACCAGTACCGCAGGTTCCTGCGCACCTCGTACCGGTTCCTCGATCCCAGCTTGCGAGAGCAGTTCGAAGAGCATCTGGAGGCGGCGGACGTCCTGGTGCGGGGACCCTACGTGACTCTCGCAAGGGAGTTCGCTCCGGGAGCCCGCCTTTCGGAGCTGGTGGAAAAGGGAGCAGCAGATCCCGGCCTCCTGAAAGCGCACTGGGCTTTCGGGAACCAGCCGCTGTACACGCACCAGGAGGAGGCGCTGGCGGCGGGCCGCGCCGGGCGCTCCTTCGTCGTGACGACCGGAACAGGCTCAGGAAAGACCGAGTCGTTCCTGCTTCCGCTCCTGGATGCCGTCCTGCGTCGCAAGCGCGAAGGTGTCACGGGCGTGCAGGCAGTTCTCCTGTACCCGATGAACGCGCTCGCGAACGATCAGCTCGAGCGGCTCCGCCGGCTGCTGCGGGAAACCGGGCTGCCCGTTTCCTTTGCGCTATACACGGGGGACAGCGACGCTTCGGCGCAGAACCTGAGGGAAGCGCCGGCCGAAATGGAACGCGTGAAGCGATCGGAGATCCGGTCGTCGCCCCCGGACCTCCTC
Organism: uncultured Holophagales bacterium; assembly: GCA_964636395.1. Lineage (GTDB taxonomy): Bacteria > Acidobacteriota > Thermoanaerobaculia > UBA5066 > UBA5066 > UBA5066. The sequence continues at coordinate 7,850 of CAZWRQ010000162.1, forward strand.
CTCACGAACTTCAAGCAGCTCGACTTTCTCCTCGTCCGAAAGGAGGACCAGAAGCTCTTCACACCGGCCCTCCGATATCTGGTCCTCGACGAGGTGCATTCGTACCGTGGGGCACAGGCCACCGAGATCGCCTGCCTCATCCGCCGTCTAAAGATTCATGCGGGCCTTGCAGCGGGGCAGCTTATCGGCGTCGCGACGTCGGCGACCGTCGCGGGCACGGACGCCGGGGAGTCGCTCGCGCGATTCGTCTCCACGCTGTTCGGTGAGGAGTTCAACGCTTCCGACGTCATTGGCGAGACGCTCACGCCTCCGAGGCACGACGGATCGAAGTACACGCCGCCCGTGCCCGAGATCGACGACAAGGCCCTTGCGACCCTCGATACTGACGACGAAGAGGCGGTTGCGGATCTCGTCGGGCGTCTGACGGGTCAACCCTGCCCGACCGGAGGCGATCTACCGTCCCGGATTCGGACCGCGCTGCGCGGGAATGCGGTCGTCGAGCTTCTGGACGAGCACTTCTCTCGTCCGAGCGACCTCACCCAGGCAGCGGAGGTCCTCCAAGAACGCATCGCGTCGAGGCGGAGTGTGTCCTTGGACGACCTGCGGAGGGAGATCGAAGCCTATCTCCTCGTCGGGAGCCTCGGTGACGATGACCACCCTCCCGTCCTCCGACCGAAGCTCCACGTCTTCTTCCATGGCGTCTACGACGTCGCTCTCTGTCTGAATCCGGAGTGCCGCAAGTTGGTCCCGAATGGCGCCACGATCTGCCCCGCGTGCCACTCGGCGGCGCGGCCCGCCGCGCTCTGCCGGACCTGCGGGCAGGACTTCGTCAAGGTGCGTCGTAAGTTCCCGGAGGACCCGGATCCGGTCGGGACTGGCGACTTCTTCAGCGACGAGCTGGTGCTCTTCCTGACACCGAGGATCCATCCGCTCCTTACGAACGATGAGGAGGACGACAGTGCGGACGAGAGTCGGGAGCCGGACGGGGAGTCGCACGAAAGCGACCTGGATAGGGTTCACGTCTGTGCAAGCTGCGGCCGCCTGAACGAGGCCGCGGGGCGCTGCGGAGCATGCGGGCACGCGACGAGTCCCTACCTTGCGCATGGAGGGAAGCTCAGTACGTGCCCCGCCTGCAGGGACACTTACACGCGAGGCGACATCGTCACGCCTCTTCGCACGAGCACGGCCTCAACGGTCTCAGCCATCACGACGCATCACCTCGACCTGCTGGAGGGTGAGGACCGTAAGGCCCTCGTCTTCGCGGACAACCGCCAGGACGTTGCCCACCAAGCGGGCTACATGGCAGACAAACACAGGACTTTCGCGTTGCGGCACCTCGTCGCGAACGAAGTCGCGAAGGCGAAAGGGGAGTGGGTCTATCTCTCCCAGCTGCCGGAGACTGTCTTCGATCGCTATCGAGACGAGCTCGGCATCGTCGGGAAGCGGACGTCCAAGCCGCAGCGTGACATCTGGATCGAGGCGATCTCGTACGAGCTGGCGAGCGAGGTGACGCGCTACAGCCGACAAAGAGGCTCGTTGGAGAACCTCGGGCTCGTTGAGGTCGACTATGAAGGTCTGGAAGACCTCGGGAAGCACCCGGGATTCCGGTCGGCCGCGCGGGAGGCGGGGATCGAGCTCGGCGAGGCGCAGACCGTCATTCGAGCGGTCCTCGATGAGATGCGTCGACGGCGGGCGGTCGATTACCCATTCTTTCAAGAGTACATAGATCCGGGCAAGCAGGCGCGATACCGACGGCTGGAGTCCGAGCCCTACAACGTCCGCTTCTCCGAGCGCGATCTCGGTCCTCGCGCCTTCTCGCTCGACCGTCCCGATCACGTTCGCAAGGCGAGCGGGTCTTCCCTGCTCGGCTTCTACCAGGAGAACCCGAAGACCGGGAATCTCACCGGCGTCCAGAAGATCGTCAAGAAGGTGGTGGGAAGCCGAGAAGGCGCGCAGCGCTTCCTCCAGGCCGTGGTACCCGTTCTCATGGAACTCGAGCTGCTGAAGTCCGTGAAGGGCTTCCCGCTAAGGAAATCGTCGCAGGATGCGAGGCTCAGACCGCTCCAGGTCAACAGGGAGTACGTCCGCCTGCGCCAGCCCGCGGACCGGTACCGGTGCAATGCGTGTCAGGTCTTCCGCCCCTATCTGCTGAAGGCCTGTCCGACGCCGAAATGCAAGGACGGAAAGCTGCAGCGGGAACCGCTGGACACAGAAAATTACTACGTCCACCTCTATACGGATCGTGCCCCGCAGCGCCTGAGGGTAGAGGAGCACAGCGCACAGATCGACGGCGAGTCTCGGGCGGAACGAGAAACGGAATTCAAGACCGGCAAGCTCGACATTCTCGTGTGCACACCCACGCTGGAGCTGGGGGTCGACATTGGACCGCTCCTTACGATCGTGCTCCGGGGAGCCCCGCCAACTCCGGCGAACTACGTCCAGCGCGTCGGCCGCGCCGGCAGGCGGCTGAGGATCGGGTTCGCGTCCACCTTCTGCGCCGGCGGATCGCACGACCGCAACGCCTTCGAGGACCCGGCCTGGCTCGTGACCGGTAACTTCTCGCCGCCTCGCCTGCGGCTCGAGAACCCGCGAATCGTTAAGCGGCATCTCCGTTCCCTGCTCGTAGCCTCGTTGCGTGCAGAGCTTCCGCGGCTCATGGGTGATCTTTTGGACGATCCGGAGAACCCCACTTCCTGGAGGGCGGAGCTTGCTCGCGCCGTGATGGAGGAGGCTCGCGACAGACGCTCGTCGATGCAACCGAAGCTCGAAGAGCTGATGGCGAAGGACGTCGCTGAGGGTCGGATCAGTGCAGAGTCACAGCGCTATGCGGCGGAAGTGCTCGAACGATTCGAGGGTGATCTCACAGGCGTTCTCGATGGCTGGTGGCGGCGAGTCCGCCAGCTTCAGGAGGAATTCAACAGGTTCCACAGGATCGGCTCACCCGAGCAGGACGAGCGAAAGGCGCGAGCGCGCAGGCGAGCCTTCAGGGAGATCACGCGAGACCCGCAGGAGGCGTACGTCCTGAACTACCTGGCGATGGAAGGGCTGCTCCCTGCCTACCAGTTCCCCGTCGAGGTGTTCAGCCTGGATCCCGGGGTGGACGACACGCCGACGCTCCGACGACCGTCCGTGATCGCCATCGAGGAGTTCGCGCCGGGGAACTTCGTCTACGCTAACGGGCACAAGTTGAAGTCGATTCGCGCGCTCTATTCCGGCGGGCCGGGCGGCCGCAGTGTCGGCAGAACGGACGCGGAGTCGGCAGGCCGGATACGTGGGATTCGCTTCTGCAGGGAATGCGAGGAAGCGACGGAAGAGGGACGCAACTCGTGCAGGAGGTGCGGAAAG
>CAZWRQ010000163.1:0-11152 GCA_964636395.1 uncultured Holophagales bacterium
GGCGAATTGACAGCGTCTCAGGAGGCGGTCGCGTGAGGGGCGTCACCGGGGCGCGAAGAGAAAGCCGCTTGGAACGCGAGACGCGCCGGAAAGGTCACCGTGCGGGTCCAGCCTGCCCGGGTGAGGCGCTGCCCGGGGGCCCGGGAGCGGGCTCGGGATCCACGCGGTGGAACAGGCGACCCTCGTGGTGCTCCAGCAGCCCTGAAAGGGACTAGAATTCCCCCTTTGGACTTTCCGGCCCGTGCGAGGTAACGACCCATGTCCAGGACAACCGAACGACGTTTCTCGGGGCTTTCGACCGTCCCGCGACTCACCTCTCTTCGCGCGACCCTCGTGTTCGCAATCGCCGCCGTCCTCGCCGGACCGGCGTCCGCTCAGAAGATCAGTGAGGTCGTCTTCGACCACGCGGGGACCGACACGCACGAGTTCATCGAGGTCGCCGCCAACCCGGCGAGCGTCGTGCCGCCCGGCGTGGCCGACACGGTCCTCGTCGACCTCTCGTCCTACCGGATCGTGGTGCTGGACGGGAGCACCGCCGGGGGCGGCAATCCCGGAAGGATCGCCAACGTCTTCCAGCCGGGGACGACGAACGGCTCGGGTCTCTGGTCGACCGGCTACATGAGCTCCACGCTGGAGCGGCCCATCTTCACGGTCCTCCTCGTCTCGGGCTTCTCGGGAACGGAAGGGGACGACCTCGACGCGGGGGACGACGGCGTCCTCGACGCGACGCCGTGGACCACCATTGCCGACGGCGTCGCGTTCTCCGACGGCAGCACGGGCCTCACCTACGCGGCGCCGGTCCTCGGGCCGAGCTTCGACGGCGTGGCGACGGCACCGGGCGGAGCTTCGCGCTTCCCGTACTACGGCGACACCAACTCCGTGACCGACTGGAAGAGGAACGATTTCGACGGCGAGGGCCTTCCGGGGTTCGCCGGGACGCTCGTGGCGGGCGAGGCGCGGAACACGATGGGCGGCCTGACGCGCGTGGCGCTGGACGACTTCTACGCGGGCGTCGACGCGACCAGCCAGGCGGCGCTCCGGACGACGGTCCACGCGGCGCTCCACACCCACCTGCGGTTCCCGTACACGGCGTCGACGACCGACACCTGGGACATCCTGGAAGCCGCGGACGAGGACCCGACCAATTCCACGAAGATCCTCGACATCTACAAGAACGTCTCGTACACGAAGAACTCGATCACCGCGGGCCAGTACAACCGTGAGCACTCGTGGCCGAACTCGCTCGGCTTCAACAACGACGAGGCGGCCTCCGAGTACACCGACTGCCACCACCTCTTCTCCTCCGACATCTCGTACAACTCGAACCGGGGGAACCAGCCGTTCGGAACGACCTCGGCGAGCAGAGTGGAGAACGCCACCGTCCTGAACTACGGCTTCGGCGGCGGAAGCGGCGTCTACCCGGGGAACTCGAACTGGGACGACGACGCTGTCTACGAGGTGTGGAACCACCGGCGCGGGGACATCGCGAGGGCGCAGTTCTACATGGACGTCCGGTACGAGGGGGGGAACCACCCGTACACGGGCGCGTCGGAGAAGAACCTCGTCCTCACCGACAACGCTTCGCTGATCCAGACGAACCAGCCCTACATGGGCTACCTCTCCGTCCTCCTGCAGTGGCACCTCGAGGATCCCGTCGATGACGACGAGCGGGCGCGGAACGACGTGATCGAGAGCTTCCAGGGAAACCGGAACCCGTTCGTCGACCACCCGGAGTGGGTGGAGTGCCTCTTCCAGGGGATCTGCGGCGGCAATGCGGGTATCGTCTTCTCCGGAATCCAGTCGGCCACGGACCCGAACCTCTGCGCGACCGGCGGCGTCAGCGTGACGTGGAACGCCCCGTCCGCGTGGAACGACGACTGCACGTCCGGCTGCGACCGCGGGTTCCGCGTCCTCCGGGACGGCGCGGCCGTCACGACGGGCGGCTGCGCGGCCCCTCTCTCCGCCTCCGCGACCTCGTGCACGGACACCTCCGGGGCTGCGGGCGTCTCCTACGCCTATGCCGTCGAGGCCTTCAATCACGAGGCCGAGACGAGCACGGGCGGAAAGTCGATCTCCGCCGCCGACCGCACCGACGACGACCTCGCGCCGGTCCTCACGGCCGGGCCGTCGGCGTCCTCGACCGTCTCGTCGTCGTTCACCGTCACGTGGACGACCGACGAGCCGTCGGACAGCCGTCTCGACTACGGCCTCACGGCCTCCTACGGCTCCACGGCGTACGACGCGACGCCCGTCACCGCACACTCGATCACGGTGACCGGACTCTCACCCTCGACGGAGTACCACTTCCGTGCCGGCTCGACGGACCCCTGCGGGAACGGGCCGGCGTGGTCCTCGGACGGCACGGTGACGACGGCGGCCGTCGCCACGACGCTCGACGTGGGCGGCTACACGCTGATCCAGGCGAACTCGACCCAGACCTACACCATTCCGGCAGGGACGACCGTGCCCGCGGGCGGCTACGTCATCATCGCGCGGAATGTGGACAAGGCTGCGTTCGAGTCGGCCTGGGGCGTCACTCTCGGACCGGACGTCGTCTTCCTGAACTCGGGTGAGAAGGCGCCCATGATCAACGGCGGAGAGACGTACACGATCACGAATGCCTCCGACGTCGTCGTCGACGGCCCGACGATCGCGCTGCCGGCGACGATGCAGAGCGTCCGGCGCAACGACCCGTGCCTGCCCGCGGGATCGGCGGGGAGCTGGACGGCCGGGGCCCTCTCCACGGCCACGCCCGGCTCGGGAGCCGGAGCGGGCTGTGGGACCGGCCTCGTCATCAACGAGTTCAGCGACGCGAGCGCCTTCGCCAACGAGTTCGTCGAGCTCCACTGGGACTCTCCCTCCGTGGCGCCCGCGCCGACCGTCGCGACCGGCGCGGCGACCGACGTGACGACGACCGGCGCGACGCTGAACGGCACGGTGAACCCGAACGGCGCCGCGACGACGGCCTCCTTCGAGTGGGGGCTGACGACGTCCTACGGGCAGACGACCGCGGGGCAGTCGATGGGCTCCGGCTCGGCGGCGCTGCCTCTGTCGGCGAGCCTGACGGGGCTCACGGCCTGCACGACCTACCACTACCGCGCCACGGCGACGAGCTCCGCGGGGACGACGAACGGCACGGACGCCACGTTCGAGACGAGCTGTCCGGCCGCGATCGTGACGACGGGCGCGACGACCGCCGTGACGGCGACGGGTGCGACCCTGAACGGGACGGTGAACCCGAACGGCCTCGCGACGACGGCCTCGTTCGAATGGGGGACGACGACGGCGTACGGGCAGACGACGGCGGGACAGTCGATGGGCTCCGGCTCCGCGGCGCTGCCCCTGTCGGCGAGCCTGACGGGGCTCTCGGCCTGCACGACCTACCACTACCGCGCCACGGCCACGAGCTCCGCCGGAACGACGAACGGCGAGGACGCCACGTTCGAGACGAGCTGTCCGGCCCCGGTCGTGACGACGGGCCCGGCGACCGACGTGACGACGACCGGCGTGACGCTGAACGGCACCGTGAACCCGAACGGCGCCGCGACGACGGTGTCGTTCGAGTGGGGAACGACCACGGCCTACGGACAGACGACGCCGGGCCAGGCCCTCGGCGCCGGGACCGTCGCGCAGGGCGTCTCCGCGGCGCTGACGGACCTCGCCCCCTGCACGACCTACCACTACCGCACCACGGCGACGAGCGTGGGAGGCACGGCGACGGGCGCGGACGCCACGTTCCAGACGGCCTGCACGGGCGGGCGCTTCTACCCGCTCGCGCCCTGCCGCGTCCTCGACACTCGGGAAACCGGCCCGGCGATGACGGACGGGGTGCCGAGAGAGGTCGCGTTCCACGGCGCATGTGGCGTCCCCGCGGCCGCCCGGGCCCTCGCCGCGAACGTCACCGTGACCCAGCCGACGCTCCCGGGCCACGTCTCCGTCTACCCGGCGGACGCCGCCTCGACGGGGACGAGCGTCGTCCACTTCGTCGCCGGCAAGACGCGGGCGTCGAACGTGATCATCAAGCTCTCGGACGACGGCACGGGCCGCGCGCGGCTCGAGGCGACGATCCCGGGGGCGGGCTCGGTCCACGTCATCGTCGACGTCAGCGGCTATTTCGACTGACGTCGAAGCTGCAGTCCCGGCGGGCGGACCTTCGGGGTCCGCTTCCGGGGTGTGACGGCCGCCCGGGAGCCGGGCCGGCCGTCACACCCCGGGTTGCTACGATCAGCGACTCATGAGCATTCTCGGCTGGCTCCCACGGAAGCTCGGTCGGATCGTCGCCGACCAGGTGCACGACCGGCTGGCGCCGGTCCTGCGCGACCTCGACGGCAGGCTGGCGGCCCTCGCCCGGCGGCCCGATTCGGTGCCGGCTCCCTCGTCGGGCGGAACGACGATTTCTTTCGACTACCCGACCTCGGCGGCCAACCGGCCCCGGTGGACGGCGGAGGAAGGGAGTCACCCCCGAATTCGGCTTCTGATCGAGCGTGACGAACCGGTCTGGACGGAGACCGTCCGCAGGATCGCAGCGCGGGGAGAGGAGCTCGTCCGACGCCACGGCGGAAGCGGGATCCCGGAGACGGCGGACGACGCCGACCCGCGCCCGCGCTGGCGGAACGCGATGATGGCCGGGCTCGACGGCGTGGCGTTCGCGGCGTTCCTCGGGCCGGAGACGCGGCAGGTGCTCGAAATCGGCTCGGGCAACTCCACGAAGTTCCTTCGGCACCTCGTCGGAGCCCTGGGGCTCGAGACGCGGATCGTCTCGATCGACCCGTTCCCGCGCGCCGAGTGCGACGCCCTCTGCGACACGGTGATCCGGGAGCCCCTCGAGACCGTCGACCTCGCTCTCTTCGACGAGCTCCACCCGGGCGACGTCGTGTTCTTCGACGGGAGCCACCGCTGCTTCATGAACAGCGACGTCACGGCCTTCTTCCTCGACGTCCTGTCACGGATACCGAGCGGCGTCGCGATCGGAATCCACGACATCTTCCTTCCCGACGACTACCCCGCGGAGTGGGCCGAGCGCTACTACAGCGAGCAGTACGTCCTCGCCGCCTGGCTCCTCGGAGCGGAGGGACGGTACCGGGTGACGCTCCCCGCCTACTGGGTCTCGCGGAACCGCGAGACGCTCGGCCTCGACGCGATCGCCGACTCGTACGGCTGCCCGCGCGACCGGTTCGACGGCTGCTCGTTCTGGATCGAGAAGGCCGGCTGACCGGACGTCAGCCGCGGACCATCGCGAGGAGCTCCGCGACGAGCTTCTCGATTCCGGTCGAGACCTCGGAGATCGGGCTGTCGAGCATGTAGGCGGGGGTCGTGACGAGGCGCTTCTCCTCGTCGACGACGGCCTTCCCTCCCCCGCAGGGGACGTGCTCGCCCCCCATCTTCCCGATCGCCGCGGCCGTCCCCGGGTCGGTGCCGATCGTCAGCTTCGGCGTCTCGCCGCCGAGGAGCCTCGCGAGGATCACCGGCGCGATGCAGACGGCGCCAACCGGCTTCCCGGCGGCGTGGACGGCCCGGATGACGCGGGCGACGTCGGGATGGACGTCGCAGTCGGCGCCACGGAACGCGAAGTCGCAGAGGTTCTTCGCCGCCCCGAAGCCGCCGGGCAGAACGAGGGCGTCGAGCGAAGCCGGGTCGAAGCCGGAGAGGCTCCTCACCTGGCCGCGCGCGATGCGGGCCGCCTCGACGAGGACGTTCCGGCTCTCGCCCTCGGCGGGCTGTCCGGTCAGGTGGTTCACGACGTGCCTCTGCGCGACGTCGGGCGCGAGGCATACGGCCTCGGCGCCGGCGCGGTCGAGCGCGAGGAGCGTCAGGACCGACTCGTGGATCTCGGCGCCGTCGTAGACGCCGCAGCCCGAGAGGACGACTCCGACTTTCGGCTTCATGGTTCACCTCCGTCCGGAGGCGAATCGTATCGGCCGCGGCGCGGGGAGGGAACCGCCCCGGTCGTCATGCGGCACGCGGGGTCGGAGGGCGCTCGCGCAGAGTCCGGGAGACTCGGCGCCGGATCCGGAAGAGCGCGGCGAAGGCCTCGAGGCCTCCTCCGAGACCGACGCGGGTATCGGGCGAGTTGAACCAGAGGACCGGCACCTCCGCGATCGGATAGCCGAGCCGGCGCGCGAGGAGGAGGGCCTCGACGTCGAACGCGAAGCGGTCGACGGTCGCCCGGCTGAAGACCTCCCGCGCGGCGTCGGCGCGGAAGAGCTTGAAGCCGCACTGGGTGTCGCGGATGCCCGAGACGGCGAGGACGCGGACGAGGAGGTTGAAGAGCTTCCCGCTCGCGACGCGGAAGAGCGACTGCCTCTGCTTCACGAGCGTCTCGTCGACGGCGCGGGAGCCGATCGCCACGGGCGACCCGGCGGCGAGGAGCTTGTCGACCTCCTCGATCGGGGTCGAGAGGTCGGCGTCGGTGACGAGGACCTGCTCTCCGGCGGCGGCGAGGACCCCCTCACGGACGGCCGCCCCCTTCCCGCGGTTCCGTGGCAGGCGGAGGACGCGGAAGTCGAGGCCCAGCCCGGCCGCGGTCTTCTCCGCGACGGCGGCGGTCCGGTCCGAGGAGCCGTCGTCGACGACGAGGACCTCCACGGAGAGCTGCGGCGAGCGCGAGAGGACCCACTCGGAGATCCGCGCGAGGGAGACGGGGAGGCGCTTCTCCTCGTTGTAGGCGGGGACGACGAGGGACAGGGCCGGCGGTCGGGTCAAACGGGCCTCGCTTCGTAGACGAACTGGTAGCCGAACATCCCGGGCCAGGCGCGCGCGAAGAGCGCGGCGGCGGCGCGGACGAGGGGGGCGAGCGGGGGCCGCCCGAGAAGGGGGAGAGCGAGCTCGACAGGCATCGCGGTCGGGGTCTCGCGGACGACGCGGAAGCCGTGCGCCTCGAGGAGCTCCCGCCCCGTCCGGCGGGTGAAGAAGCCGAGGTGCGTCCGGTCCAGGATGCCGCGCTCCGTCCGCGGGAAACGCCCGAGGAGGAGCGCGATGCGGACGGTGACGTTCGCGACGTTCGGGAGGGAGACGAGGAGAAGGCCCTCCTCCCGGAGGAGCGGCCGGAGGAGGTCGAGCGCGCGGCCCGGTTCCGGGAGGTGCTCGAGGATGTCGGCGGCGACGACGACGTCGAACGTCTCGCGCCAGGGGCCGGCGAGGCCATGGACGACGTCGTCGAGGACCGGGTCGTCGAAGAACGTCGAGCCCTCCCGGGCGGCCTCGGGGTCGAGCTCGATACCGGCGAGGTAGCGGCAGCGGGGGCGTATCCGGCGGGCGAGGTGCCCGGCGCCGAAACCGACGTCGAGGACCGAGAGAGAGTCGCCGAGCGAGGCGACGCGCCCGAGGAGGACCGCGTGCGAGGAGCCGGGGATCTCCTTCCACGGGTAGCGGGGACGGGGCAGCTCGCCCGCGTACTTCACGTCCCGGGGACCTGCGCGATCGGGATGCGGCGGCCGCTGCCGAAGGCTTTCGTCGAGACCTTCAGGCCTGGGGCGGCCTGCTGCCTCTTGTACTCGGCCCTGTCGATCTGCCGGGCGAGGCCCGCGACGAGCGCCTCGGGGGCGCCGGTCTCCCGCGCCACCCTCGCGGGGGGGAGGTTCCCGGCGACGAGGCCCTCCAGGACGCGGTCGAGGAGCGCGTAGGGAGGGAGCGAGTCCTGATCGGTCTGGTTCGGCCGGAGCTCGGCCGACGGCGCCTTTTCGAGCGTGGAGGCGGGGATCAGCTCGCGTCCGGCGCGCCGGTTCAGGTGCCGGGAGAGCTCGTAGACGCGCATCTTCGGAAGGTCCGAGATCGGCGCGAGCCCGCCGGCCATGTCGCCGTAGAGCGTGCAGTAGCCGACGGCCAGCTCGCTCTTGTTCCCCGTCGTCAGGAGGAGGGGGCCGAGCTTGTTCGAGAAGGCCATCAGGAGCATCCCGCGGAGGCGCGCCTGGAGGTTCTCCTCGGTCACGTCCTCGGGCCTGCCGGCGAAGAGCGGCGCGAGCGTCGCCCGCGCGGCCGCGAAGAGCGGCTCGATGGAGACGACCTCGAAGCGGATCCCGAGCGCGGAGGCGAGGGCGCGCGCGTCGGCGACTGACCCCTCCGAGGAGTAGCGGGAGGGGAGCGCGAGGCCGGTGACGTTCTCCGCGCCGAGGGCGTCGACGGCGAGCGCGCCGACGAGCGCGGAGTCGATCCCGCCGGAGAGGCCGACGACAGCCGTCCGGAAGCCGCACTTGCGCGCATAGTCGCGGATGCCGAGGACGAGGGCGCGCCGGAGCGACTCGAGCGGCTCGCCGCCGGCGTCGTCGGGGAGGTCGGCCGGCTCCGAGCCTGAGACGGGGGCGACGCGCGGGCCGTCCAGGTCGACGACGACGAAGTCTTCCTCGAAGAGCGCCGCCCGCGCTCGAACGCGGCCGGTCCCGTCGAGGACCATCGACCCGCCGTCGAAGACGAGCTCGTCGTTGCCGCCGACGAGGTTCAGGTAGACGACCGGCAGCCTGCCGTCTCGCGCGAGGCGCGCGAGCATGCGGCGCCGGAGGCGCGGCTTCCCCTCCGAGAACGGGGAGGCGGCGACGTTGAGGATCAGGTCGGCCCCGCGCGCCACGAGCGTCTCGCCCGGGTCGGTCGCGTAGAGGCGGCGCGCACGCCAGAAGTCCTTGTCGTTCCAGAGGTCCTCGCAGATCGTCAGCCCCACTTTCCGCCCTTTGAGCCGGGCGAGCGTGGGGCTCTTGGCCGGCTCGAAATGACGGACCTCGTCGAAGACGTCGTAGGCGGGGAGGAGGCTCTTTCGGGCGATCGCGGCGATCCGGCCGCCGCGCAGGAGGACGGCCGCGTTGAAGAGCGGCTTGCCGGTCTTCGCCGGGTTCGGGAGGACGGTGCCGGCGAGGAGCGCGGTCTTCCCGGAGCGCCGGGTGAGGTCGAGAAGGAGCCGCGCCGCCTCGGCCAGGAACGCGGGCCGCTCGAGGAGGTCGCGGGCCGGGTAGCCGCAGAGCGCCATCTCGGGGACGAGGAGGAGGTCGGCCTTCGCAGCCTCGGCTTCCTTCCAGAGCGCCTCGATCCTCGTCCCGTTGCCGGAGAAGTCGCCGACGGTGGCGTTCATCTGGCCGAGGGCGATGCGCATCGGGCGGATCGTAACGCTCGCCGCGGCCGGCTCTCAGCGGGCCGCGACGAGGGTGGTGCGCGAGAGGAGGTCGGAGAGGGTGCGCCCCTTCCGGTCGAACGCCGCGACGAGGAGCGGGACGCCGGCGAGGGCTCCGGTCAGAAGCGCCCCGACGAAGCGGAGCGCTGCGGCCGAGAGCGTCGGCGAGCCTCCGTCGTCGGCCGCCACGCGCAGGTCGGCGAGGGCCATCCCGGGCGTCGCCCCCCAGACGAACGGGACGAGGACCAGGAGGATGAAGGCCGCCAGGAGGAGGAAGGCGCCGACGCCGAGGAGTGCGGAGGGCGGGAAGCGGAGCTCGAGGAGGATCGCTCCGGCCGCCAGCTCGAGCGCTCCGAAGAGGCCGAGGATGACGACGTCGGCCAGCCCGGCGGCGAAACGCCGTGCGAAGGTCACGGTCGCATCGGGCTCGTCGACCATCGGGCCGGGCTCGTCGACGTCGTCCGGCGGGGGCGCGCCCGCCTCCGTGGCGGAACGCGGTGCCACGGCCTCCGTCGCCCGGGGTTCCGGGCCGAGCGGCGCCTCGGAGACGTCGGGGAAGAGGCTCAGCGTCTTCCCGCGCCCACGGGGAGCAGGCGCGGATTCGCCCCCGAGCGGGTGCTCCGCGAGCGGGTCGTGCTTCTTCTCGGTCATGTACGGGCCGTCAGGGGCGCGGCGCGACGTGACGGACGTAGATTCGGGAGAGGAGGTCGTTCGGCCCGTTCGGGTACTTGCGGGCGAACTGCAGGTGCCGCTGCGTGTCGGCGTCCCTCGGGCGGAGGGCGGCCGCCTCCCGGAACGACTCCGCGGCCTTCTTCATGCTGCCCGCCTGGAGCCCCATGATCCCGTCGTTGAAGTAGCTCTTGAAGAGGTACTCCTCCACGTCCTGGTTCTTCGGGTCCTGCTTCCGGAGGTCCCAGAGGAGCCGCTGCGCGCTCTCGTAGTCCTGCTCGTTGTACGAACGGATCGCCGAGCCGAGGGCGGAGACGGCGTCCCGGGCCCTCACGAGGGCCTGGGACGCCTCGGTGTCGTCCTGCCGCGCGCGGACGACGACGTCGAGCGACTTGACGGCGTCGATGTAGCGGCCGGATTCCAGGCTCGCGAAGCCGGCGAGGCGCGCGGCATCCACCTCGGCGTCGCTGACGGTCGACGCGGCGGCCGGACCCGGCTGGGCGGACGACTTTATGGTGTCGATGAGGACGAGCGCCTGGTCGTGCCGCGAGTCGGTCGCCGGGACAGCCGTGAGGAGGGAAAGGGCCTCCTCGGCCTTCCCTTCCTTGAAGAGGGCCCGGGCCTTCTCGATCGGGTCGACCGCCGGCGCCGCCGACACGGGAGCGCCTCCGCCGGGGAGGTCCGCCGAGGGCGCGTCCGACTTCGGCCGGAAGAGGAACCAGGCGAGCGCCGCGACGCCCACCAGGACGAGCGCGGCCGCGCCGACGAGGATCCTCCCGTCCACCTTTCCGCCCTTGCCGCCGGCGGCCGCGGGCGTCTCGGCCGGCCCGGGCGCAACCGGGGCGGGGCGTCCCTCCCCGATCGGCATTTCGTCGAGGGGGGGAAGCCCCTCCGCGAAGGAGGGACGCCCCGGTGACTCGAGCTCGTCGCGCAGGTAGGGCTCGACCGGGGCGGCGGGCGCAGGAGCGGGAGAGAAGGCGGGTGCGTGAGGGACGGCCGGGGCGGGCGCGGCCGCCGCGCCGGGGGAGGCGAGCGCCACGTCGATCTCGTTGAGGTAGTTCCGCGCCGTTGCGTCCGACTCGGAGAGCGTCAGGACCTTCAGGAAGGCGTCCCGAGCCGAGGCGAGGTCCCCGGCCTCGTAGAGCTGCACCCCCTCGGAGAGAAGGACGTCGAGCTGTCGCGCCGCCTCGTCCTGCCGCGCGCGGGCCGCGTCGATCCGCCGCGAGGCGTCTTCGTTCGAGAGGTCGATCAGGAAGACGCGGCTCCAGAGGTCGATCGCCTCCTGCAGGGCGCCCCGGGCCTCTGCTTCGTCCCCCTGGCGCAGGAACTGCGCGATCCGGGGGTCGACTCCGGACGCGGCCGGCGGCGCGGAGGGGAACGCGGCGGGAG
>CAZWRQ010000164.1:0-11075 GCA_964636395.1 uncultured Holophagales bacterium
ATGAGGCACCCGCTCCCGTCCTCGCCCTCCGGCCTGCGGCTCCGCCGCGCGGCGGGGGCCGCGCTCCTCCTGGGCGCCCTGCCGCTCGCGGGAGCTCCCGCGCGGGACCGCGTGGAGCCCGGCTTCGGCGTGACCCCGGGGGGCCTCGTCTGGGTCGTGGAGCCCGCAGCGCGGCGGCTCGTCCTGCGCGAGACCGGCGGGTCTGTGGTCGGAGCGTTCCCCATGGCGGCCGACGAGGGCTACGTCCTCGGGGCGACCGACGCCGGCGCGCGGGTGACGGCCCCGACGCCCGACGGCCTCCGGCGCCTCCCGGCTCGGACGGCAGGAGAGACGCACGTCGAGGCGCGCTACGTCTTCCGCGCTGCCGACGGCTCGGTCCGCGCGACCGCCCGGACGACCGCGCTCCGCGGGGCGGAGCCCGCCTTCCTCGGGGACGAGGTCTGGCTCGTCCGGCGGGAGGCCGGGGGCTTCCGCCTTCTCCGGGTGGGCCCCGACGGGGAGGCCCCGGCCGGCGCGATCCTCGAGGCCGACGTGAGGAGGCTCGCCGGGAGGGCGCCCGCCCCGCGTGTCTTCGCGGGCGCCCCCGCCTCCGTCCTCTTCCCGGGAGCGCGAGCGGAAGTCCTCTGGACCGCCGCCACCGGCTTCGTCGTCCCCGACCCGCTCGAGGCGTGCGGAGAGGGGCGGACCCGGTTCCTCTACCGCCACCCGGAGGGTCTCGTGCGCGGCTCGATCCGGACGGCCCCTTCCGCAGACTCCGCGTGGGGTGGCGAGCCGCTCGCCGTCGCGGAACTCTTCGACGCCGGAGGTCGACTCCTTCGCTCGGCGTCGCTCGGTCGTTGGGCGGAGCTCCTCCCTCTCCCCGACGGCGGACTCCTCGGTCTCGACGGGATGGAGGCGGTGCGGTTCGACGAGCGCTTCGTCGAGGTTTCCCGCGCCGTCTTCCCGCTCGCGGAAGGCTCCGACGCCGAGGCGGCGGCGCGGATCGTCGAGCAGCTCCGGCGGCTGGAGCGGCTCGGGGCACGGGCCTCCGGCGCGGACTGGGCCGAGCTCGCGCTCCTGCCGGGAGCGCCCGCGGGCAGCCACGTCGCGCTCGCGAGCCGCGACCCGGCCGGGGCGCTCGGGCGGCTCGCCCGGGTCCCGGACGGGGACGCATCCGCCCCTCTCGCCGCGAGGGCGGTCGCGATGCTCCTCGACCTCGTCGACACGGAGGAGCGCTCCGGCCTCCGCCGCGACCTCCGCGCGCTCGTCGAGAACGGAGGCCCCGTCTGGCTTCGTCGAGCGGCCGCGTTCGTCCTCCTCTCCGGCCCCGGCGACGCGCCCGCCTGGGCGCTCCCCGCCGTGGCCGAGGCGGTGGCCTCCGGAACCGCGGCAGACTCGTTCGAGCTTCCCGACGAGGCCTTCACGCCCGAGCTCGCGGAGCTCGTGACCGCCGTGGACCGGGCGCGGATCGACCGGATCGCCGCGGAAAGGCCGGAGCTCGCCGAGGCGCTCCTCGCCGGAAGCCTCGACGACGCTTTCTCGTCCTCGTTCGAGGAGCTCCGCTTCCACGCGCCGGCGCGTCTCTTCGCCCGGACGCTCCTCGACTGCGCCGCCGGGCCCCCGTCGGTCGCCGGGCTGCTCGCGCTCACCCGCGTCGCGGAGGCCGCGATCGAGGCGGCGCCTTCACCCGCCGAGGTGCTCTTCGGCCGGAGCGACGAGGCGAAGGACTCGAGGGCCCGGGGCGCCCTCGCAGAAACGTTGCTCGAGGCGCGCGAGTCGCCCGATCCCTCGCTCCGCGCCGGTGCCCTCGCGCTCGGACCTCTGACGGGTCTTCCCCTCGACGCCGGCCGGTTCCGCTCCGAGGTCCTCCGTCGCCCGCACCTCGGCGCGCTGGCCGCGCTCGGCCTCCTCACCGACCGCTCGCTCCCGCCCCGGGACTGGGCCGGCCTCTTCGCCGAGCTCCTCGCGGAGGCTCGCGCCGCTTCGGCCGACCCGTCGGCCTGCTCCGTCAGCGCGTGGCCGGTCCTCCAGGCAGAGGGCGACGGGAACCGGGACCGCTACTGCAACCTCTTCGCCATCGTCCGCTTCGCGGCCCTCGACCTCGGCGGCGAGGACGACCCGGCCGTGGTCTCGCGCGAGCGCGTCGTGCTGCTGGCCGAGCTCGCGCGCTCCCCGGCGGCCCCCCCCGAGCTCCGCGCGGAGCTGAAGCTCAGCCGGGCGCTCCGAGGGACGGCGTCCGAGGAGGAGATTGCCGAGCTGCTCGACGAGAAGGGGCTCGCCTTCTCCTATCGCCGGATCGCGCTCGAGAAGGCACGGCCGCCCGCCGCCCGACTTGCCGCCCACCTGGAGCGGGAGCTCGTGTCGGGCCGGGTCCCCCTCGCCGAGCGCGCGACGTGGCTCGACGCCCTCGCCCGCCTCGACCCGGCCGCGGCCGACCGCGTCGCCGCCGAGGCGTGGGCGAGAGGAAGCGTCCCGCTCGACGGCGACGACGGCGAGGCGGGCGCCTTCTGCCGGGCGCTCGACGCCGACCGGGTCCGGCAGAGCGAGCCGCTCCGGGCAGCGCTCCGGGCGGCGCGCGCCCGGCCCGCGGCGAGCCTCGAGGCCGCCTCTCTCCTCGCGAAGGCGGGAGACCCCGGCTCCGCCCGCCCGCTCGCGGACGCGCTCCTCGAACGCTGTCCCGCCTGTACGCCGGCGTCGGAGCTCTCCGAGCTCTTCGGGCCGCTCGGAGATGCGGGGCGGGCGGAGCTCGCCCGCCTGGCGGAGGAGACGCTCCCGTTCGGCGTCTCGCCGCTCGAGGCGCTTTTCGAGCTCGACCCGGCGGGCGCCGGGACGCTCGCCCTCGATCACCTCGACGCCGCTCTCGAACGGGGCTGCGTCCCGGAGCCGCTCCTCGCCGCGCTCCTCGGGAACGGGCTCGACCCGTTTCCTGCCCTCCTCTCCGCGCTCGGCGAGCGGGGCTGCGACCGCGCACGGCTTCGCCCCGGGGAGCCGGTGGCGGTCGGCCTCGCGAGGCCTTCGGGAACGGAGTCGGGCGACGCGGCCCGGAGCGCCCTCGACGCCGCGCCGACGGAGCTCTGCCGCCGCGCGCTCGCCCTGCTCCTCGGTCTGGAGGAGGAGCTCCCTGCAGATCGCCCGGAGGGGCGATGACGGCCGAAGCGCGCCCACCGCGGGTCGTCGTCGTCGGGGGCGGCTTCGGCGGCCTGTCGGCCGTCCGCGGCCTCCGCGGAGCCCCGGTCGAGGTGACGCTCGTGGACCGGCGCAACTTCCACCTCTTCCAGCCGCTCCTCTACCAGGTGGCGACCGGCGGGCTCTCGCCGGCGAACATCGCCGCCCCCCTCCGGGCACTGTTCAAGCGCCAGAAGAACGTCCGCGTCCTCCTTGGCGAGGCGACGGGCGTCGACGTCGCGGGCCGCCGGATCGTGCTCGCGGACGGGGAGCTCCCGTACGACGTCCTCGTCGTGGCCACCGGCGCGCGGCACTCCTACTTCGGCCGTCCCGAGTGGGAAGAGCTCGCCCCCGGCCTGAAGACGCTCGAAGACGCGACGCGCATCCGCGCTCGCGTCCTCGCCGCGTTCGAGGAGGCGGAACGGGAAGAGGACCCGGCCCGGCGGCGGGAGGCCCTCACGTTCGTCGTCGTCGGGGCGGGCCCGACGGGGGTCGAGCTGGCCGGTGCGCTGGCCGAGATCGCCCGCCACACGCTCCGGGACGAGTTCCGGAGGATCAACCCGGCCGAAGCCCGGATCCTCCTCGTGGAGGGGACGGACCGCGTCCTCGGGTCGTTCGCTCCCGCGCTGTCCGCGCGGGCCGCACGCGACGTCGCCCGCCTCGGCATCGAGCTCCGCACCGGCAGCCTCGTGACCGGAGTCGGCCCTCGCGGCGTCACGCTCCGCCATGGCGACGTCGTCGAGGAGGTCCCCGCCCGGACGGTCCTCTGGGCGGCCGGCGTCGAGGGCTCGCCGCTCGGGCGCCTCGTCGCCCGGGCGGCCGGAGCCGGGACCGACCGGGCGGGGCACGTCGTCGTGGAACCCGATCTGACGGTCCCGGGGCGCCCGGAGCTCTTCGTGATCGGCGACCTGGCGCTGTTTCCCGGTCCGTCCGGCCGTCCCCTCCCGGGGGTCGCCCCAGTCGCGATGCAGCAGGGAAGACACGTGGCACGAACGATTCGGGACCGGCTCGAGGGGCGGCCCCCGCGCCCCTTCCGCTACGTGGACAAGGGGAGCCTCGCGACGATCGGCCGCGCCTCCGCCGTCGCCGAGATCGGCGGCCTCCGCTTCGGCGGTTATCCGGCGTGGCTCGCCTGGCTCTTCGTCCACCTCCTCTACATCGTTCAGTTCGGCAACCGCATCCTCGTCCTCGTCCAGTGGGCCTGGAGCTACCTGACCTGGGCCCGCTCGGCCCGGCTCATAACGGGCACGAACGCGGAGACGCCGTCTCCGATTGGAACCTCGGCCGCTCCATGACGTACCTCGATATCGAGTGCAGCTGCACCCTTTCAACCGGCTCAAGGAGGCCTCGACGATGACCTGTTCGCCCTTCCGGCCGCGCCTCGCGCGGCTCCTGCTCGCGTCGGCTCTCGCCGTCCCGATGGCCGCGTCCGCCGCCGCCCCCGCCCCGAAGGGGCTCCCGCCGCTCCTCGACCGGGAGCTCTTCTTCGGCAACCCGGAGATCGCCGGCGCCCAGCTCTCCCCCGACGGGAAGTGGACCGCCTTCCTGAAGCCCTGGAAGGAGACCCGGAACGTCTGGGTGAAGAAGACGGGTGAGCCGTACGACAAGGCGCGCCTCGTCACCGCCGAGCCGAAGCGCCCGGTGGCTGGCTTCTTCTGGAGCCGCGACTCGAAGTACATCCTCTTCGTCAAGGACAACGAGGGTGACGAGAACTTCAACGTCTGGGCCGTCGACCCGGCCGCGAAGGCGGAGGCCGGCAAGGACGCCCCTCCCGCGCGGAACCTGTCCGACGCCAAGGGCGTCCGGGCCCAGATCTACGCCGTTCCGAAGAAGGACCCCGACACCGTCTTCGTCGGCCTGAACGACCGTGACGCGGCCTGGCACGACGTTTACAAAGTGAAGATCTCGACGGGCGAGCGGACGCTCCTGAAGAAGAACACCGAGAAGATCTCGGGCTGGGTCTTCGACCTCGAAGGGCAGCTCCGGCTCGCGGCGCGAATCGCCGAGAACGGCGACACCGAGGTCCTCCGGGTCGATCCCGAAGGCCTCGTCAAGATCTACTCCTGCAGCGTCTTCGAGAGCTGCGGCCCGGTCCGCTTCCACAAGGACGGCAAGCGGGTCTACATGGAGTCGAACAAGGGCGCGCCGGACCTCGCCGCCCTCTTCCTGTTCGACCCGGCGACCGGCAAGGAGGAGCCCGTCGAGACCGACCCGAAGGGGCGCGTCGACTTCGGGAACGCGATCTTCTCCGAGGCGACCGACGAGCTCGCCGCCACGACCTACGAGGACGAGAGGACCCGGATCTACTTCCGCGACAAGGCGTGGGAGGCCGACTACCGGCTCCTCGAGAAAGAGCTCCCCGGCCGCGAGGTGATCCCCGCCGGCTCCACGGCCGACGACCAGCTCTGGATGGTGACGGCCTACTCCGACGTCGACCCGGGGACGCGCTATCTCTTCGACCGGAAGACGAAGAAGCTCTCCGTCGAGTACGTCTCCCGCGAACGGCTCCCGCGCGAGCACATGG
This sequence comes from uncultured Holophagales bacterium, assembly GCA_964636395.1. Lineage (GTDB taxonomy): Bacteria > Acidobacteriota > Thermoanaerobaculia > UBA5066 > UBA5066 > UBA5066. The sequence continues at coordinate 5,669 of CAZWRQ010000164.1, forward strand.
CGCCGATGACGCCGATCAGCTACCCGTCCTCCGACGGGCTCGTGATCCCGGCCTACCTCACCGTTCCGAAGGGAGTCCCCGCGAAGGGCCTTCCGCTCGTCGTCTTCCCGCACGGCGGCCCGTGGGCCCGCGACTCCTGGGGCTTCAACAACTACGCCCAGTGGTTCGCGAACCGCGGCTACGCCGTCCTCGCCCCGAACTTCCGCGGCTCCACCGGCTACGGGAAGAAGTTCCTGAACGCCGGCAACAAGGAGTGGGGCCTGAAGATGCAGGACGACATCACGTGGGGCGTCAAGCACCTCGTGAAGGAGGGGATCGCCGACCCGAAGAGGGTCGCCATCATGGGCGGCTCCTACGGCGGCTACGCGACCCTCGCCGGACTCACCTTCACCCCCGACCTCTACGCCGCGGGCGTCTCGCTCGTCGGCCCGTCGAACCTCCTGACGCTCCTCGAGACGATCCCGCCGTACTGGGAGGCGATCCGGATCATCTTCCACGAGCGGATGGGGAACCCGAACACGCCCGAGGGGAAGAAGCTCCTCGAGGCCGCCTCGCCGCTCAACTCCGCGGCGAAGATCGTCAAGCCGCTCCTCGTCATCCAGGGAGCGAACGACCCGCGCGTGAAGAAGGCCGAGTCGGACCAGATCGTCGTCGCGCTGCGCGACCGCGGCTTCCCGGTGGAGTACATCTGCGCCCCCGACGAGGGGCACGGCTTCGCGCGGCCCGTCAACAACATGGCGGCGATGGCTGCGTCCGAGGCCTTCCTCGCGAAGCACATCGGCGGCCGGTTCCAGGAGGGCGGCACGCCCGAGGTGGTCGCCCGGCTGAAGGAGATCACGGTCGACCCGAAGACGGTCACGCTCGCGAAGAAGGTCGACGCGGCAGCCGTCGGCGCGCCGAAGCCGGTCGCGGAGCCCGTCCCCGGCACCTACGCCTACGCCGGGACGATCTCGGCCGGCGGCCAGAGCATGCAGGTCTCGGCGACACGCGTCATCAAGGCGGACGGGGAGACCTGGGTCGTCTCCGACACGGCAAAGATGCCGATGGGCGAGGCGACCGACGTCACGACGCTCGCGAAGGGGACGCTGGCCCCGGTCAAGCGGAGCATCCGTCAGGGTCCGGTCACGATCGACCTCGCGTTCGCCGACGGCAAGGCGACCGGGACGATGGCGATGGGGGCCGAGCCGAAGCCGATCTCGGCCGACCTCGGCGGGCCGCTCTTCGCCGACGGGAACGCCACATACGACTCGATCGCGTGCCTTCCGCTCGCGGCCGGGTACGCGGCGACCTACCGCAATTTCGACGTCCAGAAGCAGAAGGCCACGCTCCGGCAGCTGAAGGTCGCCGGCACCGAGGAGGTGAAGGTGGCGGCCGGGACGTTCTCGGCCTGGAAGGTCGAGCTGACGTCGGCCGAGGGCGAGCCGGGCTCGACGACGCTCTGGGTCGACTCGGCGAGCCGCAAGGTCGTCAAGACCGCCACGACGCTGCCGCAGATGGGCGGCGCCGTCGTGACGTCCGAGCTCCAGCCCTAGGAAGGACCTCCGGGAGCAGGAAGGGGGCGGCGACCCGCTCGGGTCGCCGCCCCCGTTTCGTTTCCAGAACGCTCTCTCTCGCGTGCGCGGCGACGCCCCTTCGGCCCGCACGACCCGACGGCTCCGGTATCGTCTCCGTCCGGAGGCTCCCGTGAGAAACGCAGCGCGCTTCGCCCCGGCTTTCCTCGCGTTCCTTCTCGCCCCGGACGCTCTCCCGGCCCTCGCCGCAACGGCCAGCGACGCGCCGGCATCGAAGGAGCCCTCCTTCGCGAGCCGCTTTCCGGGGATGCGCTTCCGGAACATCGGGCCGTTCCGCGGCGGGCGCGTGACGGCGGTCTCTGGCGTCCGCGGCCAGCGGAACGTCCACTTCCAGGGGGCGACGGGGGGCGGCGTCTGGAAGACGGCGGACGCCGGTGCGAGCTGGGAGCCGCTGTCGGACGAGTTCTTCCGGACGGGCTCCGTCGGCGCGGTCGCGGTGGCCGAGTCGGACCCGAACGTCGTCTGGGTCGGGATGGGCGAGGCGCCGATCCGCGGGAACGTCTCGCACGGCGACGGCGTCTGGCGCTCGACCGACGCGGGCCGCACCTGGAAGCACCTCGGCCTGCCGGCGACGCGGCAGATCGCCGCGATCCGGGTCCACCCGAAGGACCCCGACACGGCATGGGTCGCGGCGCAGGGGCCGTTCTGGGGTCCGGGCGAGGAGCGGGGCGTCTACCGGACGCGGGACGGAGGGAAGACGTGGACGCGCGTCCTCTTCGTCGACGCCTCGACCGGGGCGAGCGACCTCGCCCTCGACCCGACGAACCCGCGGATCCTCTACGCCGGCACGTGGCAGGTCGTGCGCCGGCCCTGGGAGCTCGTCTCCGGCGGCCCGGGAAGCGGCCTCTGGCGCTCGGACGACGGCGGCGACACCTGGACGCGCCTGACGAAGGGGCTCCCCGAAGGGACGTGGGGGAAGGTCGGAGTGTCGGCCTCCGGGGCGAAGCCGGGCCGCGTATACGCGATCGTCGAAGCGGAGAAGGGGGGCCCCTTCCGCTCCGAGGACTGGGGCGCCACCTTCACGAAGGTGAACGAGGAGAACGACCTCCGCCAGCGGGCCTGGTACTACACGGGCGTCTACGCCGACCCGCGGGAGGCCGACACGGTCTGGGTCGAGAACGTCCGGCTCTGGCGCTCGCTCGACGGCGGGAAGAGCTTCACGGCCGTCCCGACGCCGCACGGCGACCACCACGACCTCTGGATCGACCCCGACGACTCCCGCCACGTCCTCGTCGGCGACGACGGCGGGGCCTGCGTGACGTACGACGCGGGGAAGACATGGTCGTCGGTCGACAACCAGCCGACCGGGCAGTTCTACCGCGTCGCCGTCGACGACCGCTTCCCCTACCGCGTCTACGGCGCGCAGCAGGACAACTCGACCGTCGCGATCGCGAGCCGCTCGCGGGGCCGCGAGATCGGGCGCGAGGAATGGCACGCCGTCGGCGGCTGCGAGAGCGGCTGGGTCGCGCCGAAGCCGGGCGAGCCCGACGTCGTCTTCGCCGGCTGCTACGGCGGGTCGATCACGCGGTACGACCATCGGACGGGCGAGGAGCGCGAGGTGACGGCCTGGCCGCAGCTCGCGATCGGCCGGCCGGCGAGCGGCCTGAAGTACCGCTTCCAGTGGAATGCGCCGATCCTCGTCTCGCACCACGACCCGAACGTCCTCTGGCATGCGGCGCAGCTCCTCCTCGAGTCGCGGGACGAAGGGCAGAGCTGGAAGGAGATCTCCCCCGACCTGACGCGGAACGACCGGACGAAGCAGGGCCCCTCGGGCGGCCCGATCACGAAGGACAACACCGGCGTCGAGGTCTACGGGACGATCTTCGCCCTCGCCGAGTCGCCGAAGGAGAAGGGGCTCCTCTGGGCGGGGAGCGACGACGGCCTCGTCCACGTCACGCGCGACGGCGGGAAGAGCTGGAAGAACGTCACGCCGAAGGGGCTCCCCGAGGGGATCCAGGTGAACTCCCTCGAGGCCTCGCCGCACGACGCGGGGACGGCGTACCTCGCCGGGACGCTCTACAAGCTCGGCGACCTGACGCCGCACCTCTGGAGGACGGCGGACTACGGGGCGACCTGGACCCGGATCGACGCGGGGATCGCGCGGGACGCCTTCACGCGCGTCGTGCGGGAGGACCCGGTCCGGAAGGGGCTTCTCTTCGCCGGTACGGAGACGGGGCTCTGGCTCTCGCTCGACGACGGGAAGGCGTGGCACCGCTTCCAGCGGAACCTCCCCGCCGTCCCGGTCACCGACCTCGTCGTGAAGGACGCCGACCTCGTCGTCGCGACGCAGGGGCGGGCCTTCTGGATCCTGGACGACCTCTCGCCTCTCCGGCAGTGGAAGGAGGAGGTCGCCGCAGCGAAGGCCTGGCTCTTCGCCCCGCCGGCCGCCGTCCGCTTCTCCGGCGGCGGCGACCTCGTCAAGCCGCCGAAGGGGGCCGGGCAGAACGCCCCGGCCGGGGCGCTCGTCTCGTTCTGGCTGAAGGAGGAGCCGAAGGGGACGGACCTCGTGACGCTCGAGGTCCTCGAGGGGGAGAAGGTCCTCCGCCGCTTCACGAACGAGCGGCGGGACGAGAAGCTCGCCGCGGAGGCGGAGGAGCCGCTCGAAAAGAGGCTCGAGCTCTCCGCCGGCCTCAATCGCCTCGCCTGGGACCTCCGGACGCTGGGGCCGATGCTCGTCCCGAAGGCCGTCCTCTGGGGGTCGAAGAAGGGACCGCTCGTCGCCCCCGGGAGCTACGCCGTCCGCCTCGCGGCATTCGGCGAGACGAAGACGGCGCCCCTGGAGGTCGTTCCGAACCCGAACGTGAGCTACGGGAAGGAGGACCTCGCGAAGCAGGCCGCGTTCCTCGCCGAGCTGAACGAAGCCCTCTCGCACATCCACGGCACCGTCCGGAACCTGCGCGACGCGCGCGCGCAGGTTTCCGCCCTGGCGGAGCGGACGAAGAGGATCGGGGTCCGGCCCTCCGTGCAGGAGGCGGCGAAGGAGCTCGACGCGAGGCTCCTCGCCGTCGAGGAGAAGCTCGTCAACCCGAAGCTGAAGAGCGGGCAGGACGTCCTGAACTTCGTCCCGGCACTCGACCACCAGGTCGTCGGCCTCGTCAGCGCGGCCTCGAGCGCCGACGCCCCGCCGACGGCGGGCGCGCTCGCCTACTGGGCCGAGCTGAAAGAGACGGTGGAAGGCGCGCTCTCGGACGCGGGCCGGACGCTCGTCGATGAGGTCGCCGCCTGGAACGCCCGCCTCGCGGATGCCGGCGTCCCGCCGGTCGTCGTCCCCGCCCGGCGGATCTCGACGCCGCGCTGAGGGGGCCGGGGGCGGCTCCGGTCAGCCCTGGGCGGAGGGCCCGGCCGGGGCCGCCAGGTCGTGCAGGGCGTCCTTCTCGTCCTCGAAGACGTGGAAGACGGGGAGGAGAGCCGCCAGGTGGAGCGTCTCCTTCACCCTCTTAGGGAGCCTGAGGAGCCGCAGCTGGGCGCCGAGCTTGTTGCAGAGCTTGTGGCTCGCGACGAGCTCGCCGATCCCGGCGCTGTCGACGACCTGGACCCCGGAGAGGTTCAGGAGGATCTTCTTCCACCCCTCGGCGAGGAGCTCGTTCACGACCTCGCGGAGGATCTCGTCCCCGATCCCCCCCACGAGCCGTCCGGTCAGGTCGGCGACGACGACGTCGCCCTTTTTTCGGACCTCGACGTGCATGGTGGGCTCATCCTAGCAGCCCCGCCGGGAACGGTGTGCTCCACCTCGGACCCGGGGGGTCCGGGGGGCCGCGAACAGCGCCCCCCGGAGAGCGCGCCCCCCGGCGAGGCGAGCCGGCTGCCGGATCAGGCGGGGGGGCGCGTTACGAGGG
>CAZWRQ010000165.1:0-8219 GCA_964636395.1 uncultured Holophagales bacterium
GCGCAGGGCGAGCGCGCGGCGCGCCCCGCCGCGCGCTCGCCCTGCGCACCGCCGCGGTCCTCGGGGGCGGGCTCGCCGTCGCGGCCGCGCTCTGGGGGACGGTGCGCCTCGGCGGCCTCCTCGTCCGCGTGCCGGCGCGGGAGTGGGGCCTCCTCGCGCTCGCGCTCGGCGCGACCGCTCTCCGGGCGGCCGGCGCGCTCGCCGTCGCGACCGCCGTGATGGTTCCGCTCGGGATCCTCCTCGGCCGCTCGCGGGAATGGTCGCGGCGGCTCCAGCCGGTCGTCCAGATCGTCGCGTCGTTCCCGGCGCCGATGCTCTACCCGCTCGTCACGGCGGGCCTCCTCACGCTCCGGGTCCCGTTCGCCGTCGTCGCCGCCGTCCTCATGGGGCTCGGCGCGCAGTGGTACGTCCTCTTCAACGTCCTCGCGGGGGCGAGCGCGATCCCGGGGGACCTCGAGGAGGCCTCCGCCGTGTACGGCGTCTCGGGACTCCGCCGCTTCGCCACGCTCGACCTCCCGTCCGTCTTCCCGTTCCTCGTCACGGGCCTCGTCACCGCCGCGGGCGGGGCCTGGAACGCCTCGATCGTCGCCGAGACGCTGGCCTTCCGGGGGACGGAGCTCTCGACGTTCGGCCTCGGCTCGCTGATCACCCGCGCCACGCACGACGGGAACTTCCCCCTCCTCGCCGCGGGCGTCCTCACGATGTCCCTCGCCCTCGTCCTCCTGAACCGGACGGTCTGGCGGAGGCTCTACGGCGTCGCCGCGACGCGCTACGCTCTGAACCGTTGAGCGCCGACGAGCTCCCGATCGCCGCCGTCCGCGGCGTGCGCAAGACGTATCGCGACGAGGCGGGGCGCGAGAGGGTGATCCTCGATCGCGTCGACTTCGAGGTCCGAAGGGGGGAGGTCATCGCCGTCCTCGGCCCCTCGGGCTGCGGCAAGTCGACGCTCCTCCGGATACTCATCGGCCTCATCGAGCCGACCGCCGGCGAGGTCCTCGCCCACGGCGCGCCGATCCGCGGCATCCACCCGGGAGCGGCCCTCGTCTTCCAGAGCTTCGCCCTCTTCCCGTGGCTCTCCGTCGAGGAGAACGTGAGGATCGGCCTGACGGGGCGCGGCGTCCCCGACCCCGAAAGCGCCGCGCGCGTCCGGGACGTCGTCGCCCGCGTCGGCCTCTCCGGGCATGAGCGGGCGATGCCGCGCGAGCTCTCCGGAGGAATGAAGCAGCGCGTCGGGATCGCGCGCGCCCTCGTCGCGGGACCGGAGCTCCTCTGCATGGACGAGCCGTTCTCGGCGCTCGACGTCCTGACGGCCGAGCTCCTTCGCGCCGAGGTCTATCGCCTCTGGTCCGACGGCGGCACCGGCCTCTCCTCGGTCCTTCTCGTCACCCACCTCATCGAGGAGGCGGTCACGCTCGCCGACCGGATCGTCGTCCTGGGCGCGAACCCGGGCACCGTCCGCCGCGAGATCCGGAACACGCTCCCGCACCCGCGCGACCCGCGCCACCCCGAGTTCTTCCGGATGGTCGACCGGATCCACGACGCCGTCGCGCGCGTTCACCTCCCCGAGGAGGACGAGGCGGCCGCGCCGGCCGCGCCGGCCGCGCCGGGGCGCCCCGGGCCGGGCCCCTTCGTCCCGCTTCCGCCGGCGACCGTCGGCGAGATGCTGGGCCTCCTCGAGATCCTCGCGGACCACGGCGGCGAGATGGACCTCTTCGAGGTCGACGCGATGACGGAGTGGGACTTCGGCCGGACGATCGCCGTCGTCAAGGCGGCCGAGCTCCTCGACCTCGTCGAAACGCCGAAGAACCGTGTCCTCCTCACCGACGCCGGCCGCGGCGTCGTGGCGGCGGCGCCGCGCGAGAAGCCCTTCCTCTTCCGGCGCCAGCTCCTCGTCCTCGGCACGTTCGCGAGGGTCGTCAAGGATCTCGCGGGGCGCGACGACGCGGCCTCTTCCGGCGAGGAGGTGCGCGAGATGCTCGCGGAGCGCCTCCCGGCGGAGGCGACGGGCGCGCTCTTCGAGACCCTCGTGAACTGGGGGCGCTTCGCCCAGCTCCTCGACTACGACGCCGCGGGAGACGAGCTCTCCCTCTTCGGCGGCCAGGCCGCCGACGCGGAGGCCTGACCGCCTACCGTCCCGGCTCGTCCCACTCCTTCAGCTTCCGGTAGAGCGTCGCGACGCCGATCCCGAGCCGCCGCGCGGCCTTCTCCCGGTGGCCGTCCTCCTCGCCGAGGACGAAGAGGACGTGGGCCTTCTCCACCTCGGCGAGCGTCTCGCCCTCGGCGCCGCCGCCGCGCGCGGGGCGGGCGATCTCGTCCGGGAGGTCCTCCGCGCCGACGCGTGCGCCGTCGGCGAGGACCGCCGCCCGCTCCACCGCGTTCGCCAGCTCGCGGACGTTCCCCGGCCAGCGGTGTCGCTGGAGGAGGCGCGCCGCCTCCGGCGTGAAGCCGGCCACCTTTGCGCCCGTCCGGCGCGCCGCGTCGAGAAGGAGCGCCCTCGCGAGCGGCAGGACGTCTTCCGGCCGCTCCCGGAGCGGCGGGATCGGGATCTCGATGACGCGCAGGCGGTAGTAGAGGTCGCGCCGGAAATGCCCCGTCTCGACGTCCTTGCCGAGGTCGCGGTTCGTCGCGGCGACGACGCGGACGTCGACCTTCCGGCTCCGGTTCTCGCCGACCCGCCGCACCTCGCGCTCCTGGAGCGCGCGGAGGAGCTTGGCCTGCAGGCCCAGCGGCACCTCCCCGATCTCGTCGAGGAAGAGCGTCCCGCCGTTCGCCGCCTCGAAGAGCCCGGGGCGGTCGGAAGCGGCGCCGGAGAACGCGCCCCGCGCGTGGCCGAACAGCTCGCTCTCGAGGAGGCTCTCGGGGAGCGCCGCGCCGTTGATCGCGACGAAGGGGCCCGCGGCGCGCGGCGAGCGCTCGTGGATCACCCGCGCGAGGACCTCCTTCCCCGAGCCGCTCTCGCCCGTCAGGAGGATCGTCGAGTCGACGCGCGCGACGCGGGACGCCAGGTCGAACGCGCGCCGCATCCCGGGGCTCTGGGCCACGACGCCCGGGTGCGGCTCCTCGACCTTCAGCCGCGTCAGCTCGTTCCTTCTCGCCTTCAGCTTCTGCTCGGTCGCGCGGAGCGCGTCGCGGACGCGCCCCAGCTCTCCCTCGAGGCAGCGCTCCGAGAGGCCCGAGAGCGCCTTCCGGGTCGCCTCGTCCCACTCCTCCTCGGGCTCGCCCGCCATCCGGCAGGCCGGGTCCCCCTTCCCGACGCACTCTTCCTCGACCACGCGGATCGACCGGCCGTGGCAGGCGGAGAGGTAGCCGCTCGCGAACCCGGTGAGCGTCCAGCAGACCGGCTCGTCGGAGCGTCCGAAGTGCAGCAGGTGCTGCTCGGCCTCGTACGACTCGTCCCAGAACGCCTGCGAGAAGTGCCTCGGCGGCTCGTTCGGCGCGCGCGGCACGGGACGGAACGTGACGAGCCCCTTCAGACGGTGGAGCCGTCCCCCGGCGTGGATCCACTCCTTCGGGCTCTCCCACTCGAACGCGTCGCGCATCGCCTCGGCCGTCCGCCACCCGTGCGCCCAGCCGAAGCGGTAGAGGACCCCGCGCGCCACGCTCGTCGAGAGTGTGTCGATGAGCTCCTTGCGGAGGAGGCCGAGCGCGGCCGTGTCGAGGAGGATCGCGCGCTCCCCGGCGAAGCGGTAGATCCCGCCCTTCGGATCGGCGTCGAAGAGGGCGTCGAGCGTCAGGTCGTCTGCGCGCATGGGGGGATCTTCTCAAAGCGAGAGGTCGCCGCCTCTCGAATCGACGGGTCCCGGCCGGCCGCGGCGCGCGCGGCGCCGGTTCCGTGCGGCCCGGCGCGGCTCCGGACCGTCCATCGGGTTCGTGCGGGGCTGGCCCGGTCCGTGCAATGACTCGGAGAGCGGGCCCCCGGCTGCGGGGTCCCGGGGAGGTCCCGATGATCCGAATCCGCAGGGGCGCCGAGCGCGGCCGCTTCGACCACGGCTGGCTCGACACCCGCCACACGTTCTCGTTCGCCGACTACTGGGATCCCGAGCACGTCCACTTCCGCTCCCTGCGGGTGATCAACGAGGACCGCGTCGTTCCTGGCGCCGGCTTCGGGACGCACGGGCACAACGACATGGAGATCCTCTCGTACGTCCTCTCGGGCTCGCTCGCACACGAGGACAGCCTGGGGAACGGCTCCGCGATCGTCCCGGGCGACGTCCAGTACATGAGCGCCGGGACCGGCGTGAGGCACAGCGAGTTCAACGCCTCCGAGAGCGAGCCGGTCCACTTCCTCCAGATCTGGATCGTCCCCGACCGGCGCGGCTACGCCCCGCGCTACGGGCAGAAGCGGTTCGAGGATGAGGAGAAGCGCGGTCGGCTTCGCCTCCTCGCGTCCGAGACGGGCGAGGCCGGCTCGATCGCGATCCGCCAGGACGTGCGCCTCTTCTCCACGATCCTCCGCGAAGGGGAGAGCGTCCCGCTGGAGATCGCGGAAGGGCGCCACCTCTGGGTCCAGGTCGCGCGGGGCGGGGCCGAGGTGAACGGCCACCGGCTCGAAGCGGGGGACGGCCTCGCCGCCTCGGACGAGACCTCCTTCACCCTGGGCGGCGCGGGAGCAGAGTCCGAGCTCCTCGTCTTCGACCTGGCTTGAGGCGCGGCGGGGAGGCCGCGAGGCCTCCCCGCTCCCGATCAGACCTTCTGCCGCCCGTCGGCCGTCGTCAGGATCCCGTAGAGCTCCGGCCGCCGGTCGCGGAAGAAGCCCCAGGAGGCGCGCTCGCGGCGGATCGCCGCGAGGTCGAGCGTGACGACGCGGACCCCGGTCTCCTCGCGCCCCATCTCCGAGAGGAACGAGCCGTCCGTCCCGGCGACGAAGGAGGAGCCGTAGAAGAGCTGCCCGTCCTCCTCGCCGATCCGGTTCGACGCGGCGACGGGGATGACGTTCGAGACGGCGTGCCCGACCATCGCGCGCCGCCAGCGGTCGCGCGTATCGAGCGCGGGGTTCGCGGGCTCGGAGCCGATCGCCGTCGGATAGACGAGGACGTCGGCGCCGAGGAGCGCGAGAGCCCGCGCGCACTCGGGGTACCACTGGTCCCAGCAGACGGCGCCGCCGACTTTCCCCGCCTTCGTCTCGAAGACGCGGAAGCCGGTGTCGCCGGGGCGGAAGTAGAACTTCTCCTCGTAGCCGGGCCCGTCGGGGATGTGGCTCTTCCGGTACGTGCCGAGGAGGGCGCCGTCGGCGTCGACCATCGCGAGGGTGTTGTAGTAGGCGTTCCCCGCCTTCTCGAAGAACGAGAAGGGGAGGACGACGCCGAGCTCTTTCGCCAGCGCCTGGAAGCGCGCGAGCATGACGTTCCCCTCGACGGGGCGCGCCCACTCGAAGAACGCGTCCTTCTCCTCGCGGCAGAAGTAGGGCCCCTCGAGGAGCTCCGGCGTCACGACGAGCTTCGCACCGAGCTTCGCCGCCTCGCGGACGAGGGCGAGGACGCGGTCCGCGTTCTCCTCGCGCGCGCCGCCGAGCGCGCACTGGACGATCCCGATCGAGAGCGTCTCGGCCGTCATCCGCGGCCTCCCTTCGGCTGCTGCTGGCTGATGCAGTGGAACGCCCCGCCTCCGAGGAGGAGCGCGCGGGCGGGGACGTCGTGGACGCGCCGGCCGGGGAAGAGCGCCTCGATCCGCTTCAGCGCGGGAGCGTCGTTCGGCGTCCCGTAGACCGGGACGGTAACGGTCGTGTTCGCGACGTAGAAGTTGACGTAGCTCGCCGCCATCAGCTCGCCGTCGGGGTCGGCGACGACGCCGGGCGAGGGGACCGTGAAGACCTCGAGCCGCCGCCCCTTCGCGTCGCGCATCGACGCGAGGTCGCGGAGGATCTCCTTCAGCGCGACGGCGTTCGGGTCGCCGCCGCCGGAGGGCTCCATGCAGACGGCGACGCCCGGGGCCACGAAGCGGGCGACCGTGTCGACGTGCCCGTCGGTGTGGTCGTTGATCAGGCCGTCGCCGAGCCAGAGGACGCTCTCCGCGCCGAGGCCGTCCCGGAGCCGCCGCTCGAGCGCCGCCTGCGAGAGGCCCGGGTTCCTGTTCGGGTTCAGGAGGCACTGGCGCGTCGTCAGGAGCGTCCCCTCGCCGTCCGGCTCGACGGAGCCCCCCTCCAGGACGAGCTCGTCGCGGAACGTGCGGAGGCCCGACGCCTCGGCGACGCGCTTCGAGACCTCCCGGTCGCCGGGAAGGTCGTACTTGTTTCCCCAGCCGTTGAAGACGAAGGAGGCGGCCGCGACCTCGCCCGCCTCCGACGTCACGAAGATCGGCGCGATGTCGCGCATCCAGATGTCGCCGAACGGGATCTCGTGAACGCGCGCTCCGAGCCCTTCGAGCCGCGCCCGCGCCTCGGCGGCGCGCCCGGCCGTCGGCGCGAGGACCTCGAGCCGCTCGCCGCGCGGGCCCTCGGGGCCCGGGTCGGCGATCGCGCGGGCGAATCGGACGAAGGCGCCCTGCACCGGGCCGAGCGCCTCCTTCCAGAGCTCCTCGTGGCTCGGCCAGGCGAGCCAGCACGCCTCGTGAGCCGCCCATTCCGCGGGCTGCGCGAAGCCCGCCTCGCGGAGGGATTCGCCGGAGAGCCTCATTCGGGGCACCGTCTCTCGTGGTTCTCCTCGCGGGGGGGCCGGGGGGATCGAGAAACCCCCGGGAACAGGACCGCGCGGGGGGATCGAGAAACCCCCGCGTTCATGGCAGCTCGGGGCGGGTCAGGTTGCGGACCCCGTCCTCGCCGACCCAGACGTCGTCCTCGATCCGGATGCCGCCGAACGGCGTGAGCCTGTCGACGATCGCCCAGTCGACGTCGGCCCGGTTCGCCCCCTCCCGGTGTGTCTCGAGGAGCATCGGGATGAAGTAGAGCCCCGGCTCGATCGTGAAGAGCATCCCTGCCTCGATCGTCCGCGTCGTCCGGAGCGCGGGGTACTCGGCGGGCGGAGGGGCGAGCGTCCCCTCGCGGTCCGCCTGGCGCCCGGCGACGTCGTGCACCTGGATGCCAAGGAAGTGCCCGAGTCCGTGGGGGAAGAAGGGGCGCGTCAGCCCCTTCGCGACGGCCGCCTCGCCGGCGACCTTCAGGATGCCGGCGCGGTGGAGGAGGTCGCCGATCAGGACGTGGGCCCGCACGTGGAGGTCGAGGTACTTCATCCCGGGCCTTGGCGAGGCGGCGAGCTCCTGCTCGATCGCTTCCATCCCGGCGATCAGGTCCCTGAAGAGCGGGTCGCACCCGTCGCCGGCAAACGTCCGGGTGATGTCGGAGGCGTAGCCGCGGACCGCCGTTCCCGCGTCGACGAGCATCGTCCGGCCCGGCGCGGCCCAGGTGCCCCGCTTGCCGTGGTAGTGGAGCGTCGCGGAGCGCTCGTCGAACCCGATGATCGTCGGGTAGGGGAGGTGCTCCTCCATCACGGCGGCGGCGGAGAGGAAGGCGTGGTGCACCTCCATCTCCGTCGCGCCCTCCCGGAAGGCCGCCTCGGCGGCGCGGAAACCGCGCGCGGCGGGGGCCTCCGCCTCGGCGACGGACTCCACCTCGTAGGCGCTCTTGTACGACCGCTCCCAGTCGAGCCGGGCGACGAGCCCCTTCGGGTTGACGGCGTCGGCCGGGAGACCCAGCGCGGCGGCCTCGGCGACGGCGCCTCCGAGGAAGGCGGTGCGGCCGCCGTTCGGGCCGATCGCCGCGCGGACCGCCTCGGGGCTCTCCGCGTCGAGGATCTCCATCTCCGCGGCGACGAACTCCGGCGCGGGCTTCGGCGGCTCGTACCAGTAGTCGCGCGGCTGGTAGCGCGCGAGCCGCGGCCTCTTCCCGGGGCGGACCTCGAGGAGGTGTCCCGGCCCCTCGACCGGCGCCCAGTGCGTGAAGTGGGGCGTCGAGCGGAACGGCGCGTCGTTGTCGTCGGCGAAGTAGGTGAAGGGGACGCCGGAGTGGATCAGGAGGCGGTCGAAGCCGGTTTCGGCCAAGGCCTTCTCCGTCGTCCGCTGCCGCGCGGCGACGTGGGCGCGATAGAGGTCCGCGAGGGCGCTGTTCATGACGGGGATGTTAGCGAAAGGGCCGTTCGCGGAGGGGGACCCGGTCGCGGCGCCGTGATCCCCGCAGGGGGTCAGGTCTACCATCTACACTCTGCGGAAACCCGCAGAGTGTAGATGGTAGACCTGACCCCCCCCTGCTTCGGGTCGTCGTCAGGCCGGCGAGGAGAGCCCCTCGGTGC
>CAZWRQ010000165.1:8319-11043 GCA_964636395.1 uncultured Holophagales bacterium
TGACCCCCCCCTGCTTCGGGTCGTCGTCAGGCCGGCGAGGAGAGCCCCTCGGTGCCGCCGGCCGCCTCGACGAGCCGCTCGAGCGCGTCGACGAGGCTCTGGCGGGTCCGCTCGATCTCGGCGCGGAGCTCCTCGACCCGGATCTCGGCGAGCGCCTTGGCGCGCTGGCCGCGCAGGCGGGTCCCGGCGGCCGCCGCCGAGAGCGCCGCGGAGTACTCGGCTCGGAGCTCCTCGAGACGCGCGGCCGCCCGCTGGCGCGAGGCCTCGAGCTCGGCGAGCCGCTGCGAGGCCGAGGCGAGCGCGATCCCGCGCCGCGCGGCCCAGGCCCCTGAGAGCTGCTCGGCGCGCGCGTCCCACGACGCCTGTGCGGCGTCGAACGCCTCGCGGGCCCGCTCGAACGTCCGCCCCGTGAAGTGCCAGGCGGCCCGCTCGCGAGCGAGGGCGACGACCCGCTCGGGCACCGGGCGAAGGTCCCGCGCGATCCCGAGGAGCCGGCCGAGCCGAAGGAGCCAGAGGCTCGGGTCGGCCTGCCACCAGAGGAAGCCCTGCGCGGCGGAGGCCTGGAAGTGGTGGTGGTTGTTGTGCCACCCCTCGCCCATCGTCACGAGCGCCATCAGGAAGCTGTTGCGGCTGGTGTCCTTCGTCTCGAAGACGCGTCGTCCGAAGACGTGCATCACGCTGTTGATGGCGAACGTTCCGTGCCAGAGGAGGACCGTCGAGAGGAAGAAGCCCCAGAAGAGGCCGGTCCACGAGAACGCGAGCCAGAGCCCGAGCCCGTAGAGCATCGGCGCGAGGAACTGGTTGCGGTCGAGCCAGACGAGCTCGGGGTACTTCGCGAAGTCGCGGATCGACTCGAGGTCGGTCTCCTCGTAGTCGTCGGCGAGGATCCACCCCATGTGGCTCCACCAGAATCCCTTCTGCACGGGCGAGTGGATGTCCTCGGGCTGGTCGGAGTAGCGATGGTGGTGCCGGTGGTGCGCGGCCCACCAGAGGACTCCCTTCTGCGCCGCCGTCTGCCCGAGGAACGCCATCAGGAATTGCCAGAAGCGGCCCATCTTGTAGGTCCGGTGGGCGAAGTAGCGGTGGAAGCCCGCGGTGATCGCGAACATCCGGAGGTAGTACGACGCGAGGCAGAGCGCGACGCCCTCCCAGGAGAGCCCGACCCAGAAGACGCCGAGCGCGGCGACGTGGACGAGGCCGAAGCCGAAGGAGGCGGCGAAACGGATGCGGGGGCGCGAGGTCGTCGTCATCGGGCGTCTGTCCTTCGGAGAACGAAAGGGCGTTCGCGGTTCGAGCCGCGGGTTCTTCATCTTACGGAGTTGCGATCTGGGCGCAACGGCCGCTCGGTGCCGCTCGGTGGGGCGCGGTCAGGAACGGACGGCCGTCGTCTCCGCCGCCAGGGCGTCCTGCGCCTCCTGCATCCGGCCGCGGACGGTCGCGATCAGCTCCTCGAGGTCCTCCTCGCCGAGCCCCTCGGTCGGGATCGGCGGAAGGACCCGTATCCGGATCGTCCCGGGGAATACGAGCAGGCGGTGGCCGTCGAGGACGTCGTCGAGCGGCCCGCAGACGATCGGCACGATCGGCACCTGCGCGGCGATCGCGAGGTGGAACGAGCCCTTCTTGAACGGCAGGAGCGTCGGCGAGCCGTTCCGGTGACCCTCCGGGAAGACCCAGACGGAGACCCGCTTCTCCCGGACGCGCTTCGCCGCCGCAGCGATCGAGGCGATCGCGCTCGCCAGGTCCTTCCGGTCGAGGAGGATGTTGCCGGTCGCGCGGAAGAACCAGCCGAAGACGGGGATCTTCGCGATCTCCTTCTTGCCGATGACGACCGTCCGCTTCGGGTAGAGGCCGCCGTAGACGACGATGTCGAGGTTCGACCGGTGGGAGGCCATCAGGATCGCCGGGGCCGACTCGGTGACGCGCGGCCGGTCCTCGACCGTGATCCGCCATCCGAGCAGCGACCGGACGATCCAGTGGAAGAGCCGGGAGAGGTGAACGGGAGCGCTGCCGCGCCCGGCGCGAATCGCGACGTAGAGGAGGCCTCCGATCGAGAGCCCGACGAAAGCGAGCGCGCCGACGACGCACGCGACGAGGAAGTGGACCCGCGCGACGGCGCGGCGAACGGGCCCCCTCACGCGCAGAGGGCCTCGTGCCCGCGCTTCGCGCCGCGCGCGAGGATCGGCGGAGGCGTCGACGCCGCGAGCTCCCGCTGAGCCTCCTCGAACGGGGTCCTCACGCGCGACATCAGGGTCGCGACGTCGCCCGGCGCGAGGTCGTCGACCGGGATCGGCGGGAGGACGCGCAGGCGGATCGTCCCGGGGCGGATCGCCCAGCGGCGCGCGTCGAGGAGCGTGTCGAGGGGGCTGAGGGCCACCGGGAGGACCGGGAGGCGTCCGTCGAGCGCGAGGTGGAAGACCCCCTTCTTGAACGGGAGCATCTCCCTCTTCATGTTGCGGTGCCCTTCCGGCGCGACCCAGATCGAGGCTCCCAGGCTCCGGCTCGAATCGGCGGCCTTCCGGATCGCCGCCATCGCGGCCGACGTGTGCCGGCGGTCGATCAGGACGTTCCCCGTCGCCGTCCAGAGCCAGCCGAAGAAGGGGATCCACTCCAGCTGCTTCTTGCCGATGGCGATGGCGCCGCGCGGGAAGACCTCCCCGTAGACGATGACGTCGAGGTTGGACTGGTGGCGGGCCATGACGACGGAGGGAGTCGCCTGGGCGAAGC
>CAZWRQ010000166.1:0-11018 GCA_964636395.1 uncultured Holophagales bacterium
GAGACAGGCCGACGCCCTCTCCGACTCCGACTCCGACCCCGGCGCCGGGGCCGGCGGCGGCGGCCGCCTTCCCGGGAGTCGCCGAGCCGAGGCTCGACGTCGGAGTCGCGGTGGACCGCGCCGCGTTCCGCCTCCCTGCGGGGGAGTGGCTGGTCCGGGCCGGGGGCGAGGTCCGCCGCGTCGTCGGTGCGCTCGAGGCGAGGCCCGTGGCCGCGGCGGGCGACGCGGCTCCGCGGTTCCAGGTCCAGGCGGGGTCCTTCGTGTCGCGCGCGGCCGCGGACGCCGAGGGAGCTCGCCTCGGCGCCCTCCTCGGCCTGCCGGCCTCCGTCGCGGAAGCGGGCGGGCGGTTCGCCGTGCGCCTCGGCCCGCCTGGCGACCGTGCCTCGCTCGACCCGCTCCTCGACCGCGTCCGTCGCGACGCCGTTCCGGAGGCGTTCCTCGTCGGCCTCGCCGATCCGGGCCGGCCGACCCGGACGCTCATCGTCGACGGCCCGGACGGCCGGCGCGAGGCCCCCTCGCCGCTCGAGCTCGCCGCCGCGGACGGCTCCCTCCTGCCGGTGAACGGAGGCCTCTACCGGGGGACGCTTCTCGTCGTCGCGACGCCCCGCGGGACCCTCCACGTCGTCAACCGGGTCGGCCTCGAGGACTACCTCCTCGGCGTCGTGCCGCTGGAGATGGGGCCGCGCGTCTACGACGAGATCGAGGCGCTGAAGGCGCAGGCCGTGGCGGCGCGCACCTACGCCGTGAAGCGGCGGGGCGACTTCGCGGCCGAGGGGTACGACCTTTGCGCGACCGCGCGCTGCCAGGTCTACGGAGGCGCGAGCGCCGAGCAGCCGCTCTCGAGCGAAGCGGTCCGGGCGACCGCCGGGCAGGTCCTGCTCTGGAACGGCGTTCCGGCCGACGCCCTCTTCACCTCCACCTGCGGCGGGCGGACCGAGGACGCCGTCGTCGTCTTCCCGTCCTATTCGCGGGAGGCGTTCCCGTACCTGCGTTCCGTGCCGTGCCGCGGCGAGGAGAGGATCGCGATCTCCTCGACCGCGCCGGCCTCGGGCCACGACCTCGGCGCGCTCGCCGTTCGCGGCGCCGCGCTCCTCCACGCTGCCGGGCGGACGGGCGCCTCCTGGGCCGACCTCAAGGCCGCGCGCGCCCTCCTCACGGACCGCCTGGGCCTGCCGGCCGGCACGCCGCCGAAGACGCTCGGACCGGAGGCCGTCTTCGCGAACCTCGCGGGGCTCCTCGGCGACGCGCGGCTCCTCACGGAGGAGGCCGAGCGGGGCGCGGCCCCGAAGGAATGGAGCGAGCAGGCACGGACGGTCCACACCGCGCTCGCCCGCTTCCAGCTCGCCGGCCCGACGCCCCTCCCGACACGGCGGGCCTTCACGGCGCACGAGGCGGCCGGTCTCTGGGCCTCCCTCCTCCTGCGGACGGGAGGGCTCGAGGAGCTGGAGGGGCGGCTCGTCGGGGCGGCGCCGGGGAAGCTCGTCGTGAAGACGCCGAAAGGGAGGGAGGAGCGAGCTCTCCCTCCCGACGCGCTCCTCTTCCGCGGTGGAGGGGAGGCGTGGAAGCCGGGCCGCGCGCTCGACGTCGCGCCCGGGGACCGCGTCCGCCTCCTGTCCCGCGACGGTAGGGTGCTCGCCGTCCTCGCGCAGGTCCCGGCGGTCGACGGGCTCTTCGAGCGCGAATCGGCGTGGATCCACTGGATCCGCCGCTTCACAGGGGAAGAGCTGATGGGGAAGCTCCTCGAGCGCGACGGCTCGCGGAAGGGGAGCGCCGTCCGGCGGGTCGACGTCCTCTCGCGTGGAAGCTCGGGGCGCGCGGCGAAGGTGCGCGTGACGACGGACCGGGAGTCGTTCGACCTCTCCGGGCTCGAGATCCGCTTCGCGCTCGCGCTCCCCGAGTCGCTCTTCACCCTCGTCACGGGGAAGGACCGGGCCGGCGCGCCCGTTCACACGTTCTACGGCCGCGGCTGGGGACACGGCGTCGGCCTCTGCCAGACCGGGACGTTCGGGATGGCCCTCGCGGGCCGGACGCACGCCGAGATCCTGGCGGCCTACTACCCCGGTACGTTCCTCGGCTCCTGGCCTCCGCCGAGCGAGCCGGAGCGGCCCGGCTCGCCGGCGGCGCGTCCGGCCGCGGGCGGAACGCCTCCGCCGGCGCGCTGACCCGGCCGTCCCGGAGCCGCGGCTAGAATCCGGACATCGGGCACTTCGCCCCAGGAGTCCGGCGATGACGACTCTCCTCGACAGCCCCGCGGCCGTCAATGCCGCCCCTTCCGCCCCGTTCGGGTTCCAGCTGTCCGACGACCAGCTCGCCGTCCGGAAGATGGTCCGCGAGTTCGCCGAGAGCGAGCTCGGGCCTCGCGTCATGGAATGGGACGAGGCGCAGGTCTTCCCGCGCGAGGCGATCGCGCGGCTCGGGGAGCTCGGGATGCTCGGCGTCATCATCCCGGAGGAGTACGGCGGGGCGGGGCTTTCGTACATCGACTACATCGGAGTCATCGAGGAGCTCTCGCGCGTCGACGGCTCCGTCGGCATCTCGATCGCGGCCCACAACAGCCTCTGCACGAACCACCTCTTCCTGTTCGGGACGGAAGAGCAGAAGCGCCGCTGGGTCGTCCCGCTCGCGCAGGGGAAGGCGATCGGCGCCTGGGGCCTCACCGAGGCCGAGGCGGGGAGCGACGCGAAGGGGACCCGGACGACCGCCGTCCTCGACGGGAGCGAGTGGGTCCTGAACGGCTCGAAGAACTTCATCACGCACGGCTCCGTCGGCGACGTCGCGGTCCTGATGGCCGTCACGGACAAGGCCGCCGGGACGCACGGCATCTCGGCCTTCGTCGTCGACCTCCACCAGAAGGGGATCCGCGCCGGCAAGAAGGAGAACAAGCTCGGCCTGCGCGCCTCCGACACGGCGACCCTCGTGATGGAGGAGTGCCGGGTCCCGAAGGAGAGCCTGATCGGACCGCTCGGGTCGGGTTTCACGCAGGCGATGCAGGTCCTCGACGGCGGCCGCATCTCGATCGCCGCGCTCGCGCTCGGCATGGCCCAGGGGGCCTACGACTGCGCGCTCTCCTACGCGCGCCAGCGCGTCCAGTTCGGCAAGCCGATCTCCGAGTTCCAGTCGATCCAGAACTACCTCGCCGACATGGCGACCGAGATCGACGCCGCCCGCCTGCTCACCTGGCGCGCCGGGTGGATGAAGGACAGCGGGATGAAGGTGACGAAGGAGTCGGCGATGTGCAAGCTGTACGCGGGAGAAGTCTCCGTCCGCGTCGCGAACCTCGCCGTCCAGATCCACGGCGGCTACGGCTTCACGAAGGACTTCCGGGCCGAGAAGTTCTACCGCGACGTCAAGCTCTGCACGATCGGCGAGGGGACCTCCGAGATCCAGCGGATGGTCATCGCGCGGCAGCTCCTGAAGGCCTGACGCTGCGGATCCCGGTCGAGACCCTCGTCCTCCCGAACGGGCTGACGGTCGTCGTCTCGGAGAACCGGTCGGCGCCGGTGTTCGGCCTCTGCGTCCTCTACCGGATCGGCTCGCGCCTCGAGCCGCGCGGGCGCTCGGGCTTCGCCCACCTCTTCGAGCACCTGATGTTCGAGGGGACGCCGAACGCCCCGAAGGGGGTCTTCGACAGGGTCTGCGAGGCCTCGGGCGGCAGCAACAACGGTCAGACGCGCCCCGACGTCACGCTCTACGTCGTCGACGCGCCGTCGTCCGCGCTCGAGCGGATCCTGTTCCTCGAGGCGGACCGGATGGCGGGCCTCGCCTTCGGCCAGGAGTCTCTCGACAACCAGCGCGACGTCGTGAAGGAGGAGATCCTCGTCAACGTCCGGAACGACCCGTACGGTCTCTTCGAGTTCGGCGAGCTGCCGCAGGCGCTCTTCGACGAGTGGGAGAACGCGCACGACGGCTACGGCGACTTCCACGACCTCGACGCGGCGACGCTCGCCGACGTGGAGAGCTTCTTCGGGACGTTCTACCGGCCCGACAACGCCGTCCTCGCGGTCGCCGGGGACGTGGGGGCCGACGAGGTCTTCGCGCTCGCCGAGCGCCGCTTCGGGGCGATCCCGCGTGGCGCGCCGTATGCGAGGCCCGACCTCCACGAGCCGCCGCGCGAGGCGCCCGTCCTTCTCGTCCAGGAGGCGCCTCTCGCGAGGACGCCGGCGATCGCGATGGGGTGGCGAATGCCCGGGCGGGACCACGCCGACGCCGTCCCGCTCCTCGTTCTCGGTGAGCTCCTGCACAACGGGCGCGCCTCGCGCCTCTACCGCGGCCTCGTCGAAGGGCGCGAGATCGCGACGGACCTTTCCGGCGGCTTCAACCCGTTCCAGGGGGGCGTCTGGTACGACGGCACGACACTCTTCCTCTCCCGGATCGGCTACCGGCGCGAGGTCTCGGCGGACGCGGTCCTCGCCGCCTTCGACGAGGAGGTCGCGCGCATCGTCCGCGACGGGGTCGGGGAGGCCGAGCTCGCGCGCGTGAAGACGAAGGTCCTCGCCGACACCTGGGCCGGCCTCGAGCCCCGCCTCGGCCTCGCGATCGAGCTCGCGCAGGCGGCGGCGATTGCCGGCGCGCCCGAGGCGCTCCTCGAGCTCCCGGGCCTCGTCGAGGCGGTCTCTCCGGGCGACCTCTGCCGCGCGGCGGCGTGGCTCGCGCCGGAGCGGCGGGCGGCGATCGCGAAAGTCCCGCCGAAGGGAGAGGCGTGAACGCGCCCGACGGCCTCCCGCCCCTCGGAGAAGAGCGTCCCGTCCCGATGCCGGAGGTCGCCGCTTCCCGCCTGCCGAACGGCCTCGCGGTCCAGGTCGTCCCATGGCGAGGGGTCCCGCTCGCGAGCGCCCGCCTCGTCGTGCGCGGTGGCCTCTCGGACGACCCGTCCGGGGGGCCGGGGCTCGCGCGCCTCCTCGCCGCGGCTCTCCGCGAGGGAACGGCGTCGCGCAGCGGGGCCGACCTCGCGGACCTGGCGCAGGAGGCCGGGGGAGACCTCTCCGCCGGCGCGGGGCCCGATTCGCTCACGATCGGCGCCTACGGTCTCGCCGCGCGCCTGCCGCTCCTCCTCGACCTCGTCGCCGACGTCGTCCGCCGACCCGCTTTCCCGTCGGACGGCGTCGCGCGCGCGCGGCACCTCGCGCACGAGGAGCTCGAGACGAGCGAATCGGAGCCCTCGTTCCTGGCCGTCCGGGCGTTCGCGCGCGAGGTCTACGGCGCGCACCCGTACGCGACGATCGCGCCGACGGCGGCGTCGATCGACGCCGTCACCCCCGGGCTCCTCGCGGCCGAGGCGGCGCGCCGCCTCCGGCCCGAGCGCGCGCTCCTCCTCGTCGCGGGGGACGTGGACGCGGAGGAGGCGATCGCGGCGGCCGGGAGCGCGTTCGGCGACTGGACCGCCGGCGGCTCGGCGCCCCCGCCCGTCGCGGCGCCGGCCGCGACGGACGGGCCGCGACGCCTCCTCGTCCTCGACCGGCCCGGCTCCGTCCAGACGAACCTCATGGTCGGGAACCTCGGCTTCCCGAGGACCGACCCGGACGCCCGGGCCCTCGAGCTCGCGATGACGATCTACGGCGGCTCCTTCACGTCGCGCCTCGTCCAGAACCTCCGCGAGGCGAAGGGCTACACCTACTCCCCCGGCGCCGCCGCGAGCTGGCTCGACGGGTGCGGCACGGTCCGCTCCTTCGCGGCGGTCCGGACGGAGGTGACGGGCGCCGCCCTCAACGAGGTCCTCTACGAGATGGAGCGGATGGCGACGACCGAGGCCACGGACGAGGAGATGGATCGGGCCTTCCGCCGCGAGGCGGGCTCCCTGGCGATCGCGCTCCAGACGGCGGCCGGGGTCGCCGACGAGCTCGCCCGCCTTTGGGTCCTCGGCCTTCCCCCCGACGAGATCGCCCGGTTCGTCCCGGGCCTCGCGGAGGTGACGAAAGGAGACGTCCGCCGCGTCTCGGGGCGCGTCTTCGGGACCGGCTCCGCCCGGATCGTCGCCGTCGGCGACGCTGCGGCGATCCGCTCCGAGCTCGGGACGTTCGGGGAGGTCGTCGAGGGCGAGACGTAGCCGGGGGCGCCAGGGCCGGCGCGTGCGCCCGTCAGAGCGAGAACGTGAACTCGGCTCCCTCGCCCACACGGCCCGTGGCGGAGACCGTCCCGCCGTGCCGCGTCACGATCCGCTGGACGATCGCGAGCCCGACCCCGACGCCCGGGAACTCGGCGGGGCTGTGGAGGCGCTGGAAGACGCCGAAGAGCTTGTCGACGTACTTCATGTCGAACCCGGCCCCGTTGTCCCGCACGAAGTAGGCGGTGCGGTCGCCCTCGCGGCGGCTCCCGACCTCGATCACGGCGCGCTCGCGACCGGACGAGAACTTCACGGCGTTCGAGAGCAGGTTCGTGACGACGAGGCGGACGAGCGCCGCGTCGCCGTCGGCGGGCGGGAGGGCGTCGACACGCAGCTCTATCCGCGCCCGCTCGGCGGGCGTCGTCACCTGCTCGAAGGCGGAGCGGACGATCGCGCCCATGTCGAGGCGGGTGCGGCGGAGCTCGGAGCGGCCGGTCCGCGAGAACTCGAGGAGCTCGTCGATGAGCGTCGACATCGTCCGAGCGCTCGCCCGGACCTTCCGGAGCAGCTCGCGGCCCTCCGCGTCGAGGTTCGCCGACGCCCCCGACTCGAGGAGCGCGGAATACCCGTCGATCGCGCGGAGAGGGGCGCGCAGGTCGTGCGAGACGGAGTACGAGAACGCCTCCATCTCGCGGATGCTCGTCTCGAGCTCGGCCGTCCTCGTCCGGACCCTCTCCTCCAGCTCTGCGTTCAGCGCCCGGACCTCCTCCTCGGCCCTCCTTCGCGTGGCGGCCTCCGCTCCCAGCTGGGCGACCTTCCTCTGGAGCTTGCGGAACAGGGCTTCGCTGTACTCCTGGAGGACCTCCCCGGCGTCCGCCGCCGGGTGCTCGGTCCGGGGTGCGGCGAGGGCCCCCCGGACCTCCTCGAGCAGCACTTCCGGCGGGAGCGGCTTGACGAGGAACCGGTCGGCCCCGAGCGTCCGGGCGAGGGCCTCGTCCTTCGAGTCGGTATACGTGGCGGTGTAGAAGACGAGCGGGATCCCGCGGAGCCTCTCGTCCGCCTTCCACCTTCGGCAGAGCTCGAAGCCGTCCATGACCGGCATCAGGATGTCGGTGACGACGAGGTCGGGAGGGGCGGCCTGCGCCGCCGCGAGCGCCTCGGCCCCGTCCGCGGCCGAGACGACGTCGTAGCCGCCCGCCTTAAGGACCGTCTCGAGGAGGTAGCGGTTCTCGACGATGTCGTCGACGATCAGGACCCGGCTCACGAGGCCTCGCCCTTCGCCCGCGCCGCGAGGAGGTGCTGCTCCACCTGAGCCGCGAAGCTCCCCGGGTCGATCGGCTTCTCGATGTAGCCGGTGCAGCCGGCGGCGAGGGCCTTTTCGCGGTCGCCCGCCATCGCGTAGGACGTGAGCGCCACGATCGGCGTGCGGGAGAGGGCGGGATTCCCTCGGAGGGCCCGCGCCACCGCGTAGCCGTCCATGCCGGGGAGCTGGATGTCGAGGAGGATCAGGTCGGCCCAGCCCCGGGCGGCGTTCGCGACCCCCTCGGGGCCGTCCTTCGCCCAGAGCACCTCGCACCCCGCGGCGGTCAGGATGAAGTTGACGAGGTAGAAGTTCTGGGTGTTGTCCTCGATGTACAGGACCTTCGCGTTCATGAGGGGTTCCTTCTCAGCGGGAGGACGACCGAGAACGTGCTCCCCCGGCCCGGCTCGCTCTCGACGTCGATGCTACCTCCGAGGAGCTCGGCCAGCTTCCGGCTGATGGAGAGCCCGAGGCCGGTCCCTTCGTAGTGGCGGGCGGTGCCGGAATCGACCTGCCGGAACGGCCGGAAGAGCTTGTCGAGGTCCCCCGCGCGGATCCCGATCCCGGTGTCGACGACGCGGATCGTCGCGCGTTCGTCGTCGGCTTCGCAGAGGAGCCGGACCGAGCCGCGGTCGGTGAACTTGACGGCGTTCGAGAGGAGGTTGAGGACGACTTGCTCGACTCGGCGGCGGTCGCTCGTCATCTCGCCGACCTCGGGGCCGAGCTCGTGCTCGAGCGAGAGCCCCTTCTTCTCGGCGAGGGGCGCCGCGGAGCGGACCAGGTTCGCGAGCGAGGCCCGGAGGTCGAAAGTCTCCGTGGCGAGCGTGAGCTGCCCCGCCTCGATCTTGGAGATGTCGAGGACGTCGTTGATAAGCGCGAGCAGGTGCTCGGCGCTGCGGCACACCATCCCCATCTGCTTCTGCTGCTCCTCGTTCAGCGGGCCGGCGAGCCCCTGCAGCAGGACGCCCGAGAAGCCGATGATCGAGTTCAGCGGCGTGCGAAGCTCGTGGGACATCGTGGCGAGGAACGCCGATTTCAGGCGGTCGGACTCCTCCGCCTTCTCCTTGGCGACGGCGAGCTCGGCGGTCCGCTCCTTCACGAGGTCCTCGAGGTGGTCGTGGTACCTCCTCAGCTCGTCGTCCGCCTTCTTCCGCTCGGTGACGTCGATGGCGACGGCCAGCGCCGCCCGGGTGACGCCGTCCTCGAGGAGGAGCGGCACCTTGGTCGTCTGGAGGAAGCGGAGCGCGCCCGACGTGTCCCGGAACGGCTCCTCGGCCACGAAGCACGACACGCCGTCCTCGGCGACGCTCCGGTCCTCCTCGCGCCACCTGGCGAGGCTTCCCTCGTTGAGCCCGAGCTCGGACTGGGTCCGGCCGACGAGCCCGGCGACGGTCGTGCCGTGGGCCTCGGCGATCGTCCGGTTCGCGAGGAGGAACCGACCCTCGCGGTCCTTGACGAAGATCATGTGGGGGACGAGGTCGACGATCTGCCGGAGCCGGGCCTCGGACGAGCGGAGCGCGGCCTGAGCATGGGCGCTGGCGGCGCTCTCCGACTCGACGACGCCGACCATCTCGTTGAACGTCCTCGCGAGAGACGCGATCTCCCCCTCTCCGTCCTCGGGCGCGCGGACGGAATAGTCCTTCTGCGTGGCGATGCGCTGCGCCGTCTGGGTGAGCCGAGCGAGAGGCCCGGAGACGAGGTGCTGCAGTCTCGTCGACAGGGCGAAGGCGAGGAGCGAGGCGAACGCGACGATCGCCGCCGCCGAGAGGAGGTACTCCCGCCGGAGGACCGCGAGCTCCCTGAGGCTCGCGCGCACGTGGACCGTGCCGATCCGCGTCCCGTCGAGGACGACCGGCTCGAAGAGGGCGAGGTGCCCGGCCTCGAACCGGTGCGTCGCCTCGTTCTCGGCCGCGGGGAAGCGGTACTCCGGCGCGCGGGGGGAGCGGTACTCGGCGAAGACGGAGCCGTCGGCAGCGTAGATGCAGGCCGCCGTGACGGCGGGCTTGATACGCAGCGCGGAGAGGTTCTCCGCGGCCAGTCCCGGGTCGTCGAAGGCGAGGGCGGCCGTGCTCCGGTCCGCGACGAGACGCGCGATCGTGGAGACGTCCTCGACGAGGCCCCGTCGGTCGCGGTAGCGGTCGACGAGGACGAAGGCGACGGCGGCGAGGAGGAGAGAGCTGAGGCTCGTCGCCATGCCGATGAGCATGAGCCGGGAGCGGATGGAACCGACGCGCGGGGCGCTCACCGGCGCTCCTCCGCCACGACGCGCGCGACCTCGAGCAGCTTCGCGCTCATCCGGAGGCCGGCCGCGGTGGCCGCGTCGGGGTTGACCTCGATCCGCACCCGGCCTCCCTCCGTGAGGAAACCGATCATGCCGCCGCTGCGCGAGAAGCGAGGGATGTCGCTCACGGTCAGGACGCCCGTTCCCGAGACGGTTCGGAGGATCTCCGGCAGCCGGGCCGCCTCGGAGCGGCCGATGACGAGGAGATGGCAGGAGGGAGGCGGACCGGCCTTCGGTCCGGAGAGGACCTCGAGGGGCCGGCCGCGGACCGGGCGGCCCGAGAGGCCCTTCAGCTGCGCGAGGAGCGCCTCGTCCCCGAGGACGCAGACGCGCACCGGGGCGCCCTCCGGCTCCGGCTCGGGCTTCTCCCGCTCGACGAACGTCAGGAAGTTGTAGACGTACGCGGCCTTTACGCGCGTCTCGAGCCCCGGGTCCTGGGCCGTCGCGGAGGCCGTCGCCGCGAGGAGGGCGAGCGCGAGCGCCGCCCAACGCGCCCGCGCGGTACGGTGCGCGGACCGGCGCCCGGGCGAGCGTTCCGGCGCAGAGCCGGAGCCGCGCATCAGAAGGTCCACCCCGCCTGGACGCGGAACGTCCGCCCCGGCTGACGGTAGCGGCTCGGGGGGAGGTTGGAGGGATGGAACCAGGTCGTCCCGCCGAGGTTGTCGACGAAGAGCCGAGCCTCGAGCCCGCGGGGGAGGGCCAGCGAGGCCGACGCGCGGAGGACGAGGGCGTCCTCGATCCTCTCGTCGCCGGTGGTCGGGATGACCTTCGGGTTCCTGCGCGAGCCGACGTACGTCGCCCGAAGGCCGAGCGTCGCGCCGCGCGCCACGGCGTACCGGACGCCCGCGTTCGCGCCGGTCCGGGCGATCTCCGCCACCTGGCGTCCCGACTCGTCCTCCGACGCGCAAAGCGAGGCGTTCGCCCAGGCCGTCATCCGCCCCTTCCGGAGCTCCACGCTCACCTCGACGCCCCGCGTGTCGAGCTCTCCGGCGTTCACCCAGCGCCACGAGGTCCCTTCGCCCGACCGCGTCAGCCTGTCGTCGAGCCTGCTGCGATAGACGGAGACGTCCGCCTGCAGGTGGGGGGAGAAGGAATACGCGGCCGACGCCTCGACCATCCGCATCTCCTCCGGGCGGAGATCGGGGTTCCCGAGGCCGTCGGTGAGGTCCCACGGCTTCGGCGCCCGGAACGCCTCCATGTAGAGGAGCTTCGCCGACAGGCGGCCGCGGTTCAGGACGAGCCCGGCTCGGGGGGTGTCGACGGTCCCGTAGCTCGTCGCGTCGTCGTGACGGAGCCCCGCGAAGAGCCGGAGCTCGTCGGTGAGTCCGACCTCCGCCTCGGCGTAGAGGCTGACGACGTCGTTCGTGATCCGCTCCGGCTCGGGCGGGGACGGGGCG
>CAZWRQ010000167.1:0-10995 GCA_964636395.1 uncultured Holophagales bacterium
GCGGGTGTCGACGACGCGGCAGGGGGTCAGGCCGTGGAAGCGGAGCGCTCGCGGCGCACCGGTCTCGTCGGCGCCGACGTCGGGCGCGGCGCCGCGCGGGCGGGAGTCGCCGTCGATGTCGGTCCCGACGGACGAGACGCTCCCCTGGTCGATCGCTCCGGCGGCCGTAGGCTGGAGGTGGAGGTCGCCGGTCGCGGGAGAGACGTAGAACGCCGCCGTCGCGGTGGCGACGTTCGTCGTCTGCGTCGCCGAGGCGCCGTCGCGCGCCCGAAGCGAGAAGTTCGCGAGGTTGTTCGCGATGGTCGCGGTGGTGCGCGAGAAGCGCCACTCGATGGCGGAGAAGGAGGAGGCGACGTCGGCCGTGTGGACGGTGTTGTGGAGAGCGGAGGCGCCGCACGCCTGCCAGAGGCAGACGCCGCAGTCGAAGCCGTACTCCGACGCGAAGAGGTCGGGGTCGTCGGCCGAGACGAAGTTGTTCACCGCGGTCCCGCCGTAGTGGTCGACGTAGGCGCCCCCCGCGGCGGGGCAGGGAGCGTCGGAATACGTCCGGCGCGGGGTGCCGGTCTCGGCGAGGCCGAAGCCGATCCCGCGCGCGTTGTTGCGGAGGACGTTCCGTTCGACCCGCGTGTCGCGCGCGTTGCGCCAGAAGTGGATCGCGTGCTCGGAGAGACCCGCGTCGCACCAGAAACCCTCGATGACGTTGTCGCGCACCGTCCAGCCGAGCGCGGCGTGGGCGTCCACCCCGCCCGTGTAGCAGCTGTCCCTCACGTGCGGTCGTCCGGCGTCGGTCAGCTCGAGGCGCGAGCAGGCGACGGTGCCGGCGTCGGCGTACGGCCCGGTGTCGCTCAGCGGGTTGATCTTGATCGCCTGCTGGCCGGGATCGACGATGCGGACGTTGTAGATGAGCGTCCGGTCGGTCGCCGACGTGGCCGTCGGCGTCACGTGGATCGGGTGGTCGTACGCCTCGCGGAGCGTCAGGTCCGCAACCGTCACGTCGGAGGCGGCCACCTGCACGATCTCGGTCGTCAGGTAGTTCCCGTCGAGGACGACGGCGTCGCGCTGCCCGCTCTGCGAGCGGAGCGTCACGTTCGGGACGTCGAGGCGGAGGTATTCGCCGTCGAGGGCATACGTCCCGTTGGCGACGAGGATCGTCCTCCCCGGCACGGCCGCGTCGACGGCGGCCCGCAGCTGCGCCACGGTGCTCACGACGACGACGTCGCCCGTGGCGGGAGGGAACGCCGGGCAGAGATCCGCCGCGCGCGAGGGCGCGGAGGCGAGAGCGCATCCGAGCGCGAGAACGCGGGTCATCGAGAGGCCGGTGAGGGAGGTCTTCATGGTCGCTCCTCGGCCGGGACGTTCGGCGAGGCCCCGGACACGGCCAAGTCGCGCCGCCTCGGACGGTCGGGTGAAGTGCTCGCTCCGAAACGAGCATAGGAACGGCGCACGGCCGAGGCAAGAGCCGGTTCGATAGCGCCCGGCGCGCCGGCCCGGCCTCCCCTCACGGCCCCAGCCAGACCTCGAGCTTCAGCGTCTTCGAGTAGTCGACGAACGGGTTCGCGCTTCCGCAGCTCTGCTCGACGACGATGTGGTCCCGCGCGGCCTCGCCGGAGACGGCGAAGACGAGCCGACCGTCGACCGAGCGGGCCGGGTCGAGCGGCAGGTTCACCCAGTGGGAGTCGTAGGGGACGAGACCGGTGAGGCGGAACCAGAGGAGGCTTTTGCGGTCGGGGGCGAGCTCGCCGAGGAAGACGTCGATCGCTGTGCCCGGGTACGTGAAGACGAACGCGTTACCCGTCCAGGTGAGGGGTCCTGCCCACTCCGGCTCCTCGCCATCGCCTCCCATCTGGCACGGGGTCTCGTCCGGACAGCCGGGAGGACCGCAGTAATGGACCTCGGTGAAGCCCATCGAGATCCGGGCGAGGTTCCGGCCGATCGTCACCTTCGCGATGTGGTGCTCCACGGCGCCGTTCGTAATGAGGATGGTCACTCCGCTCGTGCCCGGCCCGACCGGAACCACGACCGGCTGCCTGAGGTCCGTCACCTCGAGCTCCGTTCCGGCCTGGAGGACGCCGCCGGCCTCGGGGTAGACGAAGAAGCGGACCTCTTCCTTCGAGAGGGCCGCTCCCTCCACCGTGATGTCCATCTCGACCTTCCCGGCCGTCCGCGCGGCGTCGGAGACGAGGACCTTCACCGCGCGGGACGCGAGCGGCAGGATGCCCGGTATCACCAGGATCGTCCCGGCCTCGGGGTCGAACGTCTTCACGTCGAACAAGGAGGTGTTGAGGGAGTTCGGTGTCCGAGCCCGGTCCGCGTCGCGCAGCTGCGCCGGAGGGCGGTTCCAGTAGCCCCGATCGCGGGCGTACTCGGCGTAGAGCTCCGGGAGCGTCATGCCAAAGGCCGCGCCCCTGTAGTGGCTGTCCATCGCCCTCCTGTAGAGCGTCAGGTATTCCACAGCGGACCTCTCCCACGCGCCATCCGTCTCGTCCGCGAGACGCTGGAAGAGCCATTTGAGGTCCCTCAGGCTCCCGCCGCTCCACCGGCGGGCGACGTAGGCGAAGAAATCCTGTCGCATGTAGGCTTCGAGACCCTTGGGGTAGATGACGTGGACACCGAGGGGGGCCGGCGGCTCCGGCGAGCGAACCGTGACCTCGCCGCCGTTGATGCCGAACGGGTTCGACTGGAACTGCTGGCCGACGAGCGTCGCCGTGCCCTCCACGAACGCGTTCGCCGTTCGAACCTGCTTTCCGTCGATGTCGAGGAATCGTTCGCGGATGTCGTAGCCGATCTGCACCGCGTGGAAGAGCTCGTGGATTGCGGAGTGGTCGTACGACCACCCGTTCGGCTGGACGAAGGAATTCCATTCGTTCCAGTTGAAGTAGAGCTGCCCGAGCGCCTGCATCTGAGCGTCGGTCAGGCCCGCCAGCGTGAAGGACTCGTCGTCGTTCGTATGACGGAAGCTCGTCCGCGGGTCGGTCTCCCCGGTCCCCTCGACGAGGTGGATGACCCGTGCCTTCGGGCTGAAGCGGCCGTCGAGCCAGAGGCGGGGCGAACGGAACTCCGCCTCGCGCAGGTGCTCGCAGGCTCTCTCGATGGCGCCCGCGTACCCCGCGACGAAGTCCGTCGACGCCGACGGCGCGTGGTTGAAGACCCGGAACGCGCACGACTCCCACTCCTCGGGCGTGACCCAGCCGAGCGAAGAGACGCCCGTCGCCCGCTCGTGCGTGGAGGTCCTGAGGGACGGCTTCGTGACGACGCCCATCGTCCAGCCGTTCCAGACCCTCATCAGCTCGGCCGTGAACGTCTTCCTCGCGGCGTCGTAGATGCCCGCCACGGGGTAGACGGGCCCCGTGTTGACGGCGACCTTCAGGAGGAGCTTCTCCGGGTCGGAGACGCTCCCCGTCACGGGGAGAGTGACGGTGAACGAGCCGTTCCCGATGGCGATGCCGTCGCCGCTCACGTTCGTCTTCACGACGGTGGAGACGAGCGTCTCGCCCGCCTTCGCGAGCGTGCTCCCGTCCCCGGCGACGAGCGCGACGGAGGCCCCGCTCGAGGCCGTTCCCGGCGGCAGAGCCATCGTCGTCCCGGCCGGGCCGGTAACGACCGTCGCACCGGGAGTCGGCGTCGGGGTCGGCGTGGGGATGGTGGACGCCGTCATCCGCGCGGCCGGGACGAAGACCGGGTCTCCCGAGACGTGGTTGTCGATGACGGTCGCGAACGCGAGGATCCGGCCGCTCGCCGTCGTCGGGCGGGCGACGACGTACCCGTCGCCGACGGTCCCCCACGTCGCGAAGGCTTCCGAAAGCTGCCGGAACCCGTGCGGCGGGAGCCGCGTCTCCTCGCCCTGTCGGGCTCCCAGCCAGGTGCCGTCGGCGCGGTAGAAGTCGAGGCGGACGTCGACGGTCGAAGCGGTCGCGTTCACGACGCCGACGTTCGTCCGGAAGTCCAGGCCGCTCGAGGCGGCCCGCTGCGTGAGCTGGATGAGGCGTCCTTCTTCCGTCGACGAGATCGCTTCGGTCCCGGAGAAGCCCGGGACGAACTGGCTGAACGAAGCCCCGACGGGCAGGCCGACGGAGTTCGGGCCGACGATGTTGTAGGTGCGGCTCGTCACCTGGATCGTCCCCGCGGTCGAAGTGATTCGGAGAGCCGCGGCTCCGTTGAACCGGAAGACCGACTCGAGGACGTCGGCATAGCGGACCGACTTCTGCGGGTCGAGCGAGAAGGACCGCTGCCCGGCGGGTACGGTGTTGTCCCTGTCGCGTGGCAGGAGGAAGACGGTGAACTGCGCCGCGACCGCGCCGGGGTTGTGGACCTCCAGCTCGGTCCGCCAGCTCGCGCCGTTCATTCCCGAAGCGTGCGCCGTCGCCGGGACCCAGGTCTCGTTCGACGCGGGGAGCGTGCCGTCCGCCGGGGCCGTCGCGACGGCCGGGACGAAGACGGGGTCTCCCGACAGGTGGTTGTCGATCACGGTTGCGAAGGCGAGGAAGCGGCCGCCTGGCGTCGTGGTGCGGAGAATGGCGTAGCCGTCCGTGATCGTCCCGTAGGGCTTCAGCGCTTCCGAGATCTGCCGGAACTCGAACGCCCGAAGGCGCGTCTCGCTCCCGGTGCGCGTCCCGAGGTGCGTCCCGTCGGCCTTGTAGAGGTCGAGCTGGATCTCGATCGTCGCCCCCGTGAGATTCACGAAGCCGATGTTCGTCCGGAAGTCGAGGCCGCTCGACGCGTCGCGCTGCGTGAGCTGGATGAGCCGGGCCTCCTGGCCGCGGGAGATCGCGGCCTCCTCCGGGACGCCGCGCACGAACTGCCCGAAGGAGGCTCCCTGCGGAAGCCCGGCCGCGCCCGGGCCGACGAGGTTGTACGTCCGGCTCGTGACGACGAGCCGGCTCGAATCGGAGGTGACGCGCAGCGCCGCCGCGCCCGTGAAGCCGAACGTCCCCAGCAGGACGTCCGGCAGGCGGACGGAGGTCCCCGCCGCGACGGCGACGGATCGCGTCTGGGGGGACGGGTTCGCGGAGTCGCGGACGAGAAGCGCGATCGTGGCCGTCGTCGCGGCGGTCCCGGCGTTGTGGATCTCGAGGTCCGTCCGCCAGTCCGCGCCGTTGGCCCCGCCGGCATGCGCCGACGCCGGCACGTAGAGGGCGTGGGGCTCGGCTGCGCTCCTGCCTGCTCCCGGGCCGGAGTGGGCGCCGCTGGGCACGGCGCGCGCGAGCGGGAGACAGGGAACGGCGAGGATCGCGGCGGCGAGGACGACCAAGCGCGCGAGGCGGATTCGACTCATGGAGCCCTCCGTACCGCTCTCCGCCGCTGCCGCCCGATGTGAGCGAAATCCTACACCCGCGTCCCTGGCGCCCTCTCTCCTGCTTCCGAGCGGGTCCCTACTTCAGCGGGCGACCCGCCTTCGCCGCCGCGCGCACGCGGAGGACGGCCGTGTGCGCCACGCGGTCGTGCGGGAGGCGGCGGTTGGGGTCGTGCCAGAGGTCGACGAGGTTCAGGCCGAGGGAGCCGGGGATGTGGAGGTAGCCGACGAATCGCTCGAGGCTCTCCGGGAGCGTGAGCCGGTGCCCGTCGAGGCGGACGACGCGGATCCCGACGAGCCGCTTCCCGAGAGTCGCGCCCTTCCTCCCGGCGTGGAGGAGCGCGAAGTAGAGGGCGGCCACGCCGTAGGCGGTCACGACGCGGAGCGCGCGGGGGAGGAGCCTCTGGAGCTCCACGCGGACCGTCGGCGTCTTCCCCTCCGCCGCGGCGTGCCCGTGCTCTTCCGCGTGGGTGTCGAGGTTCAGGACGACGAGGAAATTCTGCCGGCCGAGCGCCTCGGCGGCCTCGTCGGATCGGCCCTCTTCCCAGGCCCGTCGCGCTTCGGGAGAAAGGCCCGGCATCTTCGCCTCGACGAGGATCGGAAGCCACGTCTTCATC
This sequence comes from uncultured Holophagales bacterium, assembly GCA_964636395.1. GTDB lineage: Bacteria > Acidobacteriota > Thermoanaerobaculia > UBA5066 > UBA5066 > UBA5066. The sequence continues at coordinate 5,908 of CAZWRQ010000167.1, forward strand.
GCGGCGTTCCAGGCGGCCGGCGTCGAGCCCTCGCGGTCGGCCACGATCGTCCCGATCGCCCCGAGGGCGCCCGGATGCCGGATCGACAGGAACGCGGCGACGACGGCGATCGCGACGAGGAGGGACGGGACGAGGAGGAGAACGAAGTCGACCGCGAGCGCGACGCCTCGCCGGAGGGGCGATGCGAGCTCCGCGCCGACGTGCTCCGGAGCGACGCGGTGCGGCTCCTCGGAGACGAATCGAACGGCCATCCCGAAAGCCTATCAGCGGCTCAGGCGGCCGCTCGCGAGTCCGTCTCCCCTCCCACCGCCCACTCGCGGTAGGCGCGGAGGCGGAGGGCGACGTGGCCCGGGACGAGGACGAGGTGGTTCCCGAGGGGGCGCTCGAGGAGCTCGGCGACGGCGCCGGGCTCGAGGAGGACGTCGAGCTGCGTGCGGCAGAGGTCCTCGCGGCGGGGCGTCGGGAGCGCCTCGCCCTCGGCGAGAAAGACCGACTCGAGGCGGCGGCCGCCGAGGCGCAGGAGGGTGACGGGCCCGGGCGGGAGCTCTCCGGCGAGCGCGACGCCGAGGCCCGACTCGAAGTGGGAGCGGAGGTCCCAGCCGGAGGTGAGGGCGCGGGGGACGGTGCAGTGGGCGAGGCGGAGGCGGCCGGTCACGGCGTCGGCGTCGGAGGGGTTCGCCATCCACGAGGCGGTGCCGAGGAGCTCCTTCACCCAGAGCATCGCGACGGCGCTTGCGAGGTCCCCCTCGCATGCGGCGACGGTGCCGGCGTCGTTCAGGGCGGAGAGGGCGAGGCAGCCGGAGGTGCCGCGCTCGGTGACGAGGTCGAAGCAGCGGACGGCGACGGCATCGAGCCGCTCGCGCGCGACGAGCCCCTCGAGCGCCGGGAGGACGCTCGCGGCGGTCTTCACGCCCGCGTCGTCGGTCTCGCGGACGGTGGCGGCCCCGGAGGTGAAGGAGGCGGCGAGGCCGGAGGCCGCCTCGTCGGGCGGGCGGAGCGGGGCGTCGAGGAGGGCGCCGAGCTCGGCCGGGACGACCTCGGGGCCCCACGTCTCGCGGACGGCGGCGGCCGTGGGGACGCTCGCCACGAGCCAGTCCGACGGGACACCGACGAGGCCGATGCGGGCCCGGTGGAGCTGCTCCCGCACCCGCAGGTCCTCGAGGGCGGCCGCGACGCGGGCGAGGCCGGGCCCGTCGTCCGGCCCGCGCAGCGGAACGATCCGGCCGCGCCCGCCGTCCTGGCGCACGCGCGCCAGCGCCTCCAGGGCGGCCGGGAGGGAGTTGTGGGCCGGGAGTGCGACGAGGAGGAGCGGCTCGTCCGGGGCGGCCACCTGGCGCGCTTCGCGAAGGCGGAGGACGGCGGCCTCGGTACCGCCCGTGCCGACGACGATGGCGAGGGGACCGGGGCTGGAAGCCCCTTCAGGCCCCGCCTCGCGGCCCCCGAGGCCGACGAGGGCGCCGACGTACGGCTCGAGGGAGCGCCGGAGCGCCGCGGCGTCGTGCAGCGGCGAGGCGACGGGAACGAAGTCGAACGGCCGGGCATCCATCCGAGGGGCCTCCCGCGGCCGCGGGGCGTCCGCCCGGGCCGGAGGGCGATCGTACCGGGAACGGAACCCGCTCCGCTGCGCTATTCTCCGCCCCCGATGCGCTGGTCCAACTACTTCCTCTCCACCCTCCGCGAGGCCCCCGGCGATGCCGAGGTCGTCTCCCACAAGCTCCTCGCCCGCGCGGGGATGCTCCTGAAGGCCGCCGCCGGCATCTACTCCTTCACGCCGCTCGGCTTCCGGTCGCTCAAGAAGATGACCGAGATCGTCCGGGAAGAGATGAACCGGACCGGCGCGCTCGAGGTCGAGCTGCCGATCGCGCAGCCGAAGGAGCTCTGGGTCGAGTCGGGGCGGTGGGACCGCTACATGAACGACGGCATCCTCTTCCACCTCGAAGACCGGAAGGCGACGGAGTTCGCGCTCGCGCCGACGGCCGAGGAGGCGGTGACCGACATGGTCCGCCGATCGGTCACGTCGTGGCGGCAGCTGCCGTTCAACCTCTACCAGATCCGGACGAAGTTCCGCGACGAGATCCGTCCGCGCTTCGGCCTCATGCGCGGTCGCGAGTTCCTGATGAAGGACGCCTACTCCTTCGACGTCGACCCGAAGGGGCTGGACGCCCACTACCGGAAGATGGACGCGGCGTACCGGGCCATCTTCGAGCGCTGCGGCCTCGAGTACGCGCTCGTCCAGGCCGACTCGGGCGCCATCGGCGGCTCCGCGTCCGAGGAGTTCATGGTCGTCGCCGACACCGGCGAGGACGCGCTCGTCTTCTCCGAGGACGGCAAGTACGGCGCGAACGTCGAGAAGGCCGTCACGGCGCCGCTCCCCGAGCCCTGGGCGGGCGAGGAGGAGAGGCCGTTCGGCCGGGCCGACTCGCCGACGCCAGGGATCGTCTCGACCGAGGGCCAGGCGAAGCACCTCGGGACGACCGAGGAGAGGATCACGAACACGATGCTCTACGAGGCGATCCGCGCGGACGACAGCTCGTTCGTCTGCGCGATCGTCATCCGCGGCGACCTGACGATCAACGAGGTGAAGCTCCCGAAGGCGCTCGGCGTCGCGCACGTGCGCCTCGTCCCCGAGGAGTGGCTCCCCGAGATCGCCGGCTGCAAGCCGGGCTTCATCGGCCCGATCGGCCTGAAGCCGCGGGCGGGGCAGGACGAGGTCCCCGTCTACGTCGACCGCTCCATGGAGAACGCCCGCAACGTCTTCTGCGGCGCGAACCAGGACGGCACCCACCACTCCAACCTCTCCGTCCCGCGCGACCTGAAGATCGCCGGGGTGATCGAGGTGGCCACGGCGCGCGACGGAGACCCGTCGCCGACCGGCACCGGGGTCCTGCGGATCAAGCGCGGCATCGAGGTGGGGCACATCTTCAAGCTCGGGACGAAGTACTCCGAGGCGATGAAGTGCGAGGTGGCCGACCCGCAGCAGAAGATGGTCCCGCTCCAGATGGGCTGCTACGGCCTCGGCGTCGGCCGGACGGTCGCCGCCGCCGTCGAGCAGAACCACGACGACGACGGGATCCTCTGGCCCGTCCCGCTCGCGCCGTTCCAGGTCGCCCTCCTCTCGCTCCAGCGCGACGCGGAGGTCCTCGAGGCGGCCGAGAAGATCTACGCGGAGCTGACCGAGGCGGGCGTCGAGGTCTTCTGGGACGACCGCGACGAGCGCCCGGGCGTGAAGTTCAAGGACGCCGACCTGATCGGCTTCCCGCTCCGCGTCGTGGTCGGCGGCAAGGCGCTCGCGAAGGGGGTCGTCGAGGTCTCCACGCGCCGCGAGAAGAAGGCCGAGGGCGTACCGCCCGCGAAGCTCCTCGAGGTCGTGAAGGCGACGCTCGCGGCGGGGGCGAAGACGCTCGCGCTCTGAAGCCTGCCGATAGCGGCGGCAGGGCGGCCGCCCTTGCCGCCGCGCCTTCCGCCCGTGCATGATCCATGCATGGCCGTCAAGACGATCACCGTGGACCTCGAAGCCTACGAGCTTCTGGCGCGTCGCAAGCGGCCCGGCATGTCGTTCTCCCAGGTCATCAAGCTCCACCTCGCCCCGCGCCGGACGGCCCGGGACCTCCTCGCCACGGCGAGGGCGGCCCATCTCGGCCCGAAGACGCTCGACGCGGTCGAGGAGCTGATTCGCGGGCGGAAGGCCTCCCCCGCGCGGGCGCCGAAGCTGTGATCCACGTCGACACGTCCTTCCTCGTCGACCTGATGCGGGAAGCGGCCCGGGGCGAATCGGGCCCGGCGACGCGATTTCTCGAGTCCCGCCCCGAGGAGGTCCTCGGCGCGTCGGTCTTCGTCTTCTGCGAGCTGGCGGCCGGAGCGGAGCTCGCGCGAGACGCAGCGCGTGAACGCGAGAGGGTCGCCCGGCTCGGAGACTCCCTCGAGACCGTGAGCCCAGACGCCACCTTTGCCGCGACCTACGGGCGCCTCCTCGCGCGGATGCAGCGCGGGGGAGTGCAGATCGGGACGATGGACCTCCTCATCGGCACCGCGGCGCTCGAGGGCGGCGTACCGCTCGTCACGCGGAACCGGAAGGACTTCGAGAAGATCCCCGGGCTCGACGTTCTGACCTACTGACATCCCGTCGATTCGTCTCGCGCGCCAGACCTGACGGGCCGAGGGCTGGCACGGACGCCATCTGTCCTCCCGGACGAGCGCCGCCTGCTCGTGTCGCGCCGCGCCCTGGTTTGCTCAACGCCCGAAGGCATCGAAGCGAGGAGTGGGGTCAGGTCTACCATCTACACTCTGCGCTTCGGGACGGGGCGCGCGCCACCGCCCTCGTTAACCGCCGGGCGGCGCGTCCGTATTCCTCCCGTGCCGAGCACGACGGGACGGGTTGCGCCTCGACGGGCGCGATGGGCGATCGGCCCCGATCTCCGCCGAATCGCGCCGGGGAGCTGGCTCGAGCGCCCGGTGAAGGCCCGGCCTACGGGCCAGACGACGATGACCGCACCGTGGCCCCGGCTCTTCGACGCGTTCGTGTTCCTGAGGACGGCGGCGCCGAGCCGGCGGGTCGAGGAGGAGTAGATGGAGAGCGTCGTGACGACGTGCGGCCTGACCTACCGCTACGGGGAGACGGCCGTCGTCTCGGGCGTCGACCTCGCCGTCCCGCGCGGGAGCGTCTACGGCTTCGTCGGGCCGAACGGGGCGGGGAAGACGACGACGATCAAGCTCCTCCTCGGCCTCCTGACGCCCGCTGCTGGGACGATCGAGCTCCTCGGCGAGCCGGTGAACGGCCGGCGGCCCTCGGGCCTCGCGCGCGTCGGCGCGCTCGTCGAGTCCCCGGCGCTCTATCCCCACCTGACGGCCGAGGAGAACCTGCGGCTCGACCAGCTCGCCCGCGGCGTCCCTCGTGCGAACGTCGAGCGGGCGCTCGCGGCGGCCGGCCTCGCGCGCGAGGGGAAGAAGCTCGTCCGCCGCTTCTCGCTCGGGATGAAGCAGCGGCTCGGCCTCGCGCTCGCGCTGCTGCACGCCCCGAGCCTCCTCGTCCTCGACGAGCCGGCGAACGGGCTCGACCCGGCGGGCGTTCGCGAGCTGCGCGAGACGCTT
>CAZWRQ010000168.1:0-10960 GCA_964636395.1 uncultured Holophagales bacterium
CGGAGCCCGAGGAACCCATGTGCCAGACGACGAAGCCCGAGAACGCCGCGGCGACGAGCATCGGGAAGTGGAGCCTGAGGCCCCGCGCCCTCGCCTGCGCCGCCACCTCGCGGGCGAGGAGCGCCCCGACGACGAGACCGAGGCCCCAGGTCACGAGCGAGGCGGCCGCGGCTACGAGGAAGACCGAGACGTAGGCCTGACGCGGGGTCCGCGGCAGGCTCCCGAGCCGGGCGAGGAGCGCCCGCACGGGTCGCGTGCTCGCGAGGACGTGCCCGAGCATCAGGATGAGCGCCATCTGCGTCATGAACGCGAGGAGCCCCGAGAGCCCGTCGCCCCAGCCGCGCAGGACCTCTGCGGGGCCCGCGTCGGTCAGGACGAGGGCGAGGAGCGCGACGATCCCGGTCAGAACGACCGCGAAGACGAGGGCGCTCGGGAGGAAGCGCTCGACGAATGCGTTCAGCGGCCGCAGGAAGGCCGCACCCCCGCCGGGTCGCGGCGCGCCCGAGGGGCTCATGCCTCGCGCCGCCCCGGGAGGAGGAGCGACGCCCCGAGGACGGCCCAGGAGGCGAGGAGTCCCCACGTCGCGAGGACCGCCGGATTGTTCGAGAGAGCGCCGAGCTTCAGCGTGCCGGCGACGACGTAGACGGCGACGGCCGCCGCGGCCGCGAGCGCGACGGCGCCGCGCCGCGCGCGCGGCAGGAACATCCCGGCCACGAGCGGCACGGACGAGGCGGTGAAGAGGAGGTAGATGCCGTACTGGGCGAAGATCGCGACCGAGCCTCCCGTCGGGTGGGCGATCTGCCAGCGGGCGAGGAGGAGGCAGACGACGCCGACCGCCGCGAGGCCGATCCGCCCGAAGCGGAGCGCCTTCTCCGGCTTCGCTCCCGGCAGGAGCGGGTGGACGTCGACCGAGAGGATGCTCGCGAGGGCGAGGAAGATCCCCTCGAGCGTCGAGAGCCCGGCGCAGACGATGCCGATGGCGACGACGACGCTCAGCCCCGGGCCGAAGGAGGCGCCGATCCAGGTGGGGACGACGAGGTCGATCCGCGGGAGCGCCGGGAGGGAGAGGCGCGCCGCGAGGCCGACCCAGAGGACCGCCATGAAGACGACCCCGGCCCCGATCGCGACGCCGAGGTACCGCTTCACCTGGCGGCCGTCTGCGAGGTAGAGCGCCTTCGAGAGGATGTGCGGCTGGCCGACGATCGCGAGCCCGACGAGGAAGTTGCAGAAGAAGACCTCGAAGAGGTTCCGGAAATAGGGGGACGCGGGGTTCGCGATCGTGGCGAGCGACGGCTGGATCGCGCCGAGACGCTCGAGCACTCCGCCGAATGGCGCGGCCTGGCCGACCGCGGTCCCGACGAGAAGCACCGCCACGACGAGCATGACGATCGCCTGGAACGCGTTGATCCACGCGTGCGCCGTCGCGCCCCCCATCGCCATCGCGAGGAGGACGTAGACGAGGACGGCCGCGGCGACGGCCACGGCCGGGACGCCGAGGAGGCTCGCGAGGACGAGCGCGAGGGCGACGACGATGAGCGTCGCGAACGCGAGGAGGCCGGTCGACAGGACGACGAACGCGAGGCGTAGCCCCTTCGACTCCCAGCGGGTCCCGATCCACTGCGGGATCGTGAGCGCCATGACGCGGGCCCCCGTTTCCCGGAACGGCCCCGAGAGGACGGCGAGGCCGATCGTGATCCCGCTCCCCGCGGCGACGCCGTAGCCGAGGAGCGCCGCGAGACCGAAGTGGGCGACGAGGCCGGGATTGACGACGAACGTCGCGACGCTCGTCAGCTGCGCCGAGAGCGAGAGGCCGACGACCCAGGGCGGGAGGTCCCGGCTCCCGACGGCGTACGAGGCGACGCTCGAGGACTTCCGCGCCCCCCGGATCGCGAAGGCCGCGGCCACCACCACGTAGAGACCCAGGCCGATCCAGGTCAGCGTCGCCGTCGTCATCTCTCGCTCCTCCCGCGGCGCGCCCGAGGCGAGCCGCCCGCGGGCGGATGATAGATGCGACGAGCCCGCGCCCGCGGGAGAGGAGCCGGGCGAAGGCGGATCAGGCCGCCGGCGCCCGCTCCGCCCGCCCCATCGCCGAGAGGACCTCTCGCGCCGCCCGCTCGCCCGACTCGCAGGCGCCTTCCATGAAGCCCTGGAAGTCGGAGGAGGTGTGCTCGCCCGCGAAGAAGACGCCCCCTTCCCTCTCGGCTTCGGCCCCGCCGAACGCCGTGATCTGGCCGACGCGGTAGCAGGCGTAGCTTCCGCGCGTCCAGGGGTGCGTCGGCCAGTGGAAGCGGACCGCCTCGGAGGCGCGGTGGTGCTCCGAGATGCCGGGGAAGACGCGGTCGAGCCGCCCGGCGAGCTCGACGGCCCGCTCCTCCGCGGTGCCGCGCCCGATGGCGAGCCCCTCGGCGCCGCCGGTGAAGTTCGTCAGGACGCCCGCCGAGCCCTTCTGAGCGCGGCTCGTCTCCCAGGCGACCTGGAAGCCGGCGTCGGTCATTACAGTCCCCGTCGAGCCGTGCGCGAGCCGCCACTCCCGTCGCGTCCAGCCGGTCATCAGCTTCGCGTTCGTCCCGTAGCCGAGCTCGGCGATCGCCCGCTTCTTGGCCGGCGAGAGCGGCACGTCGAGCCTCACGTCGCGCAGGAGCGTGAACGGGAGGGCGAGGACGACGTGCGAGGCGCGCTCCTCGCGACTGACCCCCTCGCGGCGCACCGTCGCGACGTACCGGCCGTCGCTCCCCGTCCGGAGCGCCTCGAGCCGCGTCCCGCGGAGGACGGACTCGCCGAGCCTCTCGGCGAGCCGCCGTGGCACCTGGTCGTTGCCGCCCCGAATGTGGTAGCGCTCGTCGCTCTCGCCGTAGAGCTTCGGATGCTCAGGGTCGAAGCTCGCGAAGAGGAGGAAGTTGAGACAGCTCTGGTCTCCGGGCGGCAGGCCGCACTCCGACTCGAAGGCCACCTCGACGAGCGTCCTCGCCCAGCCGGAGATCCCGTGCTTCTCGAGCCACGCGGGGATCGAGAGGGCGTCGAGGGCCCGCGCCGCCTCCGGCCCCTGATACGAGGCGTCCGGCTCCTCGCCGAGGAGCGCGAGGTCGTGCCGCGCCGCCGCGACGACGGGGCGCATCGCCTCGACCATCTCCGCCTCGCTCCGGCGCGCGCCGGCGAAGAAAAGCGTCTCCGTCACTCCCGGCGGCTCGACGAGGAGGTCGTCCAGCTCGAGGCCGAGCTCGGCCGCGAGGCCGCGGAGGCTCTCGTGAGCGGTGTCGATCAGCTCTGCTCCGAGCTCGGCGACGAGCCCTTCCGGGAAGTGCCCCGTCAGGCTCCGCATCCTCCCGCCGATCCGCTCCTGGGCCTCGACGACGCGGACCGCGATGCCCGCCTGCTTCAGGCGGTAGGCCGCCGTGAGGCCGGCGAGCCCTCCCCCGACGACGAGGACCTCGTCCGGCCCCGGGGGCGCCGCCGTCGGGACGACCGACGCGCAGCGTGCCGCGGCGAGGCCGGCGAGAGCGACGCCCCCCGCGCGGAGCGCGTCCCGGCGGGACGGGCGGGAGTCCGCGCGCGGGCCTCGCGGAAGCTCGGGGTCGGCTCCCTCGGGGAGCGAAGCGAGACGCAGGGCGCGGGCGAGCCGTCGGCTGAGCGGGCTGCGGGCCATCGGGAGACCTCCGAATTGTGGGGTGGCGGGATTCTAGCCGGGTCAGAATGCACACCGCAGAAGATGCTGAACGAGCCCCGCGTCCGTCGCCGACCGCTCCTCGCGCCGCTCGCCGCGCTCGCTTTCGCCGCGGCTGCCGCGACGGCGTCCGCGCGTCCGCCCGCCCCGACTCCGGTACCGGAGGCTCCCGCCGCGGCCGCCCGCCGGGCGCTGGCCGAGCGGGACGTCCCGTTCGAGGCGCACGCGTTCGTGTCCGCGGCCGCCGACGGCGACGTTCCGCTCGTCGAGCTCTTCCTCGCGGCGGGAATGCCCGCGTCGACGCGCGACCGCTTCGGCGCGAGCGCCCTCGTCGAGGCCGCGCGCGCCGATCGGGCCGACGTGCTCGCGCTCCTTCTCGAGAACGGAGCGAAGCCGGACGAGGCGCAGGGGGGCGAGCCCCCGCTCGTCGCGGCGGCGGAGGCCGGGAGCCTTCGGACGCTGGCGGCGCTCCTCTCCGCAGGGGCCGACCCCGACCAGCCGGCCGATCCGGCGAAGGGGCCGGGCGGAACGGCGCTGCAGCGCGCCTGCGCCGCCGAGGCGTGGGAGGCCGCACGGTTGCTCCTCGAGGGGGGCGCGAGCCCGACGGCCGCCGCTCCGCCGATGTCGCCTCCGCTCTTCCTCGCCGCCGAGAGCGGGCACGCCCCGACCGTCTCCCTCCTCCTCGCGAACGGGGCCGACCCGAACGGCCGCGGCCCGGGCGGCGCGGCGCCGATCTGGCTCCCGGTCTGGAACGGACACGTCGAGGTCGTGAGGCTCCTCCTCCTCGCCGGCGCCGACGTCCGGGCCGATCGGCCGACGCTCCTGAAAGGACGCCCCGGCCATCCGGTGAAGCCCGAGATCCGCAAGCTCCTCCGGACCCCTCCGAAGCCGGCCGCGACCAAGCGGCCGGCGCAGAAGCCGCGCTGACCGGCATCCTCCCCCGGAACGTCCTCGGGCGCGCGCGACGCCGTCCGAGGTATGGTCCGCGAAATCGCAGCCGAGGAGCTCTCAACAGATGTTCGTGGACGGCCCCGTCGACTCCGCCCCTCTCGCCGCGCCCCAGCGGCGCTTGACGACGCTGCTCGACGCCGCTCTCGTCCTCGGGAGCTCCGCCGTCCTCCTCGCGTGGATCGTCGGGCGCCCGATCCTCTACGAGGCGGCGTCGCCGGTGATGTCGGCGTTCACGGCGCTCTCGCTTCTCCTCATGGCCCTCGTCCGCCAGGCGCGGATCCACGTCGGCACCTGGCCGATGGCGCTCAGCCTCGCGATGAGCGGCCTCGTCCTCGGCGGCAACGTCTCCTCGATCGTCATGCTGGCGTTCCTGCCGCCAGGCCTCTGGGCGAGCTTCTCCGGCGTCGTCCTGACGTCGACGATGACCTCCATCGGCCTGATCCTCTTCTGCCTCCACGACCTCGCCGTCGAGCTCCGGGAGACTCCGGAGTCGCCCTTCCTTCTCGACGACCTGCTGATCCACCTCGCGCTCGTCCCCGGCGGCGTCAGCCTCCTCGGCTACCTCCTCGGGAACCCGACCTACCTGAGCGTTCACGCCGACCCGCGCGTCGGGATCTCGCCTCTCGAGATGGCCTTCCTCGCGACCTACGCCGCGAGCGCGATCCTCTCGAACCCGCGGCTCTTCCTCTGGAGGTTCCTCGCCGCGGGCTGGACGAACCGGCTCGTCTTCGCCGGGCTCTTCGCGAACCAGTTCGTCGCGCCCGTCGTCGTCGCCTTCCTCTTCTCCGAGCGGCGTCCGCGCGGCCCGGGCCTCGAGCTCTTCGCGATGCTCGGCGGCGTCGTCGCGACGCTCACGTTCCTCCTCCTGCAGGCGCGACTCCAGCGCCGGCGCGCCTCCGCGCTCGCCGCGGAGTGACCCCGGCCGCTCCGGCGACCGGACGCCTCAGGAGAGCTCGGCGAAGACCGGCGCGTGGTCGGAGGGGAGCTTCCCCTTCCGCTCGTCGCGGTCGATGAACGCCCCGGTGCAGCGCGGGACGAGCGCGGGCGCGAGGAGAACGTGGTCGATCCGAAGGCCCTCGTTCTTCGGGAAGGCGAGCATCCGGTAGTCCCACCACGAGTAGAGCCCGCCCTCCTCGTGATGGAGTCGGAACGAGTCGACGAGGCCGGCCGAGAGGGTCCTCTCCCACGCGGAGCGGACCTCGGGGTGGCAGAGGACGGAATCGGCCCACGCGGCGGGGCTCGCGACGTCCCGGTCCTCCGGGGCGATGTTGAAGTCGCCGCCGAGGACGAGGGGCGGGCCGCCCGCCTGGCGCTCGACCCACGCCGCGAGGCGCGCGAGCCACTCGAGCTTGTAAGGCCACTTCTCCGAGCCGACCTCCTTGCCGTTCGGGATGTAGGCCGACGCGACCCGCAGGCCGCGAACGGTCGCCGCCACGAGGCGCGCCTGGCTCTCGTCGCCGCCGTCGCCGAAGCCGGTCGCCACGTCCGCCGGCTCTTCGCGGGAGAGGACCGCGACTCCGTTGTACGTCTTCTGCCCGAGCACCGCGGCGAAGTAGCCCGCGGCGCGGAGCTCCTCGTACGGGAAGCCCTTCTCCTCAGTCTTCAGCTCCTGCAGGCAGACGACGTCGGGGGCGTGCCTCCCGAGGAACGCGAGGAGGCGTTCCTTGCGGGCCTTCACCGAGTTCACGTTCCAGGTGGCGATCTTCATCGGGCCTCCCGCGCCGCCGGGCGCGCCGCGATTCTAGGAGGCCGCGGGGCCGGAACCGTCCGGCGGGTCGCCCGGCCCGCGCTCGAGCTCCCCGGCGATGAACCGGGCGACCGCAGCGCGCGCTTCGTCGGTGCCGCCGACGAACTCGATGCCGATCTGCGCCGCCACCGAGCCCTTCGCCGCCTCCTCGCGCTGAACGAACGCGACCCGGCCCTCGAGAGGGACCGTCCCCGTCCGGAGGCGGAGCTCCAGCGCGAAGCGGCTCTCCACGGAAGCCTCGAGGGCGGTCCGCACGAGCATCCCGGAGAGGCTCAGCCGCAGGACCTCGAACTCGTCCCGCGCCTCGAGCGCCGCCGGGAAGAGGGCGTCGGCCCGGAAGCGCCCCGTCAAGCGCTGTTGCGGGGAGAGGACGACGTGGTGCTCGAGGAAACCGAGGAGGGAGCGGCCGCTCCCGGTGAAGACGTCGTCGAACGCGAGGCCCGCCTCGTAGACGGCGCGCGTCTCGCCGCCCGGGCGCGGTCGCGCGCTCGAGAGGTGGCACCAACGGATCGTCCCGTGGACGTCGACCGCCTCGCCCGCCCCGGCGAGCCGGATCGCGTAGGCGCGTCCCAGCTGGAGCCGCTCCGCCGACTCGAGCGAGAGCCCCGACACGCTCACGTTGCGTACCTTCACCGTCGTCCTGTAGAGGAGAGATCCATGGACGTTCTGGACCTCGTACCTCGGATGGCGGCGCTGGCCGGGCTTCGGCATGCTCTTCTCGTCCTCCGCTGCGTTGCCGCTGGCCTCGCGATTATCGCGCCGCTGAGCCAGGGCCGTACACTGGGCCGTCGTGCCGAACGCCGCGCCGGCCGCCGCGCCGGACCCCGCCGCCGTCGACGCCGCCGCCCGGATCCTCCGCCGGGCCCGCTCCGTCCTCTTCGTCACCGGGGCCGGGATCTCCGCCGACTCGGGCCTCCCGACCTACCGGGGCGTCGGCGGGCTCTACGAGTCGGACGCGACGGAGGAGGGGCTCCCGATCGAGGTGCTCCTCTCCGGCGAGACGTTCCGGCGAAGGCCGGCGACGACCTGGAAGTACCTCGGCGCCATCGAGCGCGCCTGCCGCGGCGCCCGGCCGAACCGGGCTCACGAGGCGATCGCCGCGCTCGAGGCCTCCCTCCCGCGCGTCGTCGTCCTCACGCAGAACATCGACGGCCTCCACCGGGCCGCAGGCTCCAGAGACGTCATCGAGATCCACGGCGACGTCCACGGGCTCGCCTGCACCCGCTGCGCCTTCAAGGCTCGCGTCCCGGACTACGAGGGCCTCGAGATGCCTCCCCGCTGCCCCGAGTGCGCCTCTCTCGTCCGGCCGGAAGTCGTCCTCTTCGGCGAGATGCTCCCGACCGAGGCGGTCGCCCGCCTCGAGGGGGAGCTTCGGCGCGGCTTCGACGCCGTCTTTTCCATCGGGACGACGAGCGTCTTCCCTTACGTCGCCGCGCCCGTCCGAATGGCTCGCGTGTGGGGCGCGGGGACGGTCGAGGTGAACCCGGGCGAGACCGAGGTCTCCGGAATCGTCGACGTCCGTCTTCGCTGCGGCGCTGCGGCCGCGATGGACGCGCTCCTTTCCTCCGTGGAGCGGTCGCCCGTCGGATAGACTGGCCCGGAACGGACAGCACGAGGGAACGCATGACGCTCCGATTGAGGGTCGTCTCTGCCGACGGTCGCCGCTTCGATCACGTAGTGGAGGGCGACGCCCTGGTCATCGGCCGCTCCTCCCGGGCGGACCTCGCCCTCGCGGACCGCGCGATGTCCCGCGAGCACGCCCGGTTCCGGCGCGACGAGGCGGGCTGGTGGGTCGAGGACCTCGGCTCGCACAACGGGACTCGGCTGAACGAGGTGCCCCTCGAGGGAGCGCACCGGGTACACGACGGCGACACGGTCTCCGCCGGAGGGAGCGTCCTCGTCGCGGAGATCCACGGGGACGGCGACACCGGGAGCGGGGACTCCGTCATCTACCGCTCCGCCCGCGAGCTCCTCGAGGCGGTGTCCGGCTCCACCGACGCCTCCGGGATCGGGGGCTCGGGGAAGAAGGCCGCCGAGCGTCTTCACATGCTCAACGGCGTGAACCAGGCCCTCGCGAGCTCCATCTCGCTCGAGGAGCTCCTCGAGCTGATCCTCGACCGCGCGTTCGAGCATCTCCGGCCGCAGGAAGCGGCGATCTTCCTGCGCGACGCCTCGGGAAACGACGTCTGCGCCGCCCGCCGGACGACGCCGGGGCGCGAGGCTCTCCCGATGCACTCGAAGAGCCTCTTTCACGAGGTGATCGACAAGGGGATGGCCGCCCACGTCGTCGACTCCGCGGCCGACTCCCGCTTCGCCGCGAGCCGGAGCCTGATCCTCTCCGGACTCCGGAGCTTCCTCGCCGCGCCCCTGCTCGACGCCCAGGGGGCCCTCGGGATGATCGTCGTCGGCGCCGCCCTCGGCGCGAGGAGCTTCAAGAGCGAGGACCTCGAGCTCCTCGTCTCGCTCGCCTCGGTGGCGGCGCTCCGCATCCGGAACGTCCGCCTCGTGGCCGAGGCGATGGAGCGCCAGCGCCTCGAGCAGGAAGTGCGCCTCGCGCGCCAGATTCAGGTCGCCCTTCTCCCGGCGACGCTGCCGCAGCTCCCCGGCTGGGAGCTCCACGGAGGCACGCTCCCCTCGCGCGGCGTCTCCGGCGACTTCTACAAGCTCCTCCTTCGCGGCGACGGGACATCGTGCGCGCTCTTCGTGGCGGACGTCTCGGGCAAGGGGATCGCCGCCTCGCTGCTGACTGCCTCGCTCGAAGCGCTTTCCGCGCTTCCTCTCGAGGGATCGGACCCGCCGGCCCGGATCTGCGAGCAGGTCGGGGCGCTCCTCCACCGCCGCACGCCGCCCGAGAAGTACGCCACGGCCTTCCTCGGCGTCTTCGACCCGACGACGGGGCGCCTCGCCTGGACGAACGCCGGACACAATCCCGCGCTCCTCCTGCGCGCCGGAGGCGAGGCGGAATGGCTTCGGTCGAACGGCGTCCCGCTCGGGCTCATCCCGGGGGCGAGGTACGGGGAGGGCGAGCTCATGATGGAGCCGGGAGACGTCCTCCTCGTCTACACCGACGGGATCACGGAGGCCGCCGACCCGGACGACGAGGAGTTCGGCGAGGAGCGACTCCTCGAAGCAGCCCGCCGAGGCGGAATGCTCCCGCTTCGCGAGATGGCGACCGTCCTCGAGCGCGACCTCGACGCCTTCGCCCGCGGCGTCCCGTTCCACGACGACCGGACCCTCGTCCTCGTCCGAAGGTCGGCGTGAGGAGCCGGCCATGTACTTCCGCCTCGTCCGCCTGAAGGTCCGGCCCCAGAGCTTCTGCGCGTTCCGCGACTACTACGAGAGCCGGATCCTCCCCGGCCTCGAGTCGGCCGGCGGATGCCTCTACGCCGCGCTCCTCCGCCCGGTCCGGCCGGCCGAGGAGGCCGAGACGGCCTGCGACTCTCTCACGCTCTGGGAGAGCGAAGAGAGGGCTGACGCCTACGTCGATTCCGGCCGCTACGACGAGCTCCTCGACGGCGCCGACCCCTTCCTCGCCGGCGCGACGGACTGGTCGGCGGACCTCGCGCGGCTCGAGGTCGGCGATCGGCCTCCCCTGCCCGACCCGAAGGTCGAGACCGGCTCGGTCGAGGTGCTGCGGGAAGCCGGCGACGGAACGAGAGGTCCTGCGCTCTTCCTCCGCGTCGTCGACCACAGGGTCGACCCCGGCGGCCTGGACGCGCTCCGGCGGACCTGGGAGGAGGAGGTCGCCCCCGCCCTTCTGGCGACGTCCGGCTGCCTCGCCGCCTACCTCGTCGAGGGGCTGCGCGGACGCGCGCAGGCGCTCTCCGTCACGTTCTGGACCGACGAGGAGAGCGCGGTTCGATACGAGATGAGCGGGCGGTTCGACGAGCTCGCGGGAAAGCTCGCTCCCCATCTCTCCGGCCTCTACCGCTGGCGCCTCGCGCTCGACCCGGACGGCGCCGCTCGCGACGTTCGCGGAAGCGACCTCGCGGTCTCCGCGTTCCGCGTCGTCGTGGGCCGAAAGCTCGGCGCGCCGGATTCCTGACCGCGTCCAGGGCTCAACCTGTCGCGGCGGAGAGGAGCTCGTCGACGATCCGGAGCGTCAGCCCCCAGATGACCCGCCCCTCGTAGCGGAGGCAGGGCATCGGAAGCGGCAGCCCCTTCCGAACCCAGGTGAACGAGCTCCGGTTCCGCCCGTCCGCGAGGAACGAGAAGGGGACCCAGAGGGCCTCCTGGACCTCCTCGTTCGGCGCGAGGAGCGGGTCTCCGTCGACCGAGAAGGCGAACGGCACGACGCTGTGGGGGACGGAGCCGAGGGGAAGATGCGTGCGGACCTCGGAGAGGCGCCCGAGCGGACGTCCGAGCGCGGCGAGGTCGAGGCCGATCTCCTCCCGCGTCTCCCTCACGGCCGCGTCGAGCGGGGAAACGTCGGCCGGCTCGACGCGTCCGCCCGGTAGCCCCATCTGGCCCGACCACGGGTCGCGCGGGTGCTCGGCCCGGCGGATGAAGAGGAGCTCCACCTCGCCCGAACGATCCCGGAGGATCGCAGCGACGGCCGCCTTCCGGTCCGCCGGGACGCTCTCGTCCGGAGCGGCGCGGCG
>CAZWRQ010000169.1:0-10802 GCA_964636395.1 uncultured Holophagales bacterium
GGGGAGACGCCGAGGGCGCCGCACGAGGCACCCGCGGCCATGTGGGCCGGCCCGCTCCTCCTCGGCCTCGGCAGCCTCGCCGCCGGCGTCTTCTCGGGGGCGATCTCGCCGTTCGTCTCGGCGGCGGCCGCCGCCGCGCTCGGCGCGCCGCACGCCCTCACGCTGGAGCTCTGGCACGGATTCAACCTCGTCCTCGCGAAGAGCCTCGTGACGCTGATCGTCGGCGTCGGCCTCTTCGCGGCGCGGCGGCGGGTCCGGGCCCTCGCGGAGCGCCTCGCGCCGATCGCCTCGTACGGCCCCGGGCGTCTCTACCGAGCGGGCCTCGCCGGCCTCGTCCGGCTCGCGAAGGGGACGGCGGCGCTCCTCTCCTCCGGCTCGCTCCGGCAGGACCTGCGGATCGTCCTCGTCGCGACGGTCGCGCTCGCCGCCCCGCTCCTCCTGACGCGGGCCGTCCTCGGGGCGCCCGACGCCCTCCGGTCGGTCCGGCCGCTCGAGGCGGTCCTCGCGCTCCTCGTCGTCGTCGGAGCCGTCGCCACCGTCCTCGCGGGCTCGCGCCTCGCCGCCGTCGTCGCGCTCGGCGTGACGGGCTTCGGCGTCGCGCTCCTCTTCCTCGTCTTCGGCGCCCCCGACCTCGCGATGACGCAGCTCGCGGTCGAGACGCTCTCCGTCCTCCTCTTCGTCGCCGTCCTCCGGCGCCTCCCGCGGCTGCAGAGCCGTTCGGCCCCCCGCGCGCGCGCCGTCGACGCGCTCCTCGCCGGCGCGGTCGGCGCGGTGATGACCGGGCTCGTCCTGGCGGTCCACGCCGAGCCGCTCCGCTCGCGCCTCGCCCCCTTCTTCCGCGAGTCGAGCCTCGCGCTGGCGAAGGGGCGGAACGTCGTCAACGTCATCCTCGTCGACTTCCGCGGCCTCGACACGCTCGGAGAGATCACCGTCCTCGGCGTCGCGGCGCTCGGGGTCTTCTCGCTCGTGCGCCTCCGGCTCTCCTCCCGCGGGGCCGGCGCGAAGGGGGGCCGGTCGTGAGGTCGGTCATCCTCGCCGCCGCGACGCGGGTCGTCTTCCCGCTGCTCCTTCTCTTCTCGGTCTTCCTCCTCTTCCGAGGCCACAACGAGCCGGGCGGCGGGTTCGTCGGCGGCCTCGTCGCCGCGACGGCTTACGCTCTCCTCGCGCTCACGGGCGGCGTGTCCGCGGCGCGCCGCGTCCTTCCCGCGCGGCCGGAGGTCCTGATCGGCGCCGGACTCCTGGCCGCGCTCGCGAGCGGCCTCGTCGGCCTCGCCGCCGGCCGTCCGTTCATGACGGGCCTCTGGGGCGACGTCTCCCTGCCGGTCGTCGGGAAGCCGGGAACGCCCGTCCTCTTCGACGCGGGGGTCTACCTGACGGTCCTCGGAGTGGTCCTCCTGATCCTCCTCACGCTCCAGGAGGAGGACGAGGCGTGACGCTCCTCCTCGCGCTCGCGATCGGCGCCCTCTACGCCGCCGGGACCTACCTCCTCTTGCGGCGGAGCGCGATCCGCGTCGTCTTCGGCCTCGCCCTCCTCGGCTACGCGTCGAACCTCCTCGTCTTCACCGCGGGGCGGCTCTCGCGGGAAGGCCCGCCGATCGTCCCGGAGGGAGCCGTCGCCGCGGCGGCCAGCTCGGCCGACCCGCTCCCGCAGGCGCTCGTCCTGACGGCGATCGTCATCGGGTTCGGCGTACAGGCGTTCGCCCTCGTCCTCCTGAAGCGGACCTGCCAGGAAGCGGGGACCGACGACGTCGACGCGATGAGGGAGGAGGGGTGAACACGCTCCTCGTCCTCCCGCTCCTCGTCCCGCTCGCGACCGCGGCGGCGACGATCCTCCTCGCGCGCTCGCCGCGGGCCGTGCGCGTCGCGAGCTTCGCCGGGGCGGCCGCGTTCCTCGCGGCGGCCGTCGCCCTCTTCGGCGCGACGCTCGACGGGACGATCCTCGTCACGCAGGCCGGAGCCTGGGAGGCCCCGTTCGGGATCTCCCTCGTCGCCGACCGCTTCGCGGCCGCGATGGTCCTCGTGGCCGCCCTCCTCCTCGCGGCGGTCGTCGTCTACTCGATCCGCGGCCTCGACGGAGCGCGAGAGCGGGCGGGCTACCACCCGCTCCTCCACGTCCTCTCGATGGGTGTCTCCGGGGCCTTCCTGACGGGCGACCTCTTCAACCTCTACGTCTGGTTCGAGGTCATGCTGATGTCGTCCTTCGTCCTCGTCTCCCTCGGGGGCGAGCGGGCGCAGCTGCAGGGGGCGCTGAAGTACGTCGTCCTGAACCTCGTCTCATCGGCGCTCTTCCTCGCGGGCGCGGGGCTCCTCTACGGCTCGATCGGGACCCTGAACATGGCCGACGCCGCCGTCGCCCTCCGCGACCTGCCGGCGCAGGGGCTCCCGAGCGTCGTGGCGTCCCTCTTCCTCCTCGCGTTCGGGATCAAGGCCGCCGCGTTCCCCCTCTTCTTCTGGCTCCCGGCCTCGTACCACACGCCGCCGATGCCGGTCGCGGCCCTGTTCGCCGGGCTCCTGACGAAGGTCGGCGTCTACGCCCTCGTAAGAGTCCTCACGCTCGTCTTCGTCCGCGACACGGCCTTCACCGGCCCGCTCCTCCTCGCCGTCGCCGTGCTGACGATGGTCACCGGCGTCCTCGGGGCGATGGCCCAGGGCGACGTGCGGAAGATCCTCTCGTTCCACATCGTCAGCCAGATCGGATACATGCTGATGGGGCTCGGCCTCGGGACGCGGCTCGCGCTCGCGGGGACGGTCTTCTACGTCCTCCACCACATCGTCGTGAAGGCGAACCTCTTCCTCGTCGCGGGCGCGATGCGGCGCGCCGGGGGGAGCTTCTCGCTCGAGAGGCTCGGCTCCCTTCTCGCCCGCTCGCCCCTCCTCGCGGCGGCGTTCCTCGTCCCGGCGGTCTCCCTCGCGGGCCTCCCGCCCCTGTCGGGGTTCTGGGCGAAGTACCTCCTCGTGAGGGCCGGCCTCGAGGCGGGGGCCGGGACGATCGTCGCCGTGGCGCTCGCCGTCAGCCTGCTGACGCTTTTCTCGATGACGAAGATCTGGAACGAGGCGTTCTGGAAGCCGGCCCCAGCCGGCGCCGGCGCGGAGGCCGCGCCCCTGACGGCTGGAGAGCGGGCCTCGCTCCTCGGCCCGGTCCTCGTCCTCGGCGCGATCACGGTCGCGATCGGGCTCGGCGCGGGAGTCCTCTACCGCTTCGCGGACGCGGCCGCCGCCCAGCTCCTCGACCCGGAGCTCTACGTCCGCGCCGTCCTCGGCGCGCGCGGTGGAGGGATGTGACCGGTGGGCACGTTCGCGTTCCTCGTCTTCGCGTGGGTCGCCGTCACCGGCGAGGTCTCGGTCGGGAACCTCCTCGAGGGGGCGGTCCTCGCCGGGCTCCTCGTCCTCGTCCTCCGCGTCCCTCTCCGGCGCCGCTTCCGGCTCGAGAAGGTGCCGAAGGC
The DNA here is from genome assembly GCA_964636395.1 of uncultured Holophagales bacterium. Taxonomy (GTDB): domain Bacteria; phylum Acidobacteriota; class Thermoanaerobaculia; order UBA5066; family UBA5066; genus UBA5066. Next base: position 3,444 of record CAZWRQ010000169.1, read on the forward strand.
GCTCGGCCTCCTCCTCTACTTCCTGAAGGAGCTCCTCCTCTCGAACGCGGCGGTGGCGCGGATCCTCCTGTCGCCCGTCTCGTCCCTGACGCCCGGCATCGTCGCCGTCCCCCTCGACCTGAAGAGCGACGCCGGGATCACCGTCCTCGCGAACCTCGTCACGCTCACTCCCGGGACGCTCAGCCTCGACGTCTCGCCCGACCGGAGGACGCTCTACGTCCACGCGCTCCACGTCGAGGACCCGGAGGCTTTCCGGCGGGAGGTGAAGGAGGGGTTCGAGCGGCGCGTGAGGGAGGTCTTCGAGTGACGCTCCTCTCGCAGCTCGCGCTCTGGGTCGGCCTGCCCCTGCTCGGGGCGGCCCTCCTCCTGGCGCTCTTCCGGATCCTCCGGGGGCCGACGCTCCCCGACCGTATCGTCGGTCTCGACCTCCTCGGAACCCTCGGGATCAGCGTCGCGGCCGTCGTCGCCCTCGCGGAGAGGGACGCTGTCTACCTCGACGTCGCGATCGTCCTCGCCCTCCTCTCGTTCCTCGGGACCGTCGCGTTCGCCGCTTACCTGGAGCGGTCGCGGTGAGCCTGCGCGACCTCCTCGCCGCCGCGCTCATGCTCGCCGGTGTCGTCACGGCGCTCCTCGCCGCGCTCGGCGTCGTCCGGATGCCCGACGTCCTGACACGGATGTCGGCGACCTCGAAGGCCTCGACGCTCGCGAAGATGTGCGTCTTCCTCGCGCTCGCGATCGCTTTCGACGAGCTCGGCGTGGCGGCCCGCGCCCTCGCCGCCGTGGCGTTCGTCTTCCTGACGGCGCCGCTCGCCGCCCACGCCATCGGCCGCGCGGCCTTCGCGCTCGGCGTCCCCCTCTTCCCGGGGACGAAGGTGAACGAGATGCCGCGGCCGGACGAGAGCGGAGCCTGCGACCCCGATCCCTGAGACGTTCCGCCGGGTCCGAAGGACGGCGGGGCGGGCGGCGCTCCGGGAATGCCACAATCCGGGCACGATGAGCATGGCTTCGATGCGCGCCCGCGCGGGGCGTCTCCTGCCCCCGGCACTGGCCCTCCTCGCTGCGCCCGCGGCCCTCGCGTCCGAGGCGGCGTCGTCCGTCCCGGAGGAGCCGCTCCCGATCCCGCTCGACGCCTACACGGGCGAAGCGGGGATGACGCTCTGGCAGGTCCTCGTCCACCGGGTCGAGGAGGACCCGGTGAACCTCGTCGCGACCGTCGTCTTCGTCCTCGCGATCCTCCACACCTTCCTCGCCCCGCGGATCACGGCGGCGGCCCACCGGCTCCAGCACCGGAACGAGAAAGAGAGGGGAGGGGACGGGCACAGCTTCGCGGTCGAGATGCTCCACTTCCTCGGCGAGGTGGAGGCGGTCTTCGGCATCTGGGCGATTCCCCTCCTCCTCTCGGCCGCGGCGATGAAGGGCTGGCACTCCGTGGAGGACTACGTCGGTCACGTCCACTTCACCGAGCCGATGTTCGTCGTCGTCATCATGGCGATCGCCTCCACGCGGCCCGTCCTCGCCTTCGCCGAGCGCTGCATGGGGGCGGTGGCGTCCCTGGCGGGGCGGACGCCGCTCGCCTGGTGGGCCACGATCCTGACGATCGGTCCGCTCCTCGGCTCCTTCATCACCGAGCCGGCGGCGATGACGATCTGCGCCCTCCTCCTCTCTCGCCACCTCTACGAGCTCGGCCCCTCGCCGCGCCTCGCCTACGGGACGCTCGGCCTCCTCTTCGTGAACGTCTCCGTCGGCGGGACGCTCACGCACTTCGCCGCGCCCCCCGTCCTGATGGTCGCCGGGAAGTACGGCTGGGGCCTGACGTTCATGCTCCGGAACTTCGGCTGGAAGGCCGCGCTCGCCGTCTTCGTCTCGACCGCTCTCTTCGCCTTCGCGTTCCGGAAGGAGTTCGCCGGCCTCGCGGGCCGGCGGAAGGCCCGGCTCGCCGACCCCGTCGAGCGCCCGTCGGAGAGGGGCGTCCCGGCCTGGATCGTCGTCGTCCACCTCGCCTTTCTCGGCTGGACCGTCTTCACGGCCCACACGCCCGCCCTCTTCGTCGCCGGTTTCCTCTACTTCCTCGCGTTCACGCAGGCCACGGCGCCGCACCAGAACCCGGTCAACCTCCGCCCCGCCCTCCTCGTCGGCTTCTTCCTCGCGGGGCTCGTCCTGCACGGGACGCTCCAGCAGTGGTGGATCGCGCCGGTCCTCGCCCGGCTCGAGGAGCTCCCGCTCTTCGCCGGGGCGACGGTCCTGACGGCTTTCAACGACAACGCGGCGATCACCTACCTCGCCTCGCTCGTCCCCGGCTTCACGCCGGAGCTGAAGTACGCCGTCGTCGCCGGGGCGGTCGCGGGAGGCGGCCTGACGGTCATCGCGAACGCGCCGAACCCCGCCGGGCAGTCGATCCTCTCCCGCTACTTCCCCGACGGCGTCTCGCCGCTCGGGCTCCTGCTCGGGGCGGCCGTCCCGACGGGGATCGTCGTCCTGGCCTTCCTGCTCCTGCCCTGAGGGAACCCTTCAGCCGTTCAGGATCCCCCCCTCTGACGTGACCGCCTCGAGGAGGAGGTCGCCCGCCTCCGGGACGGCGGAGAGGACGCGAGCCCAGTTCGGGATGAGCGGCGCGCCGAGGGGGTCGGCGAGGAACTGGTCGACGCCGTTCTTCAGCGCCCCGGCGAACGTCGCGATCGCCATCTCCTCCTCGTGCCGCGGGAACGTCAGGCCGTTGAACTTCGCGAGGGCGTAGTAGCTCGAGGCGGCGTCCTCGGCGCGCCTCTGGTAGGAGGCGAGGAGCGACTTGAGGCTCCCGTCGCCGAGGACGGTGTCGGCCGCGGCGAGAGTCCGGAGGAGGTGCTTGGCGATGTCGGCCGCCATCCTGTGGAGCCCCTTCGCCGGGTCCTCCGGGGAGAGCGCCTGGTGCTTGTGGTCGTACCGGTCCGCGATGTCGACCTGGCAGACGCGCCGGACCGACCGGTGGCGGTAGACCTCGGAGAGGGTCCCCACCTCGAGGCCCCAGTCGGACGGCACGCGGATCTGCCGGAGGAGGTCGGAGCTGAGGGCGAACTCCCCGGCGAGCGGATAGCGGAAGGAGGAGAGGAACTCGATGTAGGGATTCGCGCCGAGGAGGGCCCGGAGCGAACCGAGGAGCGGCCCGACGAAGAGGCGCGCGACGCGGCCGTTCAGGCGGTCGGTGTAGCGGGCGTAGTACCCCTTGCAGAAGTCGAAGTTCAGGATCGGGTCGGCGATCGGGTAGAGGAGCCGCGCGAGCATCGCGCGGTCGTAGTCGAGGACGTCGGCGTCGTGGAGCGCGATGTACTCGACGTTCCCTTGCGCGAGGAGGTAGCCGAAGCCGATCCAGCAGGCGCGCCCCTTCCCGCGCTCGCCGAGGACGAGGTCGGCCTTCTCGAGCTTCGCGAGGAGGGCCTTCACGCCCGGGCCGTCGTTCCAGAGGACGACGGTCCGCCGCTTCAGCCGCTTGAAGTAGTCGAGCGCGAAGCGGTAGCCGGCTTCGTCGGCCCGGTCGAGAGAGATCAGGACGGTGTCGAGGTAGGGGGCCTGCGCGATCTCGTCGCAGATCTTGAGGAGCGCCGGGCGCTCCAGCTCGGAGACCAGAGAGGGGATCAGGAGCGCGGCCTTGTTCCTCCGTGTGTAGCGGACGAGGGCGTCCTCCAGCTCGACGAGCGGCCGGGTGCCGAGACGGGTGAGGGTCGTGATCGGGCCGGACTGCGCGAAGTCGCTCATGAAGGGTTTCTACCCCGGCCCGTTGTGCGGAGGGAAGCGAAAACGGCCGTCCGATCTCCGGCCGGGCGGCGAATTCCGCCCGCGGGTCGTGCTACGGTCTCCCCATGGCGGAGATCCGTCCGAAGGCCGCCGTGGACCCGTTCCGCGGCCTCGAGTACCTTCCCGAGCCCGACTACACGCGACCGCTCCGCGGCCTCCCGGAGCAGATCGCCGAACGCGTCCGCCGGCGGCTCGTCCTTCTCTACGGCGAGGAGGCCGCCGAGCTCGTCCTCGCGCACGTCGACCGGCTCGTGCGGGTCCACGACGCCCACGCGACGCCGGAGATCCGGGCGGCCGAGGAGGCCTTCGACGCGCGGGAGCGCTTCAGCGAGAAGGACGCCGTCCTCATCACCTACGGCGACCTCGTCGTCTCGGAGGGGCGCTCGCCGCTCGCGACGCTCTCCGACTTCGCCTACGTCCTCTTCCGCGGCCTCGTCACGACGGTCCACGTCCTCCCGTTCTTCCCCTCCTCCTCCGACCGCGGCTTCTCGATCATCTCGTACGAGGAGGTCGACCCGAAGCTCGGGAGCTGGGGGGAGATCGCGCGCCTCGGGCGCGGCTTCCGGCTCATGTTCGACGGCGTCTTCAACCACGTCTCGTCGAAGAGCCGGAGGTTCCAGAAGTTCCTGGCGGGCGACCCGGAGTACGCTCGCTTCTTCCGCGTCTTCTCCTCGCGCGAGGAGGTCGACGAGGACCTCCTGAAGCTCGTCCTCCGTCCGAGGACCTCCGACCTCCTGAGCGAGTTCGCGACGGTGGAGGGGCCGCGCTGGCTCTGGACGACCTTCTCGCGCGACCAGATCGACCTCAACTTTCGCCACCCGAGGGTCCTCCTCGAGGTGCTCGAGATCCTCCTCTACTACGTCCGCCGCGGCGCGGACCTCGTCCGCCTCGACGCCGTGACCTACATCTGGCACGAGCTCGGGACGCAGTGCGCCCACCTCCGCCAGACGCACGAGGTCGTGAAGCTCGTGCGGGACGTCCTCGACGCCGCCGCGCCGCACGTCGCCCTCGTCACGGAGACGAACGTCCCCCACGCGGACAACGTCACCTACTTCGGCGACGGGACGGACGAGGCGCAGATGGTCTACAACTTCGCGCTGCCGCCGCTCGTCCTCCACGCCTTCGTCACCGGAACGGCCGAGACCCTCTCGACGTGGGCCGCGGAGCTCGCCCCCCCGTCGGAGACGACGGCGTTCTTCAACTTCCTCGACTCGCACGACGGGATCGGGCTCATGGGCGCGCGCGGGATCCTCCCGGAAGAGGAGATCGGGAAGCTCTGCGAGCGCGTGAAGGCCGTCGGCGGCCTCGTCTCGATGCGGACGGGCGAGGCGGGTACGCCGAGCCCTTACGAGCTGAACGTCACCTGGTGGAGCGCTCTGAACGACGCGGAGGTGGGCGAGCCGCCCGACCGGAAGGTCGACCGCTTCCTCGCCTCTCGCGCGATCGCGCTTTCCCTCCGGGGCGTCCCCGGCATCTACCTCCTCAGCTTCTTCGGCGCGCGCAACGACAACGAAGCGGTGAAGCGGGACGGCCAGGCGCGCTCGATCAACAGGTCCGCGATGAGGGAGGATTGGCTCTTCGACCAGTTCTCCGACCCGTCGTCGATCCCCTCGCGCACCGCGAGCCGCTTCATCGACCTCCTCGGCCGCCGCGCGGCCGAGCCGGCCTTCCACCCGGCGGCGGGGCAGCGCCTGCTCCGCCTCGACCCGCGGCTCTTCGCCCTCGTGCGGACGCCGCGCGCCGGCGGGGCCCCGATCGTCGTGGTCGTCGACGTCTCCGGGACCGAGGTCGAGGCCCCCCTCCGGCTCGGCGACGCCGGACTCTCCGCGACGGAGCTCGTCGACCTCGTCTCGGGCCGGGCCTTCGCATCGGACGGGGGCGCCGTCCCCCTCCGCCTCCGCCCCTACCAGCTCCTCTGGCTCCGCCCCCGCTGAAGAGGGGTCCGCCGAAGAGGGGTCTGGTCTACACTTTACACTCTGCGCCCTGCGCGGGCGGCCGGGGCGGGCCCGACCGCTCGCGGGGCCTCGTCAGGCGCGGGCGGCGGCCCGCTCGGCGAGCCGCTCGATCACGAACGTCGCGACGTGGTCGGCGTACGTCCCGGGGCCGAAGCCGGCGTCGTAGCCGAGCTCGACCGCGAGCTTGTTCCCGATCCGGGTGCCGCCCGCGCAGACGACGAACCGCTCCCGGAGCCCCTTCGCCTCGAGGAGCTCGATCAGCTCGGTCAGGTTCCTCACGTGGACGTCCCTCTGCGTGACGATCTGGCTGACGAGGATCGCGTCGGCGTTCACCGAGACGGCGTAGTCGATCAGCCTCTCGTTCGGCACCTGGGCGCCGAGGTTGTGCGCCTCGACCTCGGAATAGCGCTCGAGGCCGAAGTGGTGGTTGTACCCCTTCATGTTCATGATGGCGTCGATCCCGACGGTGTGGGCGTCGAAGCCGGTGCAGGCGCCGACCACGACGAGCTTGCGTCCGAGCTTCTCCCGGATCACCGCGCAGGCCTCGTCCATCGTGTAGACCTTCTCTCCCGTCGCCTCCTCGACGCGGACGCCGTCGAAGTCGACGGAGACGTCGGTCCGCCCGTAGGCGACGTAGAAGCTGAAGCCCTCGGCGAGCGGGGCGGCGTGGACGACCTCCGCGTGCCGGAAGCCGAGCTTCTCGACGAGGAGGCGCGCCGCCTCACGGCCGCGGGGGCCGAAGGGGACGGGGAGCGTGAAGGAGAGCTGGACGGCGCCGTCGTCCAGGGTGTCGCCGTACGGTCGCACGGGTGCCGTCATCGTCCGCCTCCGAGCCCGAGCTCGCGCGTCAGGTGCGTCTCGAACGGGTTCCAGTAGCCCTCGCCCTTCTTCCGGAGGCCGTCGAGCCCCTTGCCTCCGTCGCGGGGGCGCTTCACGTCGGCGAAGAGCCCCGTGGCGATCGCGTCCATCAGCCCGGTGCCCTCGACCTCCTCGAGGAACGCCACCGCCTCCTCGAGGACCTGGTTCGCGCGCCGCACGACGACGCCGTCGCTCCGGAAGGTGATCTCCTCGCCGAGCCTCGCCATGCTCCCCATGACGTACTTCGCGCTCTCGAGGGCGAGGTAGCGGTCCTGCATGAACGGTGTGTGGATCGCCTCGGTCAGCATTCCGAGCAGGTGGATCCCCTGGCCGGTCAGCTTCGAGGCGAAGTTGAAGAGCGCGTTCTGGACGACGCCCCGGAAGACGTCGCCCGTCATGAACTTCGTCGGCGGCATGTACTTCAGCGGCGCGTCGGGAAAGATCTCCCGCGCCATGAGCGCCTGCGCGACCTCGAGGAGGAAGCCGTCCGGAAGCGACGGGTCCATCTCGAACGCGTGACCGAGGCCCATCTGCCACGGCTCGAGCCCGGCCACCTCGGCGAAGCGCTCGTTCAGGAACTGGCTCGCGAGGACGGTGTAGGCCTTCTCCACCGCGTCCGACGTCGTCAGGTAGTTGTCCTCGCCGGTGTTGATGACGACGCCCGCCCAGGCGTTCACCATCCGGCTGAACTTCTGGTCGACGAACGTCCGGTACATGTTGATGTCGCGGAAGAGGATCCCGTACATCGAGTCGTTCAGCATCATGTCGAGGCGCTCGA
>CAZWRQ010000170.1:0-10783 GCA_964636395.1 uncultured Holophagales bacterium
GGCGAGCAGGGGGGGGGGAGCTGGGAGATCCTCTCCGGCCTCGCCGAAGGGGAGGAGATCGCCCTCGGGGCGAGCTTCCTCGTCGACTCCGAGTCGCGCCTCGCCTCGGCCCTCGCCGGCTTGAGGGACGGCGCCACGCCAGGGGCGGGTCAGGAAGGCCACGCGGCGTCCGCACCCACACCGTCGCCGTCCGTGCCGGGCTCGGCGCACCAGCATTGAGAGGCCGATCGTGATTAGGAAGATCATCCGCTTCTCGGCGGAGAACAAGTGCCTCGTCCTCGCCCTCTGGGCGGTCGCGGTTCTCCTCGCGTTCCGAGCGCTCCGGAACGTCCCTCTCGACGCGATCCCCGACCTCTCCGACACCCAGGTCATCGTCCTCTCGAGGTGGGACCGGAGCCCCGACATCCTCGAGGACCAGGTGACCTACCCGATCGTCACCGCCCTCCTCGGGGCGCCGAAGGTGAAGACGATCCGGGGCTACTCCGACTTCGGCTACTCGTTCGTCTATGTCATCTTCGAGGACGGGACGGACCTCTACTGGGCCCGATCGCGCGTCCTCGAGTACCTCTCCAAGATCCAGGGGAGCCTGCCTTCGGGCGTGAAGACGGAGATCGGCCCCGACGCCACGGGCGTCGGGTGGGTCTACCAGTACGCCCTCGTCGACGAGACGGGCAAGACCTCCCTCGACGAGCTCCGCTCCTACCAGGACTGGTTCCTCCGCTACCAGCTCCAGTCGGTGCCGGGCGTCGCCGAGGTCGCGACCGTCGGCGGGATGGCGCGGCAGTACCAGGTCACCGTCGACCCGAACCGCCTCGCGGCCTACGGCCTCTCTCTGGAGGCCGTGTCGGACGCCCTCCGGAGGAGCAACGACGAGGTCGGGGGGCGGCTCATCGAGATCTCCGGCCGCGAGTACATGGTGCGTGGCCGCGGCTACCTGAAGGGGGCGACCGACATCGAGAAGGTCGTCGTGAAGACCGACGAGCGCGGAACGCCGGTGACGATCCGGGACCTCGGCAGCGTCGCCCTCGGGCCCGACCTGCGTCGGGGCCTCGCCGAGCTGGACGGAAAGGGAGAGACCGTCGGCGGGATCGTCGTCATGCGCTCCGGGGAGAACGCCCTCCACGTCATCGAGCGCGTGCAGGCCCGGATCGACGAGCTCCGGCCGTCGCTCCCGCCCGGGGTGGAGCTCGTGACGACTTACGACCGCTCGACGCTCATCGAGTCGGCGATCGACAACCTGAAGGGGAAGCTCGTCGAGGAGATCGTCATCGTCTCGATCGTCATCCTCATCTTCCTCTGGCACGTCCCGAGCGCCCTCGTCCCGATCCTGACGATCCCGGTCTCGGTCCTCCTCGCCTTCATCCCGCTCCACCTGATGGGGATCACGGTCAACATCATGTCGCTCGGCGGCATCGCGATCTCGATCGGCGTCCTCGTCGACGGCGCGATCGTCGAAGTGGAGAACGCCTACAAGAAGCTCCAGATCTGGAACGACTCGGGACGGAAGGGGGACTTCCACGCCGTTCGTCTCGAGGCGCTGATGGAGGTCGGCCCGTCGGTCTTCTTCTCCCTCCTCGTCATCGCCGTCTCGTTCCTCCCGATCTTCACGCTCGTCGACCAGGAGGGGCGCCTCTTCACGCCGCTCGCGTGGTCGAAGAACTTCGCGATGGCGATCGCGGCCGTCCTCGCGATCACGCTCGACCCGGCGATGCGGATGCTCTTCGCGCGGATGGACCCGTTCCGGTTCGGCTTCGCGCACGGCGGGGAGAGCGCCCTCTCGCGGCTCGTCCGGCTTCCCGCCCGCCTCGTCGAGAAGGTCGTCAACGCGGTCGCCGTCGGGACCTACCACGCCGAGGAGAAGCACCCCGTCTCGAAGGTCCTCTTCCGGCTCTACGACCCCGTCTGCCGGGCCGTGCTCCGCCACCCGAAGAAGGTCGTCGCGATCTCGCTCCTCGTCCTCGTCTCGACCGTGCCGGTCTACCTCTCCCTCGGGTCGGAGTTCATGCCGCCGCTCCACGAGGGAACGATCCTCTACATGCCGACGACGCTCCCCGGAATCTCCGTCACCGAGGCCGCGAAGCTCCTCCAGACGCAGGACCGGGTCCTCGCGACGTTCCCCGAGGTGGAGCGCGTCTTCGGCAAGGCGGGGCGCGCCGAGACCTCGACCGACCCGGCGCCCCTCTCGATGATGGAGACGACGGTCATCCTGAAGCCCGAGGCGGAGTGGCGGTCGAAGGAGCGCTGGTTCTCCCCGTGGGCGCCGGAGTGGCTGTCGGCGGTCCTCCGGCACGTCTGGCGCGACCGGATCACGTACGAGGAGCTGATCGGCGAGATGGACCGCACCCTCAAGATCCCGGGCTCGACGAACGCCTGGACGATGCCCATCAAGGGCCGGATCGACATGCTGACGACCGGCATCCGGACGCCGATCGGCGTGAAGGTCTTCGGCTCGGACCTCGCCGAGATCGAGCGGATCGGCGCCGATGTCGAGGCGGCGGTGAGGACGCTCCCGGCGACGCGTTCGGCCTTCGCCGAGAGGGTCGCGGGAGGCTACTTCATCGACTTCGAGCTGAAGCGCGACGCCCTCGCCCGCTACGGGCTCACCGTGGCCGACGCGAACATGGTGATCATGACGGCGATCGGCGGCGAGACCGTCACGACGACCATCGAGGGGCGGGCGCGCTACAGCGTGAACGTCCGCTACCCGCGCGAGCTGCGCGAGGACCTCTCGAGCCTCTCGCGCGTCCTCGTCCCGACGATGTCGGGGGCGCAGGTGCCGCTCGGGCAGCTCGCCGACATCCGCCTCGTGACGGGGCCGTCGATGATCCGGAACGAGAACGGGCTCCTCTCGGGCTACGTCTACGTCGACTTCGACACGTCGAAGCAGGACGTCGGGCGCTTCGTCGAGAAGGCAAAGGCCGCCGTCGCGGAGAGGGTGAAGGTCCCGACGGGCTACTCCCTCGTCTGGAGCGGCCAGTGGGAGAACATGGTCCGGGTGCGGGAGCGGCTCGAGGTCGTCATCCCGGTCACGCTCGTCCTGATCTTCCTCCTCATGTACGCGAACACGAAGTCGGTGACGAAGACGCTCATCATCGTCCTGGCCGTGCCGTTCTCGGTCGTCGGAGCCGTGTGGTACCTCTGGCTCCTCGACTACAACATGTCGATCGCGGTCTGGGTCGGGATGATCGCCCTCATGGGTCTCGACGCCGAGACGGGGATCTTCATGCTCCTATTCCTCGACCTCGCGCACGACGAGGCGAAGAAGAAGGGGCTCCTCCGGAACCTCCCCGACCTCGTCGAGGCGGTCGTCCACGGCGCCGTGAAGCGGATCCGGCCGAAGGCCATGACGGTCCTCTCGGCGTTCTTCGGCCTCCTGCCGATCATGTGGTCGACGGGGGTCGGGGCCGACATGATGAAGCGGATCGCCGCGCCGATGGTCGGCGGGCTCGTCACGTCCTTCGCCCTCGAGCTCCTCGTCTACCCGGCCGTCTACCTCCTCTGGAAGAAACGGGAGCTGCCGGGGCCGGAGACGCCCGGCGAGGAGGCCGTCGCGGCGGCGGCTTGAGGTCGCCCCGGCGAGCCTCCCGCCCGCCGGGAGGAGACCGGGATCGCGAGGACTCGGCGGCAGGGGCGTCGGTATGACCGAACCCCGTGTCGGCGCGGGCGGAGCGACCGGCTACGATGGGCTCGTGGAGTCGGTGCGGTTCTCCCGGTTCCCGCGGGTCTTCGCGCTCGCGCTCTTCGTGCATCTCGTGGCCTACCTGCCCTCGCTTCCGAACGGCTTCGTCTTCGACGACCACGCGATGGTCGAGGCGAGGCCGGAGGTCACGGGCCAGGCCGAGCTGATTGCAGCGTTCTCCAGGCCCTGGTTTCCCCGGCGGGAGGCGGACGGAGCAACGGACTATCGGCCTGTGGCGATCGTCTCTCTGGGCCTCGACGCTCGCGCCTTCGGGCTCGATCCCCTGCCGCTCCGATTCGCGAATCTGCTCTGGGGCGCGCTCGGCGCGGCCCTCCTCGGGCTCCTGGTGGTCGAGGTCGGAGGGCCCTCCGTCGTGGCGGACGTGGTCGTCGTGCTCTTCTCGGCTCATCCGGTCCGGTCCGACGTTCTCCTCGGGGTCGTCGGCCGGGCGGAGCTGCTGTCGTTCGCGGCCGTCGCGGGCGCGCTCCTCCTCGCGCTCCGGTCTGCGGCGAGGTCGGGAGGGGGACGCTGGGGTCTGGCGTCGGCCTCGGCGCTCGTCCTCGCTCTCGGGCTCCTGTCGAAGGAGACCGCGTTCGCGGCGCCGCTCCTCCTGGGCGCGACCGTCCTGCCGGGCTTTCGGGACGGGCGGCTTCGGGAGAGCCTCTCGCGTCTCGGACCGGCGGCGGCCTGCTGGGGCCTCGTCGCCGCCGGGGTCTTCGCGCTTCGGCTCACGGTCCTCGGCGGGTTCTTGACCGGACCGAATGCCCGGATCGCTCCGATCGAGAACAAGCTCGCGTCCGGAGCGGCCGCCGAGCGCGTCTCCGGGGCCGTCGCGCTCGTCCCGCTCGCGGCGGAGCGGCTCGTCTGGCCCCGCACACTGGTCGCCGATTACGGCTCGAACGCGGTCGCGGACGCCGACCTCCGGGACGCGAGGCGGATCGCCGCGGGGGCGGCGATCCTTCTCGGCGCCTCCGGCGCGGCGCTCTTCCTCCGGTCGAGAGCCCCGATCGCGTCGCTCGGGCTCGCCTGGGCGCTCCTCTCGTACCTCCCGTTCGCGAACGTCGCGTACCCGACGGCCGTCCTCTTCACGGAGAGGTTGCTCTTCCTGCCGGCCGCCGGCGTCGTCCTCTGCCTTGGCGAGATCGTCGCGCGGGTTCCTCGACACGGTCGGCGGGCGGCCGTTCTCGCCGTCGGACTCGTCGCGCTCGCGGGCGCGTCGCGGGTCTGGGGCCGAATTCCGGACTGGCGTGACGACAGGGCCCTGTTCACCGCGACGGTCCGCGACGCACCCGGGAACGGGAGAGCGTGGGTGAACCTCGGTGTCCTCTCTCTCTCCCGCGGGGACGCGTCCGCGGTCACCGCGGAACTCACCGCGGGGCTTCGCGCCGACCCGGGTCTTCGGCCGCGCGTCGAGGGGATGCGGCGGCATGCTGCCGGGCTCGGGCGCACGGATCTGGCTCGGGCCATCGACTCGGCCTTGAACGCACCGGGGAGCTGAGGCGCGGGCCGGAGGTCCCTGCCATGGGCGCGCGGACCGTGGCGAGCGGTGACGGCGAGACGGGCCGAGAGGTCCGGAGGGCCTACCGCCCGAACGAGGTCTCGCGATCCAGGATCGCGAGCGTCCGCGCGTAGAGGTGCTCGACCTCCTCTCGACTGTTGCCGATCGCGGTCACGCCGATCTTTCCGTACTGGGAAAGGGCGCCTATGAGGTGGAAGAGAACGCCCGACTCGGTGTTGTGCGAGTAGTGGAGGCCGTTGATCGTGAGGATCTCGATCAGGTCCTCCGGCAGGAGGCCCCGGTAGGCCTCGGACTTGAGGTTGTCGGTCGCGCGGTAGAACTTGGGGAGCCCCCGGGGTGAGAAGAAGAGTCCCGAGCCCGGGTCGAGCCGGCCGCCCGAGAGGAACTGGAGCGCCAGGTAAGGGTGCGTCGTCCCGCCCATCCGGAGGTTGATCTCGAGGGCGTGGAGCGACCAGGGGGAATCGTCGTCCGCTCGCGTCGCGAGGAAGTCCACGCCGAACCGGCTGACGACGCCGTGGGTCGCGAGGGCCTCGCCGATGCGGTGCGCGGCCGCCTGGGCCTCGAGCCGATAGCCGTCGGCCGCTGGGAACAGGCACCCGAGGAAGACCTGCCCGCCGACGCCGCCGAGCACCTGGTCGTGGGTCGAGATCGGGACGACGGCGCCGTGGGGGTCGACCCGGAGCTGGACGCTCGGCGAGGTCTTCTGTCCGGCTTCGAGGAACTCCTCGACGATGCCCCCCATCCGCGCGAAACGGGAGAAGTAGTCCTCGTTCGTCTCCCACGGGACGGCGTACTCGAAACGCTGCATCGCCTCGCGCACGGTCTCCCGCCGCACTTCCGCTGGAAATCGGAAGATCGCGTTCCCTTCTCCCGAGAAGCTGTCGTCCAGCTTCACGACCGCTTTCCGGGCCCGGGGTCGTCGGCGGTGGAGCTCGAGGAGCGCCTCCTCGACGTCCTCGAGCGACCGGAGGTCCTCGAAGCCTTCCGGCAGGGGGACGCCGGCCTCGCGGAAGACCTTCCGGCTCCCGGACTTCGTCCCGAGGTGCCGGAGCGATGGATCGACGCCGTTGAGAGGGACGCCGAGGAGGACGGCGAGCTTCCGCTCGAGCGGCGTCGAGTTGAAGACGGTGAGGTAGGCGCGCGACGGGTCGGCGACGCCGGCCCGGATCCGCTCGATGAGGCGGGGCCGCTCGAGGATCTTCTCCGTCAGCGAGCGCGGGGAGTCGTCGTAGGCGCAGAGGAGGGTCAGACGGGCCCGGGCATGGCTCGCCGGGATTCCGACGAGGAGCTGGAAGTAGTACTCGAGGACGAGCGGGTGGACCGGCTGCGAGGTTACGAAGACGACCCGCGCGCGTGGGTTCCGAAGGCGAATCAGGAGGAACAGGAGGCGCTCCTCGTAGTAGGGCGAGCCCTCCAGCTTCCGGAGCTCCTCCTGGTCCAGCGTCAGGGAGGGGACGACGATCGACGTGTGAGGCTCCTCGTCCCGCATCGTGAAAGAGTCCCAGACCTCGCGGAGCCTCGGCTTGAGGCGATCGAACTCCTCGAGCTCGCGCTCGAGCGTCAGCTCGCTCACGAAAGGCCGTTTCGGGATCACGCCCGCCCATTCTAGGGGGGGAGCCCCCGGGATCGGCACGGATCTTGATTCGATCAGGCGAAGGGGAGAAGCGAATGATGCGCATCCGACGGTGGGCGGGATTCACCCTGATCGAGGTTCTCGTCGTCGTCGCCATTGTCGGGATCGTCGTCGCGATCGGGGTCGTGAACTACCTCAACGCGATCGAGCGGGCCCGGCAGCGCCGGTCGATGGCGGACATGCGAGGGATCTCGACGGCTATCGAAGCCTACGCGGCCGACCTCGACCGATATCCTCCGGCGAGCGCTTTCGTCCTGCCCGCCGGCCTGGGTCTTCCCACCGAGAACCTCGTGGCGACGCAGAACTACCTTCAGCCGACTTACATTCGAACGCTCCCCCTGGTGGACGGCTGGAACTCCTGGTTCACGTACGGGGTGAACGCCTCGCGGGCCGACTACGTCCTGAGATCGAGCGGGAGGGGGGGGGTACCCCAGACTGCACCCCTGTACGAGCCGACGACCGACTTCCGTGACGACATCATCCTGGTCAACGGCCGGTTCGTTCAGTGGCCGGATGGTGTCCAGCGCTGACCGAGGCCGGGTGTGCCGACACTTTTCGCAAGTCGGGGACGGCAAGGCGTGACACTTTTTGTCGGTGTTCTCGCGGGCGGGTACGGGAAGGGCTGAGGAATGCGCTCGGTGCCGCAGGCGAACGGCGGCGCGAGACTTGCAGCGCGGCGATCAAGGAGGCTTTCTCACATGAAGAGGAACTCGAAAGGCTTCACCCTCATCGAGCTGCTGATCGTCGTCGCGATCATCGGCATCATCGTCGCGATCGCGATTCCCAACCTGCTGAACGCGATCCAGCGCGCCAAGCAGCGCCGGTCGATGGGCGACATCCGGACGACGGCGACCGCCATCGAGGCGTATGCCGTCGACCTCAACCGGTACCCGCCGGCGGCTGGCTACACCATCCCGACGGGCGTCACGATCAACGCAACCCTCGGCAACATCTCGAACTACGTCTCCCCGACCTACGTCAAGCAGGTCCCGCTCGCCGACGGCTGGAACTCCTGGTTCCTTTCCAGCGTCGACTCGACCGGGAGCATCTACGCCCTCGCGTCTGCCGGACGGGACGGCACGATGGCGGCGACCACTGGCACTGTCCTCGGCCCGACGACCGACTTCAATGCCGACATCGTCTACGTGAACGGCTCCTTCGTTCAGTGGCCGGAGGGTGTCCAGCGCTAAAGCGCTCTACCTTCAAGGGTTGAAGAGCCTCCGGGGTTTCGGCCCCGGGGGCTTTTTTCATGCGGATCGGGCACAGGGGCCGCTCGGTCAGGCCTCGACCCGGGGCAGGAGCTCGACCCGGGCGTTCCAGCCCTCCTCGCCGGTCTCCACGGCCGCCCCCGAGACCTGAATCGGCCGGACGTCGACCTTCGGCAGGTGGATGGGGAGGTTGGCCGTGACGCGCCTCTCGTCGAACGCGAACCAGCGGGGCGTCCGGAGCGCCCCTCCCTCTTCGCGTGCCGCCCTGAGGACGTCATGGACGAGCTCGACGAGGAGGGCGTCGTCGTCTCCCGCCGATGCCTGGACGGGGACGACCTGTCCCTCGTTCTTTCCCTCAGGGAGCGCTGCGCCGTAGATGGCCTCGAGGACGCCGGCCAGAGTGTCCCTGAAAAGACCCGCGCGATCGGGGGAGCTCACCAGAAGCTGGATCTCGTCCGGACTCGTCTTCAGCTCGTACGGCACGGCGTGTCTCCTTCCGCGGCCGAGGATCTTAGCGCTGACGCCATCCCCGGAGACGGTCAGAATGAGGAGGTGAGCGACGCCGGCGTCTCCCCCCTGGCCGACCGCCTTCGCGACCGGATCGCTCGAGAAGGGCCGCTCCGGTTCGACGATTTCCAGGGCGCTGCGCTCTACGACGCGGCGGGCGGCTACTACGAGCGGCCCGGTCGCGTCGGCCGAAGCGGCGACTTCGTCACCGGGGCCTCGTGGCATCCGGCCTTTGCGCGGTGCCTCGCGCGGGCGACCACCCGCCTTGCCCGGGAGCTCGGAGGGCCGATCGACCTCGTCGACGTCGGATCCGGGGAAGGGGAGCTTCTCTCGTTCCTGGAAGAGGAGGCGACGGGCGCCGGCTGGCGGCTTCGTGGCGTGGAGGCCTCGGCTGAACGGCGAGCCGCCGCTCTCCGGCGAGTGCCGGGCGCCACGTTCCACTCCTCCGTCGACGAGCTTCCGGGGGCGCTCTCAGGGCTCGTCGTCGCTTACGAGCTGCTCGACGCCCTCCCCGTTCGCGCCCTCCGGGTGGACGAGGAGGGCACGCCCTACGAGCGACGCGTCGGTCTGGACGGGGAGGGCCGGTTCTCGTGGGTGGAGCAGCCCTGCCCGGACGGTTTCAAGATCCTCTCCGCGCTCGCGTTCCGGGGGGCGGCGCTGGAGCCGAACCAGCTTTTCGAGGTCCGCCCGGGGGCGGCGGCGCTCGTCCGGACGATCGCGTCCCGCCTCGACCGGGGGCTGCTCCTCTTCTTCGACTACGGAGCCCCGACGCGAGCTCTCTACGGCCCGGCGCGTCCGAACGGGACCCTCGAGGCGTTCCTGTCCCACCGCGTCTCCCGCGACGTCCTCACCGACCCGGGGAGCCGCGACATCACGGCGTGGGTCGACTTCGGGGAGGTCGAGGAGACGCTTCGCGCCGAAGGTTTCGTCGTCCGCGGGCTCGTCTCGCAGTCCCGTTTCCTCCTCGCGACCGGAGTCGCGGAGGAGCTCGCGCTCGACCCGGGCGAGGCCGTCTCGGCGTCGATGGTCGCCGAGAGAAACGCCGTGGCCAAGCTCGTCAGCCCGGGCGGGATGGGGGAGTCGATCCGCGTCCTCGTTGCCGAACGTGAAACGGGACTCGGGAAGTCCTTGATTTCGAGCCCCTTGGTTTGACTTCGAGACATCCCGACCGGACAATCCGCCGCATGTGACGACGCGCACAAACCAGGGGCGGAAGCGCCCCAGGGGAGGCGCGCGCGCGGGGGGCCGAGGCCGTGCAGAGCTACATTCCGATTCTCTTTTTCGCCGCGATCGCGGCGCTTTTCCCGATCGCCATCCTCGTCGTGATGGCGCTCCTCCGGGCCAAGGCGCCGAACCCGACGAAGCTGTCGCCCTACGAGTGCGGCATCGCGTCGGCGACCGATGCCCACGATCACCGGTTCTCGGTCCGGTACTACCTCATCGCCGTCCTCTTCGTCGTCTTCGACGTCGAGACGGTCTTCCTCTTCCCGTGGGCGGTCATGTACGACAAGCTCCTCCTGTTCGGGCTGATCGAGATGGCGGTCTTCCTCTACATCCTGGTGCTGGGATACGTCTACGTCTGGAAGCGGGGGGCGCTCTCGTGGGCCTGATCAAGGACCTGCCAGACAACGTCATCACGACCTCGGTCGACGCCCTGATCGGCTGGGGACGCAAGAACTCTCTCTGGCCGCTTCAGTTCGGCCTCGCCTGCTGCGCGATCGAGATGATGGCCGTGACGGACAGCCGCCACGACATGGCGCGCTTCGGCGCGGAGGTCTTCCGCGGCTCGCCGCGTCAGGCCGACCTGATGCTCGTCGCCGGGACGGTCACGGAGAAGATGGCCCCCATCGTCCGCCGCCTCTACGACCAGATGGCCGATCCGAAGTGGGTCATCGCCATGGGCTCCTGCGCGACCTGCGGCGGCCCCTATCGGACCTATGCCGTGACCCAGGGAGTCGACCGGCTCATCCCCGTCGACGTCTACGTCCCCGGCTGCCCCCCGCGGCCGGAGGCGCTCCTCTACGGCCTCATGGAGCTGCAGAAGAAGATCCAGAAGTCGCGCACCCTCCGGCGCGCTTCGTGAACGGGCGAGCGCGATGAGCGAAGACAAGCCGACCCCCCCCGAGACTCCCGCCGCGGAGACGGTCTCGAAGGCGCCCGAAACCCCGGCGGCGCCCGAGCCGAGGCCCGCCCCTGCGGCGGCGATCTTGCGGCGGGAGAGCGGTTCCTGAAGGCGC
>CAZWRQ010000171.1:0-10732 GCA_964636395.1 uncultured Holophagales bacterium
TCGGCGACGGCGAGGGCGCGCACCGCCGCGCAGGCCGTCTCAGGGTCCTCGTGCCCGAGCGCGGCGACGGCGCTCCGGGCGGCCTCCGCGTCGCCGGTCCTCTCGATCTCCTCGAGCGCGGCGATCCGGACGGCCGGCTCCTGGACGAGCATCTCCTCCACGAGGCGTGGACGCTCGGCGCCGGCCAGCGCGACCACGGCCGCGCCGGCGGCCGCGGCGGCCGCCGGGTCGTCGACCAGGAAGACGAGGCCGTCTCTCCAGGTGACGCCGGGCAGCGTCTCGCCGCGCTCGGCCCGGAGGGCGAGGCCCCGAAGCGCCGCCGCTCTGACGGTCGCGTTCTCGTCGGAAAGGCACGTCACGATCTCGTGGGAGCCGATCCGGCGTCCCCGCGCGGCCGCGGCCACCGCCGCCTCGCGCACGGCGGGATCGGGCGACGACAGCGCGCCGCGAACGGCCGCCTCCACGTCCACGCCGTCGGCCGGGCCGAGCGCCGCGAGCGCCGCGATGCGGCCGGGGCCGTCCGGGCCGCCCGCCCGATCGAGAAGGGCCCGCCGCCTCTTCGGAAGCCGGTCGAGCGGCTCGCCCGACTCGTCGCTCGCCAGCGCCAGCGCGGCGGCCAGGGCCGTCTCGGGGTCGTCCTCGGCGAGGACGTCGATCAGATCGGGAATCGGGACCAGCCCCGCCGGCACGCACGAGAGCACGGCCGCCTTCACCGTCGCGGACGGGTGGACGAGAAGCGGCAGGAGCGTCGGCGCCTCCGGCCCGCCGCGATGCGCGTCGAGAAGCTCGAGAGCGGGCTCGGGGTCCGCCACCTGGAGGGCGCAGAGGAGCGTCTCCTCCCGGCGGGACCGGGGAAGCGCCCGGAGGGCGGCGTAGCCGTCGCGGAACGGTCCGTAGGTCACGATCGCGAGCGAGGCGCCCGGAAGGTCGAGAAGGGCGAGGACGTGCGCGGCGTCGGTCCGGAGCGAGGCGTCCTCCTCCAGGTCCTCGAGGAGCGCGAGGAGCGTCGCGCCGGCCCCGGGCCAGAGCGGGCGGAGGCCGGCGAGGGTGGTGACCGAGGCGGACTCGAGCGCTGCGCGCAGCGCCGCCAGGAGAAAGCCGTCGACCTCCCCCGCGGCGGCGCGCCGGAGGAGCGGCTCGCCGGCGACGGGAGACCGAAGGCGGGCGAGGGCGTGCAGGGCTCCGTGACGCAGGTTCGCGTTCGTCAGGAGCGGCAGGATGCGCGGTGCGATCTCGGGGTCGCCGACCTCGCCGAGCGCCTCCAGCGCGTGGACCTGGAGCCAGAGGTTCCCTTCTTCGAGCGCCGCGAGCAGAGGCGCGATCGCCTCTCTCCGGCCCGTCCGGCCGAGCGCGAGGAGGAGCGCCGCGCGCGCGTTCGGGTCCCCTTCCCGCCGCGCCGCGGCCTCGATGGCGGTCACCGTCTCGAGCCCGGGGGCAGGGCCGGGCAGCGCCGCGGCGGCCGAGATGCGCACGTCGGCCGAGGGGTGCTGAAGCGCACCGAGGAGGACGGCGCGACCCGCCGCGCCGCCCTTCACGAGGAGGGCGAGGCCGGCCGCGCGATGCCCGGCGTCGTCGTCGTCGGCGAGGGCCACGGCGCAGGCCGACGCCACGCGCGGTGTGAATCGTCGTCCGAGCCCCGCGACGGCGCGCTCCCGCACGCGGTAGTCCTCGTCCTTGAGCAGGGCGAGTAGCGCCGACTCGGCCTCCTCCCCCGGGACGCGGGCCAGCTCGCCGGCCGCGTTCCACCTGTCCGTCGCGTCCCTGGCGGCCGCTCTCGCAGCGAGGTCCCGTGTGCTGTCGTCGCTCATCGTTCGCCTCTCGCCGCGAGCCGGTCGACGTCGAGGAGCGAGAGGAATCCCGCCTCCTCCGCGACGATCCTGTGAAGCGCGCCCCGCCCCGGAGGCGGCGGCGCGACCCGACCGGAGGGATACGTCTCCACGCCGTCGATCGAATCGACGAGGAGCGCGTGGTCCGAGCCGTAAAGTACGACGACCAGCGGCGCCGGTCTCGCGGGCGTGCGCGGAAGCCCCATCGCCGCGGCGACGTCGATCACTCCGAGCGCCTCTCCCCGGACCAGCGCGACGCCGCTCCACTCCGGAGGCGCCCCGGGCAACGGCGCGATCCGCCTCGGGCGGGCGGCCTCGCGCACGCGGTCGAGCGGCACCGCGAACCGTTCCCCACCCGCGCGGAACGCCAGGAGGAGCCCGTCTCCGCTCACGCCGTCCTCGCCTCCGCCGGACCGGAGTGGATCCTCGCGATCAGCGCACCGGCGTCGAGCGCGAGGGCGATCTCGCCGCCGGGCACCTCGGCGGCGCCCGCGATCTCCTTCGGTCGCGGCACGGAGTCCGCGAGGGGCTTCACGAGCAGGTCCCAGACCCCTTCGACGGCGTCCACGACGAGAGCCGCGGCCCGTCGTCCGTCCTCGGCGACGACGACGGGCTCCGCGCCGCCGGAGTCCGCGCTCTTCGGGAGGCCGAAGAGCGCGTCGAGGCGCGCCAGCGGGAGGGCCTCGTCACCGTCGCGGAAACAGGCCCGCCCGTCGACGATCTCGACGCCGTCCGCGGCGTCCTGGAGCGTCCGCCGTACGTTCTCCCCCGGGAGGGCGAACCAGACCTCGCCCACTCTCACGACGAGCGACTCCAGGAGGACGAGCGTCATCGGGACGACCACCTCGAACGTCGTCCCCGAGCCGGGGACCGAGCGGACCGAGACGCGGCCTCCGAGAGCGGCCAGCTTCTCCCTCACGACGTCGAGCCCGACGCCTCGCCCCGAGATCTCCGAGACCTCCCGGGCCGTCGAGAAGCCGGCCCGGAACAGGAGCGCGAAGGGGTCGGACGGGTCGGGATCGGACGGTCCGAGCAGGCCGGTCTGGCGGGCCTTCGCCACGATGCCCGCGGCGTCGACTCCCCGGCCGTCGTCGGAGAACGTCAGCACGACCTCGCGCCCGCTCGGCGCCACCGTCAGGGCCACGCGCCCCCGGCGCGGCTTGCCGGCCGCGGCCCGCTCTTCGGGCGACTCGATACCGTGGTCGAGGGCGTTTCGAAGGATGTGAAGCAGCGGGTCACCCAGCTCGTCGGCGAGGACCTTGTCGATCTCCGTCTCGACCCCCTGGACGACGAAATCGGCCTCGCGGCCGAGCGCGGAAGCGGTCCTCGCGAAGGCACGCGCCAGCCGAGTCGTCAGCGTCTCCACCGGGACGAGTCGCAGCGCCAGGGCCGCCGGTCCGAGCGTCGCGACGAGGCGGTCGAGCCGGGCGAAGGCCCGCTGCGTCTCGAACCGGGCTCCCCGGTCCGACGCCCCGGCGAGGGCCTGCCCGAGGGAACGTCCCAGCGCGGACCGCGCGAGCGCCAGCTCCCCGGCGAGGTCGACGAGCGCGGCCACCTTCTCGAGCGGGACGCGGACGACGCCCCGTGCGATCTGCGGAACGGCCTCCGGTCCCGTCTCGATGACCGCCGCCGGCTCTGGAGACGCCGCGGCCGGCGGCGGTGCGGATGCGCCGGCCGAGAGCGGCACGACGTCGCGGGCCGCGCACCGAGCGCCGAGGGCCGCCACGTCGCATCCGGGCGGCAACGCCACGAGGAGGCGAAACGCCATCCGCGCCGGGTCGGCCGCCGTGCCTGGAAAGGTCCCGATCAGCTCCCCCGCGGCCGACGCCTCGTTCATCGCGTTCCTGAGCCCCGCGTCGAACGAGTCGAAATCGAGGTCGAGGTCGACGAGGACGAGCGCCTTCCCCCGCTTCGCGGCCTCGGACGCGCGATGCCTCTCGTAGTCGGAGAGCGTGGCGTCGAGCTCGGGCGGCAGCGCCGGCCGCTCGGCCGCGCGCGGCTCCGCCGGGCTGGCGAGAGCCTCGAGGCGGTCCTTCAGGGGCGTCGCGAGGGTCGGCGCCTCCTCGCCGGCCGCGATTCGGGCCACGAGCCCGGAGAGCGCTCCGAGGCCCTCGCGCACCGCCCCGCGCACGGCGGGTGACGCCGGGACCCGTCCCATCCGGAGGTCGTCGAGCAGCGCTTCGAGCGCGTGCGCGGTGTCGGCGACGCCGGCGTAGCCGACCATTCCCGCGACGCCCTTCAGGGAGTGGATCGAGCGGAAGAGCGCGTTGACCCTTTCGGGATTCGGGTCGTCTCCGTCCGCGTCGAGGGCGTCGATCCCGCACCCGGCCTCCTCGAGGAGCATCTCCGCCTCGGCCAGGAACTCTCCGAAGAATGCGCCGCCCGGCTTCTTCGGGCGGGTCACGGCTCCTCCGGTGCCTTCGATCCCAGGACCTCGCCGAGGACCCGGTCGAACGTCTCGACGTCGAACGGCTTCCCGAGATAGCCGTCGGCCCCCGCCTTCCGCGCTCGTGCGGCGTCTTCCGTGTCGCGTTCCGTCGAGACGGCGATCACCGGCAGGGAGCTCTGCTCCGGCCGGGAGCGGATCATCCGGATCAGCTCGAGGCCCGAGAGGGTCGGCATGTTCACGTCGGTCAGGACGAGGTCGATCGGCGCGCGCGGGAGCTCCCGGAGCGCCTCGAACCCGTTCTCGGCCTCGACGACGTCGACCCTCTGGCCCGTCCGGCGGGCCCATCCCTCGAGCGCCTGCCGAACCAGGAGACGAGCGGGTCCGGAATCGTCGACGATGAGGACGTGCCGACGGATCGGTCCCGACGCGGTCATGGCTGCCGTCCCCCGGGGGGCAGGTCCACCGCTTCGACGACACGGAGCCGGGGCCGGGCGAACGAGCCGTCGCGGGCCTTCCATGCGAGCGCGGGGCCGCGGGAGACGATCGACAGCCCGAAGCCTTCGGGCGGAGCCGCCGGAAGAGCCAGGTGTCGCGCCGTGAGCATGTTCGCGAGGCCTCCCGGGTCCGACGGGACCCATCCGAGCCCCGGCACGTAGACCTCGATCCACCGGTGTCGCACTCCGCTGATCGTCTCGCTGAAATGCTCCTGTGAATTGTCGGTCAGCTCGCTCGGCGTGCGGGCGGTCAGGATGCCGGTCACCTGGCGGACCGGGATTCCGCCCCGGCGGAGGAGATCGGCCGCGAGGAGCGATCGGCCGACGCACGAGCCCCGCCGGCTCCGGTGGCACGTGGCGGCGGACTCCGGGAGGAGGCTCGGCGGCTCGTAGCGGATCCGCTTCGAGACCCAGGCGACGACCCGCTCCACGGCCTCGAGCTGAGTCGTCGCTCCGCGCAGGAGGATCCGGGAGAGGTCCTCCAGCTCGTCGTCGGCGTCGAGCGGCTCGGCCAGGAGCGCCCTTGCCTCTGGCGGGAGCGTCCCCGGGTCGACGGGATACGGCGCCGTGTCGCGCAGGGGGGCACCGTCCACCTCGACCGTCGCCAGGAGCGTACGTCCGTCGGGCGAAGAGAGCGCGACGCGGTAGCCCGGCGCCTCGACGGCCTTTACGGCGCGCCACGGCTCCGGCCCCTCGACCCGGTACCGGGCCGTCTCCACGGCGACTCGTCCCGGGGCAGCGCTCCTCTCGGGTCCTGAGAGGAGAAGGAGCGCGGCCGCCAGGAGCGCCGCGGTCATCGGCTCCCGGCCGGCGCCGGCCTCGAACGCCGCGGAGACGCTTCGCGCGCTCCGAAGAGGTTGCGGCGGATGCCGTCGAGGACGCCGTTGATGAACGGCGCCGACGACGGCGTGGAGAACTTCTTGGCGATCTCGACCGCCTCGTCGATGACGACCGGGTCGGGGGTCTCGTCCTCGTGAAGCAGCTCGTAGAGAGCGACGCGGAGGAGGTTCCGGTCGACCACGGGCATCCGCCCGAGGCGCCAGTGGTCCGACTGCTTCCCGAGCAGCTCGTCCAGCTCCGCGAGCCGGCCGAGCGTGCCGAGGACGAGGCGCGACGCGTACTCCTGGACCTCGGGCGCGGCGTTCCGGTATTCGTCCGTCCGGGCGAACATCTCCTCGGGCGACGTCCCGGCGACGTCCCGCTGGTAGAGGAGCTGGAGCGCCAGTTCCCGGGCCCGCCGCCTGCGGCCGCTCACGGCGACCTCCTACCGGACCGGCGCGCCCGCCCGCAGCCGCGCGCGGAGGTCCGCCAGCTCGACGGCGGCCGTCGCCGCCTCGAACCCCTTGTTGCCCCCCTTCGCGCCGGACCGCTCGAGCGCCTGCTCGAGCGAGTCGCACGTCAGGACGCCGAAGGTGATCGGGATGTCGAGCTCGAGCCCGACCTGGAACACTCCCTTCGCGACCTCGGTCGCGACGTAATCGAAATGCGGCGTGCCGCCCCGGATCACGGCGCCGAGTGCGACGAGGGCGTCGAAGCCCCCGACCTTCCCGAGGTCGCGCAGCGCCAGGGGGATCTCCCACGAGCCCGGCACCTTCACGACGGTGACGGCGCCGTCGGCCGCGCCGAGCCGCCGGAAGGCGTCGAGGGCCCCGTCGAGGAGGCGGGAGACGACGATGTCGTTGGTCCGGGAGGCGACGATGCCGAACCGCCGGCCGTCGGCGCGAAGCTGGCCCTCGAGCACGTTCATGACCGCCTCAGTCTAGCAGAGAGAAGCCCGTCGCCGGACGCCCGGAGTCCGCTCCCGCGGCGCCCCGGAGCCGCTCGGAGAGCGGGGCGGCGAGGGGCGCGCCGAAGCTCTCGGCGTAACGCGTCAGGAGCTCGTCGAGGGTCCAGCGACGGGGCTGCGGCCCGAGCGTCTCCAGGCAGAGGGCCGCCGCGACGGCGCCCACCCTGCCCGCCTCTTCCCAGGGGAGGCCGCGCAGGCGGGAGGCGACGAGCCCGGACCGGAACGCGTCGCCCACGCCGGTCGGGTCCAGCGCCTCGGTCCGGAGCTTCGCGGCCGGGATCCGGAGCGTCCGGGCGCCCCCCGGCTCTTCCAGCGAGCCGCCGCGGAGGGCGATCGTCGCCCCTTCCTCGCCGCGCGTGATGACGAGGACGGGGACCTTCGCGGCCAGCTCCGCCTCCGAGAGCCCCGTCTTCTTCTCGATCACGCCGAGCTCGTACTCGTTGCCGATCAGCATCGAGGCCCCCTCGAGCCCCGCGAGCAGGTCGTCGCCGTCGAGGCGCGCCACCTGCTGGCTCGGGTCGTAGACGAACGGGATGCCGAGCTCGCGGCACTCCGCCGCGTGCTGGCGCATTGCCGTCGGGTCGCTCGGGCAGATGAGGGCGAGCGCGACCGAGCCCGGCTCGAACGACCGGAACGTCAGCTCCGACGCCCTCGCCATCGCGCCGGCGTAGAACGTCGCGATCTGGTTCTGCTCGAGGTCCGTCGAGACGAAGAACGACGCCGTGAAGACGTCGTCGCAGAGCTTCATGCCGGAGACGTCGCACCCCTGCTCCCCGAGCCAGGCGCGGTAGTCGGCCGCGTCCTGCCCCGCCGTCGCGAAGATCGCGGGGGTCATCCCGAAGAGCGCCAGGGAGTACGCGATGTTCGGGGCGACCCCGCCGCGGACGCGGCGCATCTCGTCCACGAGGAACGAGACCGAAAGGCGGTGCATCCGGTCCGGGACGACGACGTCCTGGAACTTCCCGGGGAAACGCATCAGGTAGTCGAACGCCACCGAGCCGGTGACGACGACCTTCGGGTTCGTGCTCATCTCCAGTACCTTTCCATGAGCAGCGCGAGCCGCTCTCGGGCCGCCGGCGGGATAGCCGACGGCGCGGTCAGGACGGCGTGGCGCATCGCGCCGTCGCAGTCGGGCAGGCGTTCCGGGTCGAGGGAGGCGACCGCGCGGCCGAGGACCCGGTCCGCCGTCTCTGCGTTCTGCCGGAGGACGGCGAGGACCGCCTCCACCGAGACCGGCGCCTCTTCCTCGTGCCAGCAGTCGTAGTCGGTCACGAGACACATCGTGGCGTAGTCGATTTCCGCCTCGCGGCAGAGCTTCGCCTCGGTCGCGTTCGTCATTCCGATCACGTCGACGCTCCAGGAGCGGTAGAGGCGCGACTCGGCGAGCGTCGAGAACTGGGGCCCCTCCATGCAGAGGTAAGTCCCGCCGCGATGCGCGACGGCGCCCGTCTCCGCCGCCGCCCGGGTGAGGGCCTCGACGAGGTAGGAGGACACCGGGTGCGAGAAGGAGACGTGGGCCACGCACCCCTCGCCGAAGAACGTCGCCGCCCGCCCCTTCGTCAGGTCGAGGAGCTGGTCCGGCAGGACGATGTCCGTCGGCCGGTACTCGAGCTTCATCGAGCCGCAGGCGGACGAGGAGACCAGGTACGAGCAGCCGAGGCTCCGGAAGCCCCAGACGTTCGCCCGGTAGTTCACCTCGGACGGAAGGAGGCGGTGGCCGCGCCCGTGCCGCGCGAGGAACGCGACCGGCACCCCGGAGAGCTCTCCGAGGACGAAGGCGTCCGAAGGCGCCCCGAACGGCGTCTCGATCGCCCTCTCCTCCTCGACCGTCAGGCCGGGGAGCGCATAGAGACCCGACCCGCCGACGAGGCCGATCCGCTTCTTCACCCGACCCTCCGGCGGACTTCCTCCTGGACGTCGAGCGCGAGCTTCAGCGCCGCGCGGCCGGCCTCGCCGGTCACGGCCGGCTCCGTCCGTGTCCGGCAGGCTTCCAGGAACGCGCCGTCCTCCGCGGTCAGCGGGTCGGCCGGTACGACCTCGACCGGCCACTCCATGATCCGTGGCGGGCCGCTCATCCGATCGAGCCTGTAGGCCGTCACGTCCCGCTTCTGGGTGTCGATCGAGAAGTACCAGTCGGGCTGGAAGAAGCGGAACTTCCGCGTCTTCTCCGTCGAGACGCGCGAGGCCGTCAGGTTCGCGACGCAGCCCCCCTCGAACTCGATCCGGATCGAGGCGATGTCGACCTTCTTCGAGAGGATCGGCACGCCGACCGCGTGGATCGCCGTGACCGGCTTCTTCACGATCTCGAGCGCGATGTCGAGGTCGTGGACGAGGAGGTCGAGGACGACGTCCACGTCGAGCGCCCGGGGGACGAAGACCCCGAGCCGGTGCGCCTCGATGAACTTCGGCTCCGTCACGAGCGGCAGGACGGCGACGACCGCCGGGTTGAACCGTTCGATGTGTCCGACCTGGAGGACTCGCCCCTTCGCGCGGGCGATCGAGATGAGCCGGTCCGCCTCTCCGAGCGTCACCGTCATCGGCTTCTCGACCATCACGTCGGCGCCGCCGGCGAGGAGCTCCTCGGCGACCTCCGCGTGCGTCGACGTCGGGGTCGCGACGATGACCGCGGTCGCGCCCCTCTCGAGCAGCTCCGCCACGGACCGGCACCGGACGAGGCCGGAAGCGCCGTGTTTCGCCTCGATCTCGGCGGCGGTGGCGTCGTTCGCCTCGACGAACCCGACGGGCTCGGAGGCGGGAAGCTCGGTGAGGATTCGGGCGTGGTGGCGACCCAGGTAGCCGCAGCCGGCGATGCCGGTCCTGATTTTCTCGGACATCAAACCGGGGAGTTTAGCGGAGCCGCCGCGGCCGGCACGAGCGCGAGGACCTCCTCGAGCTGCTCGATCCGCGTCCCGGTGCCGTGCCCGAGCCCGACGAAGCGGACGGGAGCCGCCGCGCCGGCCGCCGCGTCGAATCGCGAGTCGCCGACGAAGAGGCACTCGTCGAGCGGCGTCCCGACTCGTTCCGCGGCGAGGCGGACGACCGCTGGGTCGGGCTTCCCCGCTCCCGCCTCGTCCGCCGAGGCCGTCGCGTCGAGGAGCGGCAGGAGGCCGTGGAGCGCGAGGACGCGTCGGGCGAGCGGCGCCGTCGTGTTCGTCGCGACCGAGGTCCGGATCCCCCGGCGGCGGAGCTCCGCGAGCACGGGGACGGCCTCGGCGTTCGGCCGGATCTCCCCGAGATGGGCCTCGAAGAGCCGCGCGTAGGCCGCGTCGATCTCCTCGACGCGCCGCTCGGGCATGTAGGCGTCCCGGTCGGCAGCCGCGCCGTTCCCGTAGATCGCGTCGAACTCGGCCCGCGAGACGGGCCGGTGGCCGAAGCCCGTGAGCGTCTCGTTGAAAACCGAGAACCAGGCGTCCTCCGAGAAGACGAGGACGCCGTCCATGTCGAAGAGGACCGCGCGGACGGGAGCGGGCAAGGGCACCTCCGGGCGGCGGATCATCGCAGAGGGCGGGCGGCCTGCGCGCTTCAGCGCGTGCGCGCGATCTCGAACGCGTCGGCGAGACAACGCGCTGCTCTCCGGCATCGCTTCCCCTCGCAGCCGCCGCACGGCGCGCCGGTCGATCGGGCCCGTGGACCACGGAGCCCGGCGCGGGCAGGGCTCGTCGGCCCGAGGATCGACAGCGACTCGGCGCCGAGGAGGGCCGCCATGTGCCCGGGCCCCGTGTCCGCCGAAACGACCCGCTCCGCCGCGAGGGCGAGCCCCAGGCTCCCCAGGAGCGGCGTCGCACCGGCGCAGTTCATGATCCCCTCCCGCCCCGGCCGATGGCGCGCGAGCCGTTCGTCTCCGAGGAGGACGAGCGGCGGCCCGGGCCAGCGCTCGAGCCACTCTGGAGGGATCGAACGGGCTTGACCGGACGACATGGGGAACGCGGCCGTGAACCGCCGCGGAAGACCGAGCCGCTCGGCGTCCCGGGTCCCCGCAGCCCGCAGGCGTGCGGCCAGCGGGGCGAGACCGCGCTGCGCCTCCTCCCAGCCTTCGCAGACCGACGCCCCGAGCGCCTCGACCGCGCGCGCCGTGTTCTCGATGGCGTGGGGCGTCCGCCGGTGGTCGTACATCGGCACCCGGCGGTGCAGCCACGGCCAGCGGCCCCGGCCGACGCGGCGGTTCGCCCCGCTCCAGACGGTCCAGAGCGAGGAGCGGAGGAGCCCCTGGAGGTCGACGACGAGCTCGTAGCGCCGC
>CAZWRQ010000172.1:0-10724 GCA_964636395.1 uncultured Holophagales bacterium
AGGAGCGGGACGCCGATCTTCGCCGCCAGCTCGATCCCTTTCGCGAGGCCGCGGGAGAGGATCCAGACGTTCAGCGCGAGCGTGGCGACGAAGAAGAGCGTCGCCTCCGGCGGGAGCGAGGTGATCGACCCGGCGTGCTGCCCGAGATACGCCGGGAAGAACTCCGTCGGCGGCGTCGACCGGAACGTCCCCTTGAGCGAGTGGAAGACGTAGGCGAGCGTCCACGACTCGATGTAGCAGTAGTAGGCCGCGACCGTCAGGTTCGTGAAGAGGCCGAAGACGCCGATGTACTTCAGGAGCCGGCTCTTCCCGAGACGGTCGAGCATCCCCGGGGCGGAGTGGTGCCCGTACTGCCCGCCGTGCCGGCCGATCGCCCACTCGACCCAGAGGAGCGGGATCCCCATCAGGACGAACGCGACGAGGTAGGGGATCAGGAAGACGCCCCCGCCGTTCTGCGCGGCCTGGGCCGGGAAGCGCAGGAAGTTGCCGAGCCCGACGGCGTTTCCGGCCATCGCGAGGACGAGCCCCGCCCTCGAAGCCCACTGTTCCTTCTGTGCCGTCATGGGCACCCCCTCTGCCGACCCGGCAGGGTAGCCGCGCCCGGGAGGGGGCGTCAACGCGAGAAACGGGCTCATCACGCTCGGCCCGCGCGAGAATCCCTCCCCATGAAGGTCGCCCTTCTCCAGCTCGACCTCGCCTGGGAGGACGTCCCGGCAAACCACGCGCGCGCCTCCCGCCTCCTCGGCCAGGCCGCCGACCTCGGCGCCCGCCTCGCGATCCTCCCGGAGATGTTCGCGACCGGCTTCTCGATGGACGGCCGTAAGGTCGCGCAGGCGGAAGGCGGGCCGACCGAGACGTTCCTCCGCGCGCAGGCGGCCTCCCTCGGCCTGCACGTCCTCGCGGGCGTCGCCGAGCTCGCGGAGCCGCTCCCCGCGAACCGCGCCCTCCTCGTCTCCCCGGACGGCTCCGTCCGCCGCTACACGAAGATCCACCCCTTCTCGTTCGCCGGCGAGGAGAAGGTGATGGCGAGCGGCAACGCGGTCGTCACCTGGGACGTCGAAGGCCTGCGTGTGACGCCTCTCGTCTGCTACGACCTCCGCTTCCCCGAGCCGTTCCGCCTCGCGGCGGACGACACCGACCTGTACGCCGTCATCGCGAACTGGCCCGAGCGGCGACGCCACCACTGGAGCCTCCTCCTGCGCGCCCGCGCCGTGGAGAACCTCGCGTTCGTCGCGGGCGTCAACCGGGTCGGCGACGGGGACGACCTCCGTTACCTCGGCGACTCGGCCCTCGTCGGCCCCTGGGGGGAGACGATCGTCTCCGCCTCGGAGCAGGAGTCGCTCCTCGTCGCTGAGGCCGACCCGGCGGCGGTCGCCGAGGCACGGCGGAGGTTCCCGGCGCTCACGGACCGGAAGCCGGGCAGCTACCGGCGATGAGAGGTCGACCCCGGAGCAGCCTCCCGGAGTACGAGAACCGCGGCTCCGCGGGCCAGGGGATGTAGCGGCCGCGCGAGGAACGCCTGGCTCAGCGCGGCACGGAGGGGAGCCGCCACGGGATGGTCCCCCCCGGTCAGGAGGACGATGCGCCCCTCCCGCGCGGCGGCGACGGCGCGGCCGGTCAACACCGCGGCGTCGCGCCGGAGCGCTCCGGGCTCGGAGAGAGCCTTCTGCGGGGCCCACCAGCCAAAATGGGAATCGACCTCGACCGGGAAGCTCACGAAGGAGACGTCACGACGCGTGCGGAGCTCGTACTTCAGGGGAGTCCCCGTCAGTCCGACCGAGATGACCAGGAGCGGTCCACGGAGCTCTCGCGCGGCGACCACGCTGACCAGCTCGTTCCTGTCGATGCGGACTCCCTCCTGCTCCGAGACGACCAGCGTCGCGCCCGCGTTCACGGCGGCGACGACGCTCAGAAGCAGCGCCCCCGCGCGTCCGACCCTTCCCCACGCGGCTGCCGATCCAGCGAGCAGGGCCGCCACGGGCAGGAAGGAGGAAGCGAACCGGCCCGGGGTGACGACGGGCCTCCCCAGGAAGAAGGACGCGGACGCGAGAACGGCAGCAGAGAGGAGAAGCGTCGTGCATCCCGCGTCGAACAGGTCGAGCCGCCGGCCTCCCTTTCTGCCGAGACCGGCCACGACGGCGCCGGCGAGGACCAGGACGACGCCGGCCACCCCGAACGCCTCGAGCGCCTGATCGAAGACCGCTCGCCGCGCCTCGGACCCGTAGGCCGGCGGCCAGCGACCGGACGGCAGCAGGTCTCGCCCCACGACGACGAGCGCGTCGACCGCCGTCCGTCCCTGCCAGAAGGTCTGAAGGTACTCGTTCGCGTGCGGGGGAAGCTCTGTGGCGACGCGAACGAGAGGTGGCGAGGTCACGAGGACGGCGACGGAAGCGATCATCAGCTGCGTTGCGACGAGGCGCGGCCTCCGGCGAAGAAGACCGAGCAGCGGCCCGACCGGCACGAGGACGAGGGCCAGGAAGTTCAATCCGAGAGCGACGACCAGGGCCCCTGCCTGGGCGAGCAGTCTCGGGAACGTCGGGCGCTCGATCGCGGAGACCGTGGCCAGGAGCCCCACGAGGATCGTGAGGGCGACGGCCGCGTAGGGACGGATCTCCGTGGCGAAGTGCACGGAAACGGCCGACCCGCCCAGGACGGTCGACGCGACGATCGCAGAGAGGGTCCCCCGGCGCCGGTGCGCTGCGAACGCGACGAGGAGGAGCGTGGCGACGCCGCAGAGGACGGAAAACCCCTTCGCGACGAGGGGATCGTCCCCGACGAGCCGCATGAGGAGGTGGAGCGCGATCAAGTAGGCGGGCGGGTGCGCCTCCACGGACGTCCGAGCGAGCACGGCCGAGATCGTGGGCGATCCCGCGAGAAGGAGCGTGTGGTACTCGTCGAGCCAGACCCCCCCGCTGATCCCTTCGGAGAGCCGCAGGATCGTACCGATCCCGAGCACGGCGATCAGGAGCGCCAGAGAGACGCGCCGTCGAGTCGCATCGCCGCTCTGCGGCTGATCGGCGGAGAGGCTCTCGGGTACCGTCATCGACCCGTCCGCGATCCCATCGACCGGTGCGGTCTCGCCACGCCGGCACCGAGGATGAGGACGCTCGTCACAGATACGAGGAGGCCGAGGAAGAACGAGAGCGGGCGGTAGGCGAGCTCGACGCGATGCCGCCCCGGGGCGACCTCGATCTCCTGCCTCCGGCCGACGCCTCCGTCGACCGGCGTGCGCCGTCCGTCGACGCGTGCTCTCCAGCCCGGGAAGCCGGCGTTCGCGACGACGAGCGTCCCGCCCGCCGGCGCCGTCACGTCGAAGACCCACCGCGTCGACGTCCTCTCGACGATCACGACGCCCCCCTCCTCCCGCCCGTCGCGCTCCACCCGGGCCCGCGGCCTCGCCCTCCTGTTCCGGAGGAGCTTCCCGTCCGCGCCCGAGTAGACCTCCTCGAGGTCGAGGCCGAGCCGGTCGTTCATCGTGGCGGCGGAGAACGCGAACTGGGGATGGAGGAGCAGGTACTTCACGTTCCAGTCGTCGAGCCCGCGTCCGCCGGGCGCGAGGTCCCAGGGGGCGACGACGTCCGTGTGCGTCGGGACGCCGCGAAAGAGCCCCACCTTCTCCCGTTCGGTCCGGAAGGCCCGAACCGCGAGGGCATCGTAGCCGCGAAGGTCGTCGAGCCCGAGTGATGTGGCCGTGTTCGCCGGCAGGAAGGTGTGAAGCGGGAGGACGCGGAACGGACCCGGGTCGGCCGCGAGGCGATCCAGGATCGGTGTCCGGAGGGACGGTCGCTCCATCGCGACGGCATGGACCCCGCGCGCCGAGGAGAGCAGCTCGGCCGCGCATCCGGCCGCGATCCCGAAAGCGAGGAGCGGGCCGGCCCGGCCCGCGCGGCGGGCCCGGGCGGCCAGGGCGTCGAGGCCGCGTGCAGCCAGGAGCGCGACGGGCACCGGAAGGAGGAGGAGCGTCCGGCTCCAGCGCACGGTCGTCGCGGACGCGAGGAGTTCCGACAGCGGGTTCGTGTACGCCGCCGCGAGGAGGAGCGCGCTCGCGACGACGAGCGTCCGCGCGTCGTGCTCCTTTCGCCCCGCGTACGCGCCCGCGAGGGCGAGCGGCAAGACGGCGAGAGAGAGATAGGCGGCCGCCTCGATCGGGTGGGAGCCGGGGATCGACGGAACCGCGAAGCGGAAGAGGTCGCGGAGCGGGAGCGTCGAGACGTGGCGGTCCGCGCCCGCCCAGGCGGCGCTTCGCGGGAGGTACTCCAGGAACGGCAGAAGCACAGGCGCGGCGAGGCCCGCCCCGAGGAGCGCTCCGGCGAGCGGCGCCGTCCCGGGCCAACGGCCCGCGGGCCCCGTCGCGAGGAAGGCGGCCGCGAGGAGAGCTCCCGTCAGGGCCGTCTCCGGGTGCCCGCCGACGAGGACGAGCGCCGTCGTCACCGCTACGCCGGCCCTGGCGCCCGCGCCTCCCTCGCGCGCCGCTCGCCGCACAGCCAGCAGGAGCCACGGGACCGCCGCCGCCGTGAGCGCGAGCGGGTGCTCGAGCCATGCGACGAACGGTCCCGAAAGGCCGCAGACCGACGCCGCGAGGAGCGACGGGGCACGGGTACGGCCGAGGTCGCGAGCGAGGACGTATCCGCCCGCGGCCGAGACGAGGATACGGAGGAGGAGCGAGAGGTTCCACCCCGGGAAGAGCGGCAGGGCCAGCGCCGGCCAGAGGAGCGGCGAGCCGAGGGCGGACTGGGCGTTCGCGAGGAGCGGCTGGCCGCCCTCCTGGTGCGGGTTCCAGAGGGGGAGGCTCCCCGCCGCGAGCTCCCTCTTCGCCAGCTCGATCCACGGAACGAACTGCCAGACCGGGTCGGAGAGCGCCGACGCAGACGGGGAGAGGCCCGGCGGGCGGCCGAGCTCGGGGGCCCAGGGCCAGAAGTGCCCACGCAGTCCCTCCGAGAGCAGCAGGCCGCGGTGCATCCCGAGGACGCCCCCGACGAGGAGCGAAGCCGCGAGGAGCGCGCCCGCGGCGCACGCTACCCGGACGGCGTGGTCCGGGCGGCTCAAGGTCCGGGCCTCAGCGCTCCCGCCGCCGGATCGCGGAGACGAGCGCGGCTCCGTCCGGCGCCTCGAGGAGGTCGGCGACGGTCTCCTCCTGGCGAAGGAGCCGGGCGACCTGGGCGAGGAACTGGAGGTGCTCGACGGTCGCGGATGCGGGAGAAGCGAAGGCGAGGACGACCCGGATCCCCTGCGGGCCGGAGGCGTAGACGCCGCCGCCGTTCACGCCGAGCGCCCCGACGATCCGGCCGAGACGCGGGACCCGCGCGTGCGGAAGCGCCACGGCGCCGAACGAGGTCGACCCGGCTCCCTCGCGATTGCGGATTCCCTCGATCGCACCGTCCGCGGCGTCCTCGGAGAAGCCCTCCGCGAGGAGGACGGGCCGAAGGAGCCTTTCGACGGCGTCCTCGGGGCTCAGCGCCGAGAAGCCGGTCTCGACCCGACCGCGGGCGAGGATCGAGGAGAGCCGCGTCTCGACGGCCGACTCGCGCCCGGACACGCAGCGTCCTCCACGCCGCGCATGATCGTGCCGCGCCGCGGCGGTGGCAAGGGAAAAGTCCCGGGCCGCTAAGATGGGCGACCGTCATGAGCCTGACTCTTCTGGACTTGGGGATCGTCCTCGCTTACTTCGCGCTGTCGATCGGGATCGGCCTCGCCTTCACGAAGAAGGGGGGCGAATCGCTCGAGGAGTACTTCGTCGCAGGCCGTTCCGCGCCCTGGTGGCTCGCCGGCGCGGCGATGATCGCGACGACCTTCGCGGCCGACACGCCGCTCGTCGTGACGGGCCTCGTCGCTCGGCACGGCGTCGCCGGAAACTGGCTCTGGTGGAACATGGTCCTGAGCGGGACGCTCACGGTCTTCCTCTACGCCAGGCTCTGGCGGCGGGCGCGCGTGATGACGGACGTCGAGTTCGCCGAGGTCCGCTACTCCGGCCGTCCGGCCACGTTCCTTCGCGGCTTCCGGGCGATCTACCTCGCGCTTCCGATCAACCTGATCATCATGGGCTGGGTGACGCTCGCGATGGTGAAGATCCTCGGCATCGCGCTCGGTATCCCGCCCGTCTGGGCCGTCGGAGTCTGCTTCGTCATCACGGTCGCCTACTCCGCGGCGGCCGGCATCCGGGCCGTCCTCTGGACCGACCTCGTCCAGCTCGTCGTCATGATGACGGCCGTCGTCGTCCTCGCGGTCTACGCCGTCGGCGCCGTCGGCGGCATGGGGCCGCTGAAGCAGGGGCTGGCCGCGCACTTCGGCTCGCTCGACGCCGCGCTCTCCGTCGTTCCCCCCGCCGGCTCTCCCTGGATGCCCGCGATCGCGCTCCTCACGTTCCTCGCCGTCCAGTGGTGGGCCGCCTGGTACCCGGGCGCCGAGCCGGGAGGTGGCGGCTACGTCGCGCAGCGGATCTTCTCGGCGCGGAGCGAGCGGGACGGAGTCCTCGCGACGCTCTTCTTCAACGTCGGGCACTACGCGCTTCGGCCCTGGCCCTGGATCGTCACGGGCCTCTGTACCGTCCTCCTCTACCCGGGCGGCGTCGAGGTCGCCGGGAAGAAGGACGTCGAGGCGGCCTACGTGCAGGCGATGATCGACCTCCTTCCGTCGGGCTGGAAGGGATTCCTCCTCGCCGGCTTCGCGGCCGCCTACATGTCCACGATGGCGACCCACCTGAACTGGGGGGCGAGCTACCTCGTCAACGACGTCTACCGCCGGTTCCTGAAGCCCGAGGCGAGCGAGCGCCACTACGTCCACGCCGGGCGCTTCACGACGGTCCTCCTCTTTCTCGCCTCGATCGTCGTGACGCTGAACCTCGGCACGATCGAAGGGGCGTGGCGGTTCCTCCTCGCGCTCGGGAGCGGCACCGGC
Source organism: uncultured Holophagales bacterium (assembly GCA_964636395.1). Taxonomy (GTDB): domain Bacteria; phylum Acidobacteriota; class Thermoanaerobaculia; order UBA5066; family UBA5066; genus UBA5066. The sequence continues at coordinate 6,895 of CAZWRQ010000172.1, forward strand.
CTCGTCCTGATCCTCCGGTGGTACTGGTGGCGGATCAACGCCTGGAGCGAGATCTCGGCGATGGGCGCCTCCGGCGTCGTCTCTCTGGCCGCCATGGCTTGGTTCGCCCGCCCCGGCGTGATCGCGCCCGGCCCCGGCGCGGACTTCGAGGCTCAGGCGAAGACGATGCTCGTGACCGTCGTCCTTTCCACGATCGTCTGGGTCGCGGTGACCCTCCTGACGAAACCGGAGCCCGACGAGAAGCTCCGTTCGTTCTACGAGAGGGTCCGACCGGGCGGACCCGGCTGGACCCGCGTCTCGTCGTCCATGGGCTTCGGCCGCGAGCCGATCCCCGGCGGGGCGCTCTCGCTCGCGAACTGGGCGCTCTCCGCCGTCCTCGTCTACGCCGCCCTTTTCGGGATCGGGAAGCTCGTCCTCGGCGCGACGGCTGCGGGCCTCGGCCTCCTCGCGCTCGCGGCCGTCTGCTTCGCGCTCGTCATGCGGAACCTGCGGAGCTGAGCGTCCAGGCCCCGGGCCCGGGCTCCCGCCGATGCCGGCGGCTATGATTCCTTTCACCGTAGCGTCCTCGCGAGGAGGCCGACCGTGCTCAAGTGGGTCCAGTGCGTCCGCCGCCGCCCCGACCTGACCGTCGTGGAGTTCCGCCGCCAGTGGCAACGGTACGGAGAGGAAATCGTCTCCCTCGGCGCCGAGCTCGGCGCGGTGCGCGTCGAGGTGAGCGCCGCGCTCGCCGTCGGCGCGAACGCCGAGTGGCAGGCCCGGCGCGGCTCGGCCCCGCCGTTCGACGGCCTCGCCGAGATCCACTTCTCGGGGAGCGCCCCCGAGTTCTTCGCGGCGCTCGAGGCGCCGGGGCCGAAGGCGCGGGTCGAGCGGCTCGAGGCGCTGCAGGAGGAGCTCGTCGACGTCCCCCGCTCCTGCTTCTTCCTCGCCTCGCAGGACGCGGAGGCGTCGTTCTCCGTCGGAGAGGGCTGACCTCCTCTACTCCGCCGCCTCCATCGCCACGTAGCTCCCGTCGTGCGTCCCGGGGCCCCCCGGGGCCGGCCCGTCGTTCAGGACCGCGTACGCGAGAAACCGTCCGATCCCGGAGACGCGGGAGACCTTCAGGTAGCCCGCGCGGAGGAGGAAGTCGCCGAGGACGCCGTCCACCTGCCGCCATTCTCCGGGCCCCAGCACGAGATCGCGGGAGGTGCCGATGCGCCGGCCTCCGGTCGCGTCGAAGACCTCCCACCGAAGCGTGACGGGGCCGCCGTCGGTCTCGACGTTCACGAGGGCGAGGTTCGTCCGCGCCGAGTCGTCCTGACGGAGGCCGAAGAGCCACGCTTCGCGGAACGCGCACTCGGCGAGCCCCGTCCCGGGCGTGAAGAGGCCGTAGGCGCCTCCCTCCTCGGCCGGCGCGGCGGTCCGCGCACCCGCGTAGCCCGGGGCCTTCCGCCCGGCGGCCGTCTCGAACGTGACGAAGAGGGCGCCGGAGTAGCGGCCCCCGCGCGCGCCGATCGACGGGACGCGCGCGCGCAGGTGGTCGACGAACGAGCCGAGGATCTTCTGCTCCCCCGCCGCGAGCGGCTCGGCGGCCTCGAACCGTCTCGGCTTGCCGGTCGCGAGCGTCTCCACCCAGAGGAGCCGCGCCGTGACGGGCGCAGGCCCGGGGTTCGCGAGGACGAGCTCGCTCTCGAACGTCGGCGTCTCCACGACGGCGGGGACGACGAGGGTCTGGGCCGGACGGCCGAGCCGGCTCGGCGCCACGTAGGAGCCGTCGTTCGTGCCGGCGTCGTTGAAGACGGCGTAGGCCCAGAAGGGGCCCGGGCCCGAGACGCGCTCGACGACCGCCCAGCCGCTCGTCAGGCCCGCGCGCGCGAGGACCGAGTCGAGCTGGAGCCACTCTCCCGGCTCGAGCGCGACCGTTTCCGGCAGGACGAACGACTTCGAGCCCGAGACGAGCGTGACGCGAAGCGTCGTCGTCCCGGTCGTCGCGCCGGACAGGAGTGCGAGGTTCGTCCGGTCGGATGCGTTCTCTCGGAGGCCGTAGAGGACGGCCGCCTCCGTCGCGAGGTCCTGCGTCCGCGGCGCAGGGTAGGCGAGGCCCGCCCGGCCCGTGCCTGAGGGGGTCGTCGTCCGCGCCAGGACGACGCCGTCGGAGGCGGACGCGAGGCCCGTCAGCTCGACCTCGAGCGTCCCCCCCTGCGAGCCGGAGGACGCGTCAGGGATCTCGAGACCCTTCGCCCGGAGCCACGCGAGGGCGTCGGGGTAGGTCCTCTGCTCGCCCCGCCCGAGGATCTCCGCCACGCTCCCGCCGCCCGCTCCGCCGAAACGGGCCGCCGGCGTGTACTTCGCCCGGATCGTGGCGGTGCGGGCGCCGCGATTCGCGACGACGAGCTCGGTGCCGTAGCGCGAGCCGTTCCTTCCGCTGGCGTCGAGGACGATCGGGACGAGGCGGGAGGCCGAGGGCGCCGTCGTCGTCAGCCGGAAGACCTCCCCGCCGGAGGCGTCCGTGACGTAGACGTCGCCGCGCGCGTCTTCGCCGATGTCCGTCACTGTCGCGAGGGAGCGGCCCCCCGACGGCACCCACTCCGAGCGGTGGTTGCGCGGGTCGGTCGCCGCTCCGCCGAGGAGCTTCACGGACAGGAGCTCGCCGGAGCAGTAGTCGGCGAAGAGGTAGCGCCCCGCGATCTCGGGCACCGACGGCCCGCGCGCGACGACGCCCCCCGTCACCGAGCAGCGCCGCGGGCTCCCGGCATGCTCGTACTCGAGGATCGGCAGGACGAGCGAGCCGGTCTGGCAGCCGGTGGCCGGGTCGTAGCAGCGGCTCCCCTCCATTCGCCGCCAGCCGTAGTTCTCGCCCCCCCTCGAGGAGGCCGCCTGCCAGTCGACCTCCTCCCACGTCCCCTGGCCGACGTCGCCGACGAAGAGGTCGCCCGTCGCCCGGTCGAACGAGTAGCGCCACGGGTTCCGCAGCCCCTTCGCCCAGACCTCGGGGAGCGGGCTCGTTCGCCCCGCCCACGGGTTGTCGGGAGGGACCGCGTACTCCTTCCCCGGGTCCTTCGCGTCGACGTCGATCCGGAGCATCTTCCCGAGCCAGGTCCCGTCGTTCTGCGCGTTGTTCTGCGGGTCGCCCCCGCTCCCCCCGTCGCCGAGGCCGATCCAGAGCGTCCCGTCGAGGGGCGAGAACGCGAGGTGTCCGCCGTTGTGGTTCGCGAAGGGCTGAACCTGGCGCAGCAGGACGCGCTCGCTCCCGGCGTCGGCGCGGTCGGGGTCGGCCGAGACCCGCAGCTCCGAGACGACCGTTCGGCCGGTCGGGTCGGTGTAGTTCACGAAGAAGCGGCCGTTCCGGTGGTACTCGGGATGGAACGCGAGGCCGAGAAGCCCGCGCTCGCCGCCGCTCGAGATCCGTCCGGAGAGGTCGAGGAAGCTCCCGCCGAGGAGGACCCCGTCCTTCACGACCCGGACCCTCCCTCCCTGCTCGACGACGAAGAGGCGGGAGAAGTCGCCGGCGGGCGCCGTCACACGGAGCGGCGCGGCGAGACCGGACGCGACGAGCACCGGCTCGACGCCGGCCTGGGCCGAACCGGTCCCGAGGAGAACCACGCCCCAGAGAACGCAGGCGGCGACGAGACGACCGGCGGCTCTCATGCCCGGATTCTGGCCTCGCGCGGCGGCAGGTCCAACCCTGTGACGCGCATCACGGAGGCGCGCGCGCCGCGCGGCCGGTCAGCTCCGCGCAGGAGACGGGACGAGGATGCGGACCTTGCCCGCGGCCGGACCGACGGTGACGGGAGTGACCCCGGCCGCGTCGCCGTCGACCTGCACCTCGAGCTCGTAGCCCACGAGGGAACGTA
>CAZWRQ010000173.1:0-10709 GCA_964636395.1 uncultured Holophagales bacterium
AGGACGAGAATCAGGCGGCCGGGAGAGAGCTCAGCGCTCACACGCTCCGTCGACGACGTCGACGCCGGCCTCCATCTTCACGTCCGTGCCGGTCGCTTCGACGTCGATCCGGACGAGGCCGCGGCACTCCTCCTCGGCCAGACGCGCCTGGAAAGGCCTCGTGGCCCCCGCGAGGACGTACCACCCGCCGATCTCGCGGCTCAGCGGCTCGCCGCTGGCGCGTGTGCCGCAGAGGACGACCTTGTCGACCCGGAACGAGACCGATCCGGTGTTCCGAACCGGGACGTGGACCGTACCGTCGCGAACGTCCAGTGCCACGATCTCGGCCCGGATCGACTTCGCCGGCGGCTGGACGAAGACTCCGACTCCGAACCGAACGCGGACGTTCACCCGGGCCCCCCCCTCGGGACTCGGATCGGGCATCTCCTCGACATAGAGACGGTAGGCCTTCTCGACGGCCGCCGGGAGCGACCGGACGCCGATTCGGACGACGGCCTCCTTTCCCGGATCGACGTTCAGGAGCTTCGGGAAGAAGACGAGGTCCTTCGACTCGGAGTAGACGTCTCGTCCGTCCCCGTCCTGCGTCCACTCCGAGAGGGTGACCTGCGCCCGCAGCGGCCGGTCGCCGTCGTTTCGCACGTTCACCGAGGACGTTCGCGTCGTCCGGTCGAACTCGACTCGAATGGGCGAGACCGAGAACTCAGCGCCGGACGCGGGAGGGGCCGCCGCAAACGCCGCAGCCAAAGCCAGGGACGGGAGGGCGGTCCATCCGGCTTTCATGGGGGAATGTTAGCGTGTGTCTTCGCGTCCTACGGCAGAAGCGTGAGCGTGAGCGTGTCGCTGAAGGCGCCCGCGATCGAGCCGGCGACGTCCGCGGAGGTCACCGTTCCGGTCAGGGTCACGGTTCCGAGCACGCCCTTTCCGATGGTGCCCGTCGCAGGGGAGAGACCGAGGCTGTAGGGAAGGTACTCGGTCGGTATCGTGGCGTGCCTCATCCGGGGCCGATTCGGTCCGGACTCGTTCATGCCGTCGTCCGAGGAGATGATGAAGGCGGCGACAGGCGCGCTGCCCTGACAGCGGAAGTCGAGCGTCGCGCTGACGACCCGGTCTGCGGCCAGCGAGGCGTCCAGTGTCCCGAACGGCAGCACCGCGGCGCCCGTCCGGAACTTGCAGTTGCTCCGGGAGAGCACGGTCGCGGAAACGGAGACGAGCGCCCCGTCGGCCACGGCGACGTGGCTCATCGCTCCCCCGAGGAGGACGACGAGCACCCGCAGGAAGCGACGGCACGGTTTCACGATTTCAGCTCCCCACCGCTACGAAGAGGCCGTCCGAAAGAGGTCCGGACACGGAAAAGGGGACACGAGAGCCGCCCGCGTCCCCTTCCACGTCGAGGCCGAGATGCGCTAGGGATTGATGGTGAGCGTGACGGTGTCGCTGTACGCGCCCGCGAGCGCGTTCGCGTAGGACGCGCCGAGGACCTGAGCGGCGATGTCCATCGTGAACGGGCTCTGGGGCCCGGTTCCCGTGCCGGACGCTGTGTAGGTGAAGGAGTACGGGATGAACTCGGCCGCGTTGGTGCCGTGCACCATGCGGAAGGTCGTTCCGGTCTCGTTCAGACCGTTGTCGTCCGAGATCGTGTAGGCCGCGCCCTTCGTGCACCAGAACTGGGGCTGCGTGACGGTGCCCGCCACGTCCGTGGCCGCCGACGGGTCGAGAGCGCCGAAGGAGACGGCTCCCGTCTTGGGCGAAACGAACTTGCAGGTCCCCACCACGTTGGCGGTCACGGTCACGGTGGCGGAGTCGTTCGCCATCAGGTTCCCGGCCGGAACGAGGACGGCGATCGCGGCGAGGGCGGTCAGGGCGATCAGGGCGGTCTTCTTCATCTCTTCACTCCCCCAGTCCCGTCCCATTTCGGGACGAGACGTGTCGGTACGGATCATCCGTGTTTCGTTTCGGGCCGTGTGTCAGGTGTCTCAAGGCACACGCTGACACACACGCAATACGGATGCCGACCTACGCGAAAGGAGTCCAGGAGCTCTCGGAGGCACCCTCGAGCCCCCAGCGAGCTTCGTCGCCTCGCCTTTCAGGATTCTCGATCCGGCGGAGCGGGGCAGGGCTCTCGCCCCGTGTCCGCCGACGGTCTCCGCCCTTCTCCTCCCGCGTCCTGCTCCGTCTCCGCCGCCTCGTCGCGAATCTGCTCGACGAGCGTGTCGACGCGCCGATCGGCCTGGAGGTGCTTCTGGAGCTCCAGGAGGCCCGCTCCGGCGAGGTTCGGACGGGCGCTGGGCGGGCCGTAGATCCGCGCCTGCCTCTTCCCCTCGAGGTAGACGAGGAGGACGAGGAGCGGAACTGCGACGACGAGGACGAGGCCGAAGGTCGTCATCGGCCGCATTCTGACCCCGCGAACGGCCTCCTCCCTAGAATCGAACGCATGCCCGAGCCGCCCTCGATTCCCTCCCCCCGCGACGAACGCCCCCGCCGCTCCGTCCTCTACGTTCCCGGCTCGAACGCGAAAGCGCTCGCGAAGGCGCGGACGCTCCCCTGCGACGGACTGATCCTCGACCTGGAGGACTCGGTCGCCCCGGCGGCGAAGGAGCCCGCGCGGCGCGCCGTCGTCGAGGCCGTCGCCGCGGGCGGCTTCGCCCCGCGCGAGCTCCTCGTGAGGGTGAACGCGCGCGGGACGCCATGGCACCGGGAAGATCTCGCCGCGCTCGCCCGCGTCCCGCTCGACGGGATCGTCCTGCCGAAGGTGGAGACGCCCGAGGACGTCCGGGAGGCCGCCGGGGTCCTCGCGGCGTCCGGTGCCTCGGCGGCGCCGGCGCTCTGGCTGACGATCGAGACGCCGCGGGGCGTCCTCGCCGCCTGCCTCCTCGCCGGCGCGCACCCGTCGGTCGCCGGCCTGGTCGCCGGGACCTCCGACCTGACGAAGGAGCTGCGCGCCCGGCACGTCGCGGGGCGGGAGCCGCTCCTCCACGCGCTCTCCGCGATCGTCCTGGCGGCACGCGCCCACGGCCTTTCGGCGCTCGACGGCGTGCACCTCGCGCTCGAGGACGAGGAGGGGCTCGCTGCGGCCTGCCGGCAGGGGCGCGAGCTCGGCTTCGACGGCAAGACGCTGATCCACCCGCGAACGATCGAGACCGCGAACCGTGCGTTCGCGCCCGATCCGACGGAGGTGGAGGCGGCCCGGCGGCTCCTCGCAGCGTGGGACGCCGCGAGAGGGGAAGGCCGGGGCGTCGTCGTCCACGACGGACGCCTGGTGGAGGAGCTCCACGCCCGGGAGGCCGAGCGCCTCGTCGCGCTCGCCGGGGCGCTCGCCGCCCGGACCGCGGCCGGCTGACGCGCCGCCGGGTCAGGACATCGCGACGACGCCGTCGACCGGCAGCCACGTGCCGGTGACGTGCCGCGAGGCGTCGGAGACGAGGGCGAGGATCGCTCCCGCGACGTCCTCCGGCGCCGCGTTCCGTCGGAGGCAGCTCGCCTGCGCCGTCGCCGCCTTCGCCGGCTCCGGGAGGAACGCCGTCGCGTCGGTCAGCGTCAGCCCGGGCGCGACCGTGTTGACCCGGATGCCGCGCGGCCCGAGCTCGAGGGCGAGCGCCCGGACGAAGCCGTCGAGCGCCGCCTTGGCGGCGCTGTGGGCGGGGAAGCCCTCTCCGGGGCGCCGCGAGAGGGGGCTCGAGACGACGACGATCGCCCCGCCGCCGCGCGCCGCCATCGACCGGGCGGCCGCCTGCGCCGCGAAGAAAGCGGCCTTCGCCTCCCCGACGAGCTTCGCCTCGAGCTCCTCCCACGGATAGCCGAGGAACGGCGCGAGGTGGACCCGCATCCCGGCGTTCGCGACGAGGATGTCCACCGGCCCGAGCTCCCGCTCGGTCGTCGCGAACATCCGTTCCACCGCGTCGCGGTCGGTCACGTCGGCCCGGACGGCGATCGCCCGCCCCCCCTTCCGCCTCGACCGCCGCGACGACGCTGCGGTCAGCGGACCGTCGCGCAGGCCTGGCTCGCGCGGACCGCTGCGACGCGGTCGACCCACGCGTGCCAGACGGCGGGCGCCACGGGGCCGTCTCCCGGCGGGATGGCCGTGGCTCGCCAGGACGCCACGTCGGCGCGGGCCGCCGCGAGGAAGGCCCGGCAGGCCTCCAGCTTCGGAGCGCGCGTGTAGTAGCCGACGCCGCCGAAGATCGCGCCGGCGCCGCCGGCGCCGACGAGGAGGGCCTTCGTCGCGCCTCCCGAGCCGGCGACGCTCCCGGACGAGGCGGCGAGGACGCCGAGAGCAGCGCCTCCGACGAACCATGCCCTCCAGATCCGCTGCTCCCGCTCGATCCGTTTCGTCGCCTTGTCCCGCAGGAGCGGCAGCTCGTTGTCGAGGAAGGAGTCGACCTCGAGCCGGAGCTCGGCCGCGGTGGGCGGCGGCTGCTCCCGCCGGAGCTTCCGGCCCGCCTCGACGAGGGTCGGGTCGGTCCCTCCACCCGACGCGCAGGAGGCGAGGACGAGTGCGGCGAGGAGGGCCAGTGCGAAGGCGCGGCGGTTCATGGTGGCTCGGTTCCAGAGGATACGCTCCGCCCGGCGCGCGCCGGGGTGCGTAAGATGCCGTCCCGTGAGCCATGTCCTCTCCCTCCAGGACGTCGTGAAGCACTACGGTCCCGTGAAGGCCGTCGACGGCGTCTCCTTCGAGGTGAACGCCGGACGGATCACCGGCCTCCTCGGCCGGAACGGCGCCGGCAAGACGACGACGCTCCGGATGATCACGGGCGTCCTGCGGCCCGACCGCGGCCGGGTGGAGCTCTTCGGCGCGGCGGTCGAAGGGGCCCGCGACCGGCTCGGCTACCTCCCGGAGGAGCGGGGCCTCTACCGGAAGATGCGCGTCCTCGACCACCTCCTCTTCCTCGCCGAGATCAAGGGGCGCCCTCCGGCCTCGATGAGGCCTGCCGCCGAGCGGTGGCTGAAGCGCTTCGAGCTCCAGGAGAAGAGGGATGCGAAGGTGGAGGAGCTCTCCAAGGGCAACCAGCAGAAAGTCCAGCTCGCCGGAGCCCTCCTCTTCGACCCCGAGATCGTCGTACTGGACGAACCGGGCTCCGGCCTCGACCCGGTCAACGTCGTCCTCGTGAGGCGGCTGCTTCGCGAGCTGGCCAGCGAGGGGAAGGCGATCCTCCTCTCGACGCACCAGATGGGCGAGGCCGAGAAGCTCTGCGACGAGATCGTCCTCGTCCACGCGGGGAAGGTCGTCCGCTCGGGACCGCTCGCCGAGGTGAAGGCCTCGGGCGGGCGGGACGCCGTCCACCTGGAGTTCACGGGAGACGGCGCGTTCCTCGCGGAGCACCCCGCCGTCGCGTCGGCCCGGATCGACACGAACCGGGCCGAGCTGAGCCTCGCCTCGGGCGCCGACGCGCAGGACCTTCTCGCCGCCGCCGCGGCGCGCCTCCGAGTCCTCCGGTTCGAGGTCGTCGCCCCCTCCCTCGAGGAGGTCTTCCTCGAGGCGGTCGGAGAGCTTTCGGCCGAGGTGGCGGCGTGAGGAAGCTCTGGGCCGTCCTGAAGCGCGAGTACCGCGAGACCGTCCGCAAGCCCTCGTTCCTGATCATGACCGTCCTCGCCCCGTTCCTCCTGGGGGCGCTGATGCTCGTGCCCGCGTTCCTCGCCTCGCGCGGGATGGGCGAGCGGCGGGTGGCGGTCCTCGACGGCACGGGGCGCCTGCGCGCCGCCGTCGAAGGGCTCGCGGGGGAGGCGCCCGCCGAGCGGTCGGCCTTCGCCGGAGGCCGGGGGACGAACGTCCCGACCGGCCGGATCGTCCCCGAGTACGTCGACCTCTTCACGGTCGACCCGAAGAACGCGGTCGGTCCCTACCTCGAGCGACTTTCCGTCGAGCGGACGCCGAAGGAGCGGCGCCTCGACGGGGTCCTCCTCGTCCCGGCCGACGCCTTCGAGCGGCCCATCACCCACCTCACCTACTTCAGCCGCTCCGCGGCCGACCTCCTCGCCCAGGAGCGACTCGGGCGCGCCGTGAACCGCGCCCTCCAGCGGGAACGCCTCGCCGCGCGCGGAGTTGCGCCTGCGGAGCTGGAGCTGATCCTCGCGCCGCTGCCGGTCGAGACCGTCCAGGTGACGAAGTCGGGGCAGGAGCGCCGGGGCGGAGAGGGGAGCTTCGTCCTCGCGATGCTCTTCCTCGCCCTCCTCTTCATCCCCTCTCTCGTCTACGGGCAGGAAGTGATGAGGGGCGTCATCCAGGAGAAGACGGACCGCGTCGTCGAGCTCCTCGTCTCGTCGATGACTCCGATGGAGCTCCTCTCCGGGAAGATCCTCGGGATGGCGGCGATCGGCCTGACGCAGATGGCCGTCTGGGTGACGATGGGAGGCGCCGTCGCCGTCGCCGGCCTCTCTGAGGCGCGCTCGGCCGGGTTCGACCTCTCGACCGTCCTCCGCCCGTCGATCGCCGTCTGGTTCGTCGTCTTCTTCCTTCTCTCCTACCTCGTCACCGTCGGCGTCTACGCCGCGGGCGGGGCGATCGTCAGCTCGGAGAAGGAGGCCCAGCAGGTCCTCACGCCGGTGATGCTCGTCTTCCTCGTCCCGTGGTTCCTGATGATGCCGATCCTGACGAACCCCGACTCGACGCTCTCGGTCGTCCTCTCGCTCGTCCCGATCTACACGCCGATGACGATGTTCATCCGACTCCTCGTCTCCGAGCCGCCGGCGTGGCAGGTCGCCCTCTCGCTCCTCCTCTCGGTCGCGACGATCGCGTTCCTCCTGAAGGCGTCGGCCAAGGTCTTCCGCGCCGGCCTCCTCGCGACCGGCAAGCGGCCGACGATCCCCGAGCTCTGGCGCTGGCTGAAGGAGGCGTGACGACACGAGTTCTCGCGGTATGGCCGACGTTCGCGACCGGCCCGCGTTCGCCATGCGCCGACCGGAGGTCAATCCACGGGAAACGCGGGGGGCCGACCGACGCGGTCCGGCACATCGACGAGCTCGACCTTCGGGTCCCTTAGCGCGATCCCGCCCCCCGTAGAACGAATCGTCAACGGGAAGACATCCCGGCCGGTCCGGAAAACCAAGTCCAGTCGACCCGGCGCCCCGATTCGTTTCTGCCCCTCCGGGGATTCGACGACCAGCGTGTCGCCGGAGCCGTGGTCCGCTCCCGGTTCGAGCCCGCCGGTCAGGCGAAGAGCGCCCCCTTTTCGCGAGAGCAGGTCCACTCGTCGCGCGATCGGTCCGACCTCGAGGACGCGCCCAGGCTCGGATCGCGCGCTCCGTACTGGCAGCCGGATACCGCTCCATCCGTCGTCCGCGGCATCGAACTGCAACCGGACGACCCGCACCCACACGCGCCCGCTCTCCCCGCGGGAGCGCAGGTGGATCGTGTTCGCCCCGCCCGGGAGATCAGCTCGAAACAGCATCGACGCACCATCCGACCGGACCTCGTTCCAGCCGAAAGCACCGTTCCGCAGCTCGACCGAAGCCGCACGCACGGAGCCCTCTCCGAGGAGCTCCAATTCCAGCGACCCCGGCCGGAACGTGAACACCGAGACCAGGACTCCCTCCGGTCCGATCTCGAAGCGGCTGCCCACGCGAAGGGGGGCCATGCTCCCGTCGGATTCGGGCCGCGCGAACGCGAACCGCCCTGAGGAGGCGGGAGAGAGGAGCAGACGAAGCCCACCGAATCGCGCTCGATCCGGCAGGGGCGCCCTCTCGCGGAATGGAAGGTAAGGAAGCGTCTCGTCCGGCATGGCCCGCACCGACGTCAAGAGGAGACAGGGGTCGGCGGCTCCGTCCTCTCGGTCCACGAGGCTGTTCGGTCCCGCGTACTGAAGGTGCAGCGGACCCGCCGGCTCGCCGAGCAACGTCCAGAGGACGGACTCCTGCTCGAGGAACGCGAGCGCGAAGCCGACCTCGCGGCAGCCTGTGAGCCCCACTGCGTACGTGGCCGACCGAAACTCTTCGTACCTCTCCGGCAACAACGCGAACGCCCTCTTCTCCCGTGGAAGACGGAGGTCGCCCGTGACCGGGCCGAACGGCCCGCTTTCGTTCAGGACGACCGCGAGAGCCGCCGACCCGAACAGGACGACCAGCACTGCGCCGAGACCGATGCGTCCGAGCCGACGCGATAGAACGACTCCCACCGCGGGAGCGAGGAGGGCGAGCCCGGGGAGATGGAACCGGACGTTGAACTGCTGCCAGCGGACGACCGCGCTGAAGGCGACTCCCCCTGCGAGGACGAGGAGCATCCAGACGACGACCCTGGAACGCTCCGGGGCCTTCCAGGCGACGAGGAGAAGCCCCGCCAGCAAGACCGCCGCGACCGAAGACGGGACGTTCGCTCGCGCATCGTCGAAGAACAGCCGTGGGCTCCGGGGAAAAGCGGCTCCACCGTAGGTCGTGTCGGGATCGTCGAGGCCCCGCCCGGTCAGCCCGTGCAGCCAGAGGAAGCCGCGATGCAACCCCGCAGTCAGACCAGGGCTTCCTGTGGCGGAATAGAGGGAGAGGTTCCTCAGGATGCTCGATGCGACGGCAGGCAACGACACGTCCGCCGACAGGAGCGTCTCCCTCGCGAACCCCGATCCGAAAGGGCTGCCGAAGACGGCCCAGCGCCGCAGGAGGTGACCAGAATGGAGCACGCCGAACGCGAGTCCGAGCGCTACGACCCAGCGCCCGAGCCGGCCGAAAGAGGTCCGCCGGCGGAGAGAGGCGACCCCGAGGAACACGAGGAACGGCATGGCGAAGAACGCCACCGTCTCCTTCGTGAGAAGAGCGAGCGCGAGCGCCGCAGAAGCGCCGGCGACGAGGAGCGTGCTCTCCTGATGCCGTAACGCCACGACGCCGAGCGCTACCGCAGCGAGCAGCCAGAACGTCGCGAGGAGATCATTTTGGGCCGTCGTCGCCTGCAGGACTGCGAGGGGGATCGTGGCGACGAACGCCCTCGCCACCGCCCCGGCGCGTCGCCGGCTCGAGTCGTCCGCTGAGGCAGAGCAGAGGGATTGCCCGAGAAGGCTCGCGGCGGCGAGACACCCTCCCGCCGCCATCCACTGTGACAAGCCCGCGAAGAGCTCTCCTCGGCCCGAAGACAGGATGTGCGCGAGGAGCATTCCGCCGAACGGCGCGAAGTCCAGAGCCCTGTAGTCCGCCGTCGGGTAAGGAGCGAGGCTCCCCTGCTGGAGCCAGGACCAGACCCTCGGGAGGTGATACGTCTGGACATCCAGGTTCACCTGGGGAATCAGGATCGCGACCGGCAGCAGCAGGCACCACGAGAGAAGAGAAGCGACATCGACGGCGCGCGAGAAGCGATCGGGGGCAGGTTCGCGCCGGTTCGTGCCCGGCCCCGGCGCGCCACGCCGCAGCCGCGTTCCGGTCAGGAACGCAGCAACCGACAGCGTCGCCCAGGCCAGGGCCAGGACCGCCGGTCGAAGCCCTTCGAAGAGGCTCACGAGCTCCGTCACGGTCACAGTGAAGCAGCCAGCGGCGACCGCCGTCAGAAGGACGGCTACGGATCGATCGGGAGGCAGGATTCCGCGTCGGCCGAGTCCCGTCACCAGGAAGTAGAGCGAGGCGATTCCCGCCGCGACCGAGATCCAGCCGGGCATCGATCTCGAGTCTAGCTGGTCCTCCTCGAGCCTCGGGCCCCTGCCCGGAGCACCGACGTCGGGATCGCCGACACGAGAATCGGGAATCCCGACACAAAGAGAGGCCTGGCGTCCGCCCCCATGTCGGATGACTCCATCCAACCATCTGATCTCAAAGAAGATCACCTTGAGGGGGCCTCTCTCACCCGAATCGGCACGCCTCCTGCAATTCCCATGTCGCGTCGACTTCCCAGCGAGGGAAATCCCGACGCGAGGAGGTTTCCCATGCAGCCCACCGACTCCGAGATCCTCTGGCTCAACCTGACGAACGCCGGACTCGGCCTCGCCACCCTGGGCGGGATCGTCGCTCTCGGCTGGGCGGCCGTCCGCGAGCTCCGCGAGCGCGCGAAGGGCCGCGTCGCCGTCCACGACCTCGACCCGCACGCCGCCTTCATCCCCGAGCTCGGACTGACGATGGCCGACGGCGGCGAAAAGGTCGACGAGAACGAGGAGAAGAAGTAGCCCCGGGGCTGCGAAAGGCGAAGCCGTGCGTTGCCCCTTCCTTCGCGAGGCGCACGTCCAGTCGTGCCAGGCCTCCCCGATCCGCAAGCAGATCGTGCGGACGGGGAGCGCATCGGACGAGCGCTGCGCGACGGCGGCCTGGCACGAGTGCTCCGTCGTCCGCGAGCTGAACGAGGAGCACCCGAGCGCGAGCTCCTGTCCGTTCCGGACGGAGTCGCTCGCCCAGTACTGCTCCGCGGCGCCGGTGACGAAGCTGATCCCCTGGAGCGACCAGGCCTTCTCCCGTTGCGGGAGCGAGGCTCACCGCTACTGCGACCTCTACCTGGCGCTCGCGAGGACCCCCGCCCCGACCGCGGCCCCCGGCGAGGCCCCGCCCCGGACCGACGACGCCGACGGCGTCCCGGTCCCGGAGTGGCTCTGGTTCGCGCCGGGGCATACCTGGCTCTCGGTCGCGTCCGACGGCGTCTGCCACATCGGGGTCGACGCGTTCCTCGCGCGGACGCTGGGCGGGATCGACCGGGTGCAGTTCGTCACGACGAAGGGGCTCGAGAGGCCGGCGGCCGTCCTCACCGTCCGCGACGTGGACGTGACCGTCTCCTTCCCGAACCCGGTCTTCATCACCGCCGTCAACGGCGCGCTCCGCGC
>CAZWRQ010000174.1:0-10625 GCA_964636395.1 uncultured Holophagales bacterium
GACCATCTCGTCGCCCCGCCGCGAGGCCGAGGCTGGGCGTGCCGGGCAGGTCGCCATCGCGCGCCGGGGCGACGAGATGGTCTCCGCCCCGACCTCTTCGTCGAGAGCCGCTCTCTCGTCGTCGGCTCCCCCGCCTTCGTCGTCGGGGGGCGCCTCCAGAATGAGGACGGCTCGTTCTCCGTCAACGCCGAGCGCTTCGGGCGGCTGAGCCTCGCGGAGCCGACCCCCGAGCTGCGCCGCGCGGCGTCGCCACCGTGCCCCAGTAGCCGCGAGAGCACGCTCCCGAGCCACGATCTCCGACGACGCGGCACCGACGTCCCGGGAGGGCCGCTCAAACGACTCCGGTTCGGTCGTACGACGGCCTCGTGAACCCCTCGTTCACCGACGCAGCGGCCGTTCGAGCCGGCCAGGACGCCCGGAACGCAGCCCCTTCCGGGACGACGATCGCGCACGCCTCCTCCCGCCGCCCGACAGCTCTTCATCCGTTGACGACAGCCCCAGCTGCGTGGTGAAATTCCTCGGTTTGCGAGTAATTTCTCCCCATTTCGTTCCGGGACCGAGCGCCCCCCTCCGCTACCCGCTGCGGCGTCCCGGAGACCGATCCCACCGCCCCCGACGGCCCCGGACCTTCCGGGGCCGTTTCCATTCCGCCCGTTCCCGCCTGTGCGGCTCGGCCGCCCGGCCCGACGACATACAGAGGAGATGACATGCCCCAGATGACCATCAACACCGGGGACACGGCCTTCATGCTGCTGTGCTCCAGCCTCGTCATGCTGATGACTCCCGGCCTCGCCTTCTTCTACGGTGGGCTCGTCGGCCGAAAGAACGTCCTGGCGATCATGATCCAGAGCTTCGTCTCGATGGGCTGGACGACGGTCCTCTGGTGGGCGTACGGCTTCTCGATCTGCTTCAGCGGCGACCTCAAGAGCGGTACCGACTTCGCCGGGATCGTCGGGAACCTCGACTGGGCGTTCCTGCGCGGGATCACCCTCCAGATGCCCTCTCCGATCAACGACGGGATCCCGATGATCGTCTTCTGCGCCTACCAGATGATGTTCGCCGTCATCACGCCGGCGCTGATCACGGGCGCCTTCACGAACCGGGTGACGTTCAAGGCGTACATGCTCTTCCTGACCGCCTGGCTGACCTTCGTCTACTTCCCCTTCGTCCACATGGTCTGGGGCGGCGGGATCCTCGCCAAGCTGGGCGTCCTCGACTTCGCCGGTGGCATCGTCGTCCACAACATCGCCGGGATCGCCGCCCTCGCCTCGATCCTCTACGTCGGCAAGCGGAAGGTCGAGGACCGCGGACCGCACTCGATCCCGCTCGTCGCGCTCGGCACTGGCCTCCTCTGGTTCGGCTGGTACGGCTTCAACGCGGGAAGCGAGTTCCGGGTCGACTCCGTCACCGCGGTCGCCTTCCTCAACACCGACCTCGCAGGCAGCTTCGCCGCCATCGCCTGGCTCGCCATGGACTGGATGACGTCGAAGAAGCCGAAGTTCCTCGGTCTCCTCACCGGCGCGGTCGCGGGCCTCGCGACGATCACCCCGGCCGCCGGCTACGTCTCGCCCGCCACCGCCTGCCTCATCGGCATCATCGCCGGCGTCGTCTGCTTCTACGCGGTCGCGCTGAAGAACAAGCTCGGCTGGGACGACGCTCTCGACGTCTGGGGCGTCCACGGCGTCGGCGGGTTCATCGGGATCGTCCTCAGCGGGATCTTCGCCACGACGGCCTTCAACCCGGCGGGCGTCGACGGGGTCCTTCGCGGGAACAGCCGCTTCTTCCTCGTCCAGCTCCTCGCCGTCGCGATCTCCTCGGCCTGGGCGTTCATCTTCACCTACGGCATGCTCTGGCTGATCGACCGGGTGACCGCGGTGAAGGTCAGCGAGGAAGGGGAACGCTCGGGGCTCGACAGCTCCATCCACGGCGAGACGGCCTACCTCGAAGGGGTCTGAGCCATGCTCCGGACGAAAGAGGGTCGCCGGGCGGCCCTCCTCCTCGCCTGCAGCTGGGCGGCGCTGGCCGTCGCGGTCGCGCCGCCCGCCCTCGGGCAGGAGGGAAACCCGGCGCCCGCCGCAGCACCCGCAGCCCCCCCGGCCTGGTACGACACGATCACCGTGAACGGCTTCGTCACGGCGAGCTGGTCCTGGAACTTCAACCGCCCCGAGTCCGGCACGAACCAGCTCCGAGTCTTCGACTTCGAGGACGACGCGATCAAGGTCGACGGCGCCGAGCTCGTCCTGCAGAAGGTCGCCTCCGCGCCGGGCGAGGCGGGCTTCCGGGTCGACGCCGCCGCGGGGGCCTCGATCCCCCGGATGACCGCAGCGGCCGGGCTCTTCCGGGACGACGACGGAGCCGCCGGCGACTTCGACCTCCAGCAGGCCTTCGTCTCGTACGTCGCCCCTCTCGGGAGCGGCCTCCGCTTCGACGCCGGCAAGTACGCGACCCACTGCGGCTACGAGGTCATCGAAGGCTACGACGGGTACAACGACAACGCGACCCGCTCGCTCCTCTTCGGGTTCGCCGAGCCCGGGAGCCACACCGGCCTCAAGGCGACGTACGCCCTCTCGGGGACCGTCTCGGCCATGGTGGAGGTCGTGAACGGCTGGGACAACGTCAAGGACTCGAACTCGGCGAAGTCCCTCGGCGGCCAGCTGGCATTCACGCTCTCCTCGAACGCCGCGGTCTACGTCAACGCCCTCTACGGGCCGGAGCGGGCCGGCGACGACGGAAACGACCGGACGTTCCTGAACCTCGTCGGCACGTGGAAGCTCGGGACGGGCTCCGCGCTCGGGCTCGACGCCGTGTGGGCGACCGAGGAGGACGCCGTGGGACCCGGCCAGGACGGGACGTGGGGCGGTGTCGCCCTCTACGGCCGGCTCGGCCTGAGCCCCACGTTCGCGCTCGTCGTGCGCGCCGAGGTCTTCGACGACCCGGACGGCCTCCGGACCGGGACTCCGCAAACGCTCTCGGAGCTGACGCTCACGCCGGAGCTGAAGCTGGCGCCCGGGCTCGTCCTTCGCGCGGACCTACGCCTCGACCGCTCGAGCCGAGACGTCTTCGAGAAGGAATCCGGCCTCACGGGAACACAGCCGACAGTCCTCCTCAACGCCCTCTACTCCTTCTGAACCCGCCGGGCGAGACGACAGGACCGAAGGGGGCCGCCAGGCCCCCTTCGCGTTTCCTGGCGATTCCCCATCCGACGCCTACGCCGGAAGCTCCGAGCCGCGCAGCTTCTCGCGCAACGTCTTCCGGTCGATCCCGAGGATCTCCGCCGCGCGCGTCTTGTTGCCGTCGACCGCCGCAAGGACGCGCTTCACATGCTCGGCCTCCACTTCGGCGAGCGATCTGTTCCAGCCCGCGTCTCGGAAAGCGGAGAACCGCATCCTCGTCGGGAGGTCGGGGACGGCGACGGCCGCCATGTCGTTCGCCACGAGGTCTCTCACGATCCCCCGGAGCTCACGGACGTTGCCCGGCCACGGGTAGCTCCGGAACACGTCGAGGACCGGAGCCGTCAGCTCGGGGACGGGCCGTCCGAGGGCGTCCGCGTAGTGCCGGGCGAAGTGGCGGGCCAGGATGACGACGTCCTCCCCCCTGTCCCGGAGCGGGGGGAGCCAGATCGCCTCCTCGAAGAGCTCGCCGCTGACCGGCGGATTCGTTCGCGACGGTCCCGTCCCCCAGCAGGTGGCGGCGATGAGACGCGCCGACGTCGACCTCGGCTTTCGTGCCTGGCGGGCTGGCGGGCACAAGAGCGCGAGCTTCTCCCGCACGGCCGGCCGGACCTCCTCGATGTCGGCGACGAAGAGAGTCCCGCCTGCCGCGCGAGCGAGGAGGCCCGGACGGCCCCGGGCGCCGAGGAGCTCCTCGTGCAGCGACTCTGCGGCGACCGAGCGGCAGTACATGGACAAGAACGGACCATGGGAGCGTTCGCTACGGTGGTGGATGATCCGCGCGACGAGCTCCTTGCCCGTCCCGTCCTCCCCGCCGAGCAGCACGCCCCCTTCGGAGGGCGCGGCACGCTCGATCGCACGGGCGGCGCGACGGATCGCTTCCGACTCGCCGAGAAGCCCTGGGACCGCGGCCGGAGGAGGCATGCCCACGGACCTCCGGCCTCTGAGCTTCCTCAGAGCGCGTCCCACCGCCTCGCGGAGCTCCTCGTCGGTGAACGGCTTGGCGAGGTAGTCCTCCGCGCCGGTCCGGAGCGCCTCGACGGCGCCGCCGATCGTCGCGTAGCCCGTGATGACGACGATCTCCGTCTCCTTCAGGTTTTCCCGTACGTGCCGAACGAGGTCGAGGCCCGACACTCCCGGCATCTTCAGGTCCGTCAGGACGAGCTCGACGGGTGTGAACGAGAGGAGGGCGAGCGCGTCGGCCGCACACGAGGCCGTGACGACGGAGTGGCCGCCATCGACGAGGTTGCGTCGGAGCACCTCCAGCGTCGAGGGCGAATCGTCGACGACGAGGATCCGGGCGGGCGTCTCGTCCTTCTTCACGCGCCTTTCCTCCTCAGAGTTCGTCGGGGCCGGCGAGCGGGAGGTCGACGTCGAATCGCGAGCCCCGCCCCGGCTCGCTTTCGACGCGGATCGCCCCGCCGTGAGACGTGACGATCCCGTGGACGACGGAAAGGCCGAGCCCGGTTCCCTGGCCGACCTCCTTCATGGTGAAGAAGGGATTGAAGATCTCGCGAAGCGTCTCTTCGTCCATCCCGGCGCCGGTGTCCTCGACGGAGAGGGTGACTCCTCCCGGCCGGTTCCGCGTCCGGATCGTAAGCCGCCCACCACCAGGCATCGCCTGTATCGCGTTCACGACGAGGTTCATCATGACCTGCTGGAGCTGTCCCGGATCGGCGACGATCCCGGCGAGCTCGGGGTCGAGGTCTCTGTCGAGGCAGATCCCCTCGGTCGCGCAGCGCGCCTCGACCAGATAGAGCCCTTCGGTCACGACCCGGTTCAGGTCGGCCTTCGTCTTCGCCGCTGGCATCTGCCGGGCGAAGATCAGGAGCTTCCGGACGATCTCCCGAGCGTGAAGCGAGGCGTTCACGATCTTCTCGAGGTCCGCGTCGGCCTGCGGTGGAAGGCCCGCGCTCTTCCTCGCCAGCTGCGCGAACCCGAGAATGCCCCCGAGGGGCTCGTTCAGCTCGTGGGCGACTCCGGCCGCGAGCTGGCCGATCGTCGCGAGGCGGTCCGCGTGTCGCAGCTGCCGCTGGAGTCTCGCCTTCTCCTCGGCTGCCTCCCGTCGCTCGACCCAGAGACCCACCTGGCGCGCGACCTCGTCGATGAGGCTTCGCTCCTCCGCCAGGAACGGCCCTTCGTGGATTACGGGCTTCTCCTCGAGGTAGACGACCTCGACGACTCCCCGCTTCTCGCCGCGAACCACGATCGGGGCCGACTGGCATCGAGCGTCGCGCCGGAACCCGGGATTGACCTGCCGGAGATCGTCGAAGGTGATCGATGCCGCCGTAACGTCCGGGTATTGCCAGGCCGATGGAAGGAGTCCGACGATTCTCTGGAGGACCTCGTCGAACGCGAGCCCCGGCTGTTCCACGATCCGCGCGATCCCGTAGAGGCAGGTCAGCTCCTTCACCCGTTCGCGAAGGGCCCACTGCGCGCGCTGATGGGCGAGGGCGAGACTCAGGGTCTCGGGGATGCCGCGAAGCAGCGACACCTCTTCTGCCGTGAAGGGTGCCCCCGCGTCGCGCGAGAGCCTCAGCTCTCCGGCCGTCTCCCCGCCGAGCGACAGCGGCAGACGGAGCATCGAGGGGTGCTTCTCGCGGGACGTCCCGGGTCGGGACCGCCCCTTCCGCTCTCCTGTCGTTTCTGCGTGCAGGTCGAACCTCGGCTCCGGGCCCTCCCCGCGCGCGAGCCGGCAAACGACGACCATCTCCCCCTCCGGGAACCGCAGGACGGCCTCGTCGGATCGCGAGAACTCGAGAAGCGTCCGGAGGAGGTCCCGAAGGAAGACGGCTCGCGGCGATCCCTGGCTCGCCTGGAGCAGGACCCCGTGAAGCAGGTCCCGGAAAGCGTTCGCGGCGGCGTCGAGCGCCGGGGGGAGGAGGTCCGCGTTCCCGGCCCGTCTCGAAGTCACACTCCGATTCTAGGCGCAGGGCCCCGCCTCTCTCCGCGTCGGGCACGCCCGCCCGCCGGTCTCGAGCGCATGCGCGTCGACCTCAATCGGCGTCGGTCGGCTGCCCCGCCCTCTCGCCGATCCCTCGCCGTCCGCGCCGCTCCTCCCCGAGATGAGCCGCTTCGAAGAGACCGTCTCCGACGACCAGACGACCGAGCTGACCGCCAGCCCGCACCCCGTCGCACACTTCCGCGCGCAGCTGAAGCGCGAGGGCGTCCTCTCCGCCGCCGAGCTCGCGAAGGCCCCCGACGGCTCGACCGTGAAGACGGCCGGCGTCATCGTCGTCCGTCAGCGCCCCTGCATGGCAGAGGGCTTCGTCTTCCTCGCCCTCGAGGACGAGACGGGGACGTGCCAGGCGATCCTCCGCACCGACCTCTCCCGCGAGCGCCACGCCCTCGTCGCCGGCTCCCCCGCCCTCGTCGTCGAGGGCCGCCTCCAGAAGAAGGACGGCACCCTCTCGATCCGCGCCGACCGCTTCGAGCGGATGAGCCTGGACGAGCCGATCCCGGAGCTGCGCCGGAAGACGTCGCCGCCCGACCGCCACCACCGCGAGAGCACCCCGCCCAGCCACGACTTCCGGTGAAGAGCCGTCCCGGCGGCCTCCCCCCGCGAACCGACTCTCCCTGTCTTCCGTTTCGTACCGCGGCCACACGAAAGGAAGATCCGCCGATGCGCTCCCCCCGTCACCTCCTGAGCTTCGGGATCGCGGTGCCGAGCCTCTATCTCCTGGCCCTGGTCCTCGGTTCCGCCTTCTACCCCGGATACAGCCACGTGACCCGGTACGCGAGCGAGCTCGGCGCGGCGGAGGCGCCCCACGCCTGGATCTTCAACTCCGGCATCGTCGCCGCGGGAGTTGCGGCGGCGCTGGCGGGGCCCGGCCTCTTCCTCGCGCTTCGCCGGCTCGGGAGCGACCGCCTGCCGGCCGTTCTCTCGGGTCTCGGGGTCTCCCTCTGGGGCGTCGCGATGGTCCTCGGCGGCTCCTTCCCGATGCCGGATCCGCGCCACGGCGGGTTCGGTCTCGGCCTCGGGCTCCAGGTCGCGCCGCTCTTCCTGCTCTGGGGCCTTCGCCGCGCGCCGGACTCCGGCCGGCTGAGGATCTTCCTCGTCGTCGTCTTCCTGGCGATGACCGCGCTCTTCGCCGTGATGATGGGCGTCGGGGGGCTCGTCACCCGCGCCAACGTCGGCCTGTGGCAGCGCGGGAACGCCCTCGCCTCCATTCCCTGGATCGGGATCGCCGCGTACGCGCTGCGCCGGCGCCTCGCTCACTGATCGGCCCGGCCGCTGCCTCGAGTTCTCGGGTCCACCCTCGACGCGCAGGCCGATCCGTATCACGATCGGGGAACGCGGCCGGCGCCGAGCCGGCCACGAGGAGGCTCCGATGGACGGACGGACGACCCTTGCTTCCGGACTGCTGCTTCTCTCCGGTCTCGCGACGCTCGCCGGCGTCGTGCTCGCTTCCGCGCCCGAGCTCGAGAAGGACGTGATCCCGACCTCGGCCGGCCCGCTCGAGGTCACGTTCGTCGGGCACGGCAGTCTCTTCTTCCATTTCGGTGGCAAGGTCTTCCACGTCGACCCGTACGGGAAGCTCGCCGACTACTCGAAGCTCCCGAAGGCGGACGTCGTCCTCCTCACACACGCCCACGGAGACCACCTCGACCCCGCCGCGCTCGCGGCGGTCCGGACGGAATCGACGAAGCTCGTCGTCTCCCCCGCCTGCACGGGAAAGGTCGAGGGGGCGACGGTCCTTCCGAACGGCGAGGCGGCGACGGTCGAAGGGGTCCGCGTCGAGGCGATCCCCGCCTACAACCTCGTCGCGAAGAGGCCCGACGGGAGCCCGTTCCACCCGAAGGGCGAGGGGAACGGCTACGTCCTGACGTTCGGGAAGACCCGCGTCTACGTCGCGGGCGACACGGAGAACGTCCCGGAGATGAAGGCGCTCGAGGGGATCGACGTCGCCTTCCTTCCGATGAACCTCCCCTACACGATGACGCCCGAGATGGTCGCGGACGCCGCCCGCGCCTTCCGGCCGCGCGTCCTCTACCCGTACCACTTCGGAGACACCGACCCTCAGAAGCTCGTCTCGCTCCTCGCGGGCGAGAAGGGGATCGAGGTCCGCGTCCGGAAGATGCGGTAGCCCGGTCCGCCTCGCGTATCCTGCCGCCACATCTCGGCCCGGACGGTACGGAGGTCTCGTGAGACGGCGAATGACGTGTGTGACGTTGCTGTCGCTGGCTGCTCTTTCGCCGGCCTGCGTCCGCGACGGAGGGGTCGAGCTGCCGCGGCCTTCCACCGCCGACTCCCCCCGGGCGGCGTCCGCGAAGCTCGATCTCGCGAAGCTGGACGAGACCGTTCGCGCGTTCCTCGCCCGCGAGGGTGTCCGCGCCGCGCACGTGACGGTCCTGCGGCTCGGCGAGGTCGTCTTCGAGAAGGGATACGGCTCCGTACGCGACGGCGAGGGGCCTCCGACCTCCCGCTCCGTCTTCCCCGTCGGGTCGATCTCGAAGCAGTTCACCGCCGCGGCCGTCCTCGCGCTCGCCGACGAGGGACTCCTTCGCCTCGACGCTCCCGTTCGCGACCGCCTCCCGGAGTGGTTCTCGAACGATCCCGACCTGCGCGTGTCGCACCTCCTGACGCACACGTCGGGACTCGCCGACTTCCTCTGGCAGGACGGCTACCGGGCGCTCGCGGACCGGCCGGAGTCGCCGAAGACGGCCTACCTCGAGCTCGCGGCGGCGGCGCCGCGCCGCTTTCCCCCGGGTGCGCGCTGGGCCTACAGCAACACCAACTACAAGGCGCTCGCCGTCCTCGTCGAGCGTGTCACGGGCCGCCCGTTCTCCGACGTGCTCGCCGACAGGGTCCTCCGCCCCGGCGGCCTCGTGGGGATCGGGCCGTGCCACGCCCTCGCTCCCGGAGCGTTCGTGGAGGGGTGGGCGCCTTCGGGCCGGCTCGCGCCCCTCGACGCCAGCCGGTTCGCCTACGAGGGAGACGGCGGCCTCTGCGCGACCGCGAGCGCCCTCTCGGACTGGCTCCGGAAGGGCCTGGTCGGGCGCGGCGGCGCGCCGTCGGTCCTGCGCCGGCTCGCGACACCAGCTCGCCTCTCCTCCGGTGAGTCGGTGCCCTACGGCTTCGGCATCTCCACACGAGACTTCCTGGGCCACGAGATGATCTGGCACGCGGGGAACGTCGACGGACACAGCGCGCTCCTCGCGTACGCGCCGAAGGACGACCTCGGAATCGTCGTCCTGACGAACAGGGGATTCCTCTGGCTCACGGAGCTCCTTCCGCCCTGGATCGGCGAAGCATCCCCCGTGCGGGCGCCCGCCGGCGTTCCGCCGCCTCTCGGCCGTTTCGAGGACGGGCTCTTCCGGTACGACATCACCGCCGACGGGGACGACCTGCTCGTCGGGATCGACCTGATCGGACCTCTCGTCTTCCGCCCCGCGGGCGAGCGCCGCTGGGTCTCGCGCGACTACCCGGCGTCGTTCCTCCTCCGCCTCCCCTCGGGGGGCTCGGTCGACTCGTTCGAGGTCGATTGGGGCGAGGTCCGCTCTTTCGCGCGCCGGAGCGGAGGCGCGCGCTAGCCGAGACCCGCCCTACCCCGCGCCGAGGATCAGGAGCGTCGCGGCGAAGACGAGGCCCGAGGCGACGAGCGTGACCGTCGTGTAGGCGAGGATGTCGCGCACCTTAAGGCCGGCGATCGCGAGGAGCGGGAGCGCCCAGAAGGGCTGGATCATGTTCGTCCACTGGTCCCCGTAGGCGAGCGCCATGATCGCGACCTCGGGCGCCACGCCGAGGCGCGCGGCCGCGTCGAGGAGGACCGGCGCCTGGACGGCGAACTGCCCGCCGCCCGACGGGACGAAGAAGTTGACGAGGCCGGCCGAGAGGAGCGAGAGGACCCCGAACGTGCGCGGCGACGCGAGGCCGACGAAGGCGTCGGAGAGGACCGCGATGAGCCCCGTCGCCGTCATGATCCCGAGGATCCCGGCGTAGAGCGGGAACTGGAGGAGGATGTCGCCGACCGTCGAGGCCGCCCCCTTCACGAGGGCGATCAGCTCGAACGGGCTCCTCACGAGGAGGAAGACGAGGGCGAGGAAGGTCCAGTTCACCGTGTCGAGCGTCATCGACCCGCCGCGCGCGAAGTGGAGGACG
This sequence comes from uncultured Holophagales bacterium, assembly GCA_964636395.1. GTDB lineage: Bacteria > Acidobacteriota > Thermoanaerobaculia > UBA5066 > UBA5066 > UBA5066. The sequence continues at coordinate 10,273 of CAZWRQ010000174.1, forward strand.
AGGTAGGCCGCGAGCGCCAGGCCGACCGCCCCGGTGAGGGCCCGGCTGGCGTCGAGCCGATCGGCGGGCGTGACGACCTCCTCGTCGATTCGCGGCCCGGCGTCGCGCAGGTCGGCGTCGACCTCGCGGACCGGGTCGCCCTCCCGTGGCGCCGCGAGCGCGAGCGCCCCGGCGACGGCGGCGACCGTCGCGGCCGTCGCGAGGAGGTTCCACGGGGAGAAGGTCGTCGCCGAGACCGGCACCGTCCGTCCGAGCTGCTTCGCGATGAACGAGCCCTCGGTCGCCGCGGTGAGCGGCCCGGAGCCCGAGGAACCCATGTGCCAGACGACGAAGCCCGAGAACGCCGCGGCGAC
>CAZWRQ010000175.1:0-10587 GCA_964636395.1 uncultured Holophagales bacterium
GGTGGTTCGGTCCCTCGCAGAAGACCTGGACGGGGATCCACTGCTGCGCGCCCGGCGGCAGCGTCCCCGCCGTACCCGCTCCGTGATGGTCGATGCCGAGGACGTTCACGGGGCCGCGGACGAACGGGTCCGCCGGGTCGAGACGCATCCCGAGCCCCTCGCGCGAGCGGATCGAGAGCACGGGCGCCGGCGAGTCGACCGAACCCGTGTTCTCGTAGGTGAGGAGGATCGTCATGACCCTCTGCGGCCGGGCGACGTCCGGGACGATGAGGCGGACCGAGAGCGAGGAGGCGCCGCCCTCGAGGATCGAGAACGAGTCGGAAAGGAGCCGCTCCTCTCCGTCCGGCCAGAGCACGGCCACGTCGCTGCGGCCGGGCGGCAGCCCGGAGAGGTCGAGGATCACAGTCATCTCGGATGGCGCCACGTGCTTCGGCACGAAGGTGCGGAGTGGCACGCCGGAGCGCCGCAGCTCGATCCGGCTGCCCGGCTCGAACGAGGTCCCCGACACGCGGCAGGTGACCGTTCCGGCCGAGCCACCCGAGCCGGGAGAGATCGCCGTCACGCGCCGAACGGCGTCCGTGGAGTCGATCGAGAGGGTGAAGGAGACCGCTGCGCCGGAGGAGAGGACGCTGACGTACCAGGGCCCGGAGGCGGGCGGGGGGAACTCGATCTCCCGCGCGTCCGATCCGGCTTCGGCCCCTTCGGCCTCGAACAGCGTCGCCAGAGGGAACTGCCGGTGTCGAACCAGGAGACGAAAGCCCGCGGCTCCGGACTCGGCCTCCGCCCGCACCTTCAGGCTCGACGTCGACCCCGGCGGTACCTGGAAGACGAAGTCCGCGAACGCGCCGGCGGCCGCCGTCCCGTTCTTGGTCTCGCCGACGGCGATCGGCGTCGCCGTTCGGCCGGGGATCAGCGTGCCTCCGTCCGACTCGTCCGCGCCGAGATCGGCGAGGAGCCCGGCCGGGCGTGGCCGGGCCTCGCCGTCGAGGTCGCCCGCGACGTTCGTGACGACGCCCTGCGCGAGGGCGGCGGAGGTCGGGCCGACGTGGAATCCGTCCGCCTCGAAGGCCGCGGAGCCGACGATGAGGCCGTGCTGCGTGACGCTCCCAGAGATCCGCGTCGGCACGGAGTCCCAGAGCGTGTTCGTCAGCGTGGCGGCCGCGGTCGCGTCCGTAACGACCCCCCTCGCGCAGGCCGCGACGATCGTGTTCGTGAACGTGGCCGTGCTGCCGTTGGCGACGACGACCGCGGTTCCGTTCGCCCGCGCGAACGTCGTGTGCACCACCGTCGCGCTCGAGGCCAGGTCGACCTCGAGCTGGCCGGGGTAGCCGCCGAGGAATGCGACGTTCCGGAGCGTAACGGTGGAGTTCTCGGACCGGACGATGTTGCAGTCGTGCAGCCGGGTCCTTTCGAGGAGAAGCGAGCCGCCGTTGCGGACGGCCACAGCCGGGTAGTTGAATCCGCCGTCGCGGAGGACGGCCCCCATGAGGTCGCCGGTGCCGCCGTCGATGTCGATGGCCCACCTGTACCCGTCGATCGTGACGGGCCTCGCCGCCGTTCCCCGCGTCACGAAACGCCCGTGGACGACGAGAGGGCTGGTCGCGATGAGGGGAGTCCCCGCTTCGGCCGTGAGGGTGCGGCCGGCGGGGACGGTGTATTCGCTGCCGAACAGGTATCCGCCGAGGCCCTGCTGCGGCACCAGCGTGACGTCGCTGCCCGTCATGGCTCCTGCGGCGAGCCCGATGCGGCGTCCGTAGTCCCCGGTTCCCCCGAAGATGTTATTCGAGAGCGAGAGCGTGGAGCCGGGGCCGTGAACGTGGATCGCGTACCGGCCGTTGAGGTTCACTTCGAAGCTCGAGTCCCGGACGACGAGGACGGAGTCTGTCGAGACGATGCCGTCGTTGCCGGGGCCGATCGATGCGTGGTCGAGGACGACGCCCGGGAGGGGGACGTTCGTCGCGGTGAGCGCGGCCGTGTTGAACCCTGCGTTCGTGATCCGGGTCCAGGTCAGCGACCCCGTCCCGCCGTCGAAGAAGACGCCGTTCCAGCGGTAGCCGTGGGTGAGCGTGACCGGCTGCCCCGCCGTCCCGTTGGCGACGAGCCGTCCGAGGACGTGGAGCCCGCCGTCCGGGTAGACGGTGACTCCGGGTTCGATCGTGACGGTCCGGCCCGCCGGAATCGCGAAGTCCCCCTCGAGGTGCCACGCATCGAGCCCGCTCTGGGGCACGAGCGTGAAGTCGGCGCCGGTCAGGGCGTCCCGATAGATGTGGACCTGGTTCCGGGTATTCGAGGCGAAGGTGTTTCCCGAGAGGGTGAGGCGCGACGAGGCGCCCCGGACGTAGAGGGCGTACGCGTCGCCGATCCCGGTGAAGGTCGAGCCGTTCACGGCGACGACGCCGTCCGTGATCGAGAGGGCGCCGTTCCCCGGTCCGAGGGTCACTCCGTCGAGGACGACGCCGGGCGTGGGAACGTCCGTGACGGTGATCCCGGCCGTGTTGAACCCTGCGTTCGTGACTTTCGTGTGGGCGAGCCGGCCCGTTCCTCCGTCGAAGAAGAGGCCGGTCCAGCGATAGCCGTTCGTGATCGTGATCGGCCCGGCGGCCGTGCCGTTCGTGACGAGCCGCCCCTGGATGTGGAGGCCTCCGTTCTGATAGACGGTCGTCCCGGCCTCGACCGTGACCGTCCGCCCGGCGGGGATTGTGTAGTCGTTTCCGAGCTGGAAGGCCTCGAGGCCGTTCTGCGGCGCGAGCGTGAAGTCGGCGTTCGTCATCGCCCCGGCGGCGATGAGGATCCGGCGCGCCACGTCGTCGGTGCCGCTGAACGCGGTGCCCGAAACGGCGAGGACCGACGTCGCGCCCGAGACGGCGATGGCGTAGAAGCCGGTGCGAGTCGTCTCGATCGAGGAGTCGCGGACGGTGAGCGCGCTGTCCACGACGGCGATCCCCTGGCTCTGCTGGCCGAGTGAAGCGTGGTCGAGGACGACGCCGGGCGCCGGGACGTTCCTGACGGTGATCCCCTGCGAGTTGTGCCCGGCGTTGAGGAGGCGGGCGTGGGAGAGCAGCCCCGTGCCTCCCTCGAAGAAGACCCCGTCCCAGTCGGCGCTGCTCCCGATGACGACAGGGGCCGATTCCGTGCCGGAGGTGACGAGCTTGCCCTTCACCGTCAGGTGTCCGGTCGGAATGACGGTTGTTCCCGCCCCGAAAGTCGAGACTCTCCCGGCCGGGACCTCGTATCCGCCGCCGAGGACGTATGCCTCGAGGCCGCTCTGCGACGCGAGCGTGAAGTCGGCGCTCGTCATTGCCCCGGCCTCGATCACGATCCGGTTCGACCAGTTCCCGACGAACGTGTCGTTCGCGAGCGTGAGGCGCGAGTCGGCGCCCGCGACGACGATGGGATAGGCTCCGGTGAAGGTCGCGAGCCCCTCGATCTTCGAATCGGTGATCGACACGACGCTCTCGGTGATCGTCATCCCTCGGTTCCCCGGCCCGAGGTTGCAGTGCTCGAGGGCGACGCCGGGCGCCGCGACGTTCGACACGACGATGCCGGGCGCGTTCCAGCCCGCCTTCAGGACGTCGACGTAGCGGAGGAGACCGGTCCCGCCGGAGAACGTCAGGCTCTCCCAGCCCGACCCGTCCGCGGTGAAGGTGATCGGGTTCGCGGCGGTCCCGACGGCGGCGAGGTGTCCCTGGACGGTGATCGCGGCGGGCTTGACGGTCGAGCCGGCCTCGATCGTCAGCGTCACGCCCGGCACGACGGTGACGACTCCGGTGAGGACGTGCGGGCTGTCGGCGGCGCACCAGGTCTGGTCGGCGGTGATCGTTCCGGAGTGGGGGCCGGGCGTGCACTGCGCGGCGGCGCGCGGGGCGGCGAGCGCGACGAAGGCGGAGAGGAGGACGAGGAGAGGGGACGGACAGATCGTTCGCTTCACGTTTCGCTCCCGTTCCTTCAGCGCTTCTCGGCGGGCTCGATGCGGGTGACGACGTCGACGGTCCCGTTCGCGAGGAGGAGTCCTCCGGACCCGGGCGAGACGAAGCGGGTCCCGGCGGCGTCGCCGAAGCCGCTCACGGCCGGGTCGAGGAGAAGGGTGACCTGCGTGCCGGGAGGAAGGCCGCGCGCGAGGCGGACGACGACCTCGCCGACGACGGTGTCGGTGGACGCGGGGGCCGGCTCGGAGAGGGAGAGGATCCAGGAGAAGCCGCCGTCGCCCTGCGGGCGGGCCTCGAAGGCGGCCTTCCTGCGGGCCCAGTTGCCGGCGCGGCGGAAGGCTACGGACTCGGCCGCCGCCGCGGGCTCGACCCGGACGCGGAGGGAGAGCGATCCGACCGGCAGCGCGTCGCCCGAGGCGAGGACGAGCGGCAGGACGACGGCACTGCCCGGTGCCCCGGCGGCTTGACCGAGGGAGAGCCGTGGGGCCTCCGCCCGGACCTCGGCGCAGCCGAAGAGGGCCGCGAGCGCGAGGGCCGCGGCGCGGCGCCGGAGCTTCGGCGCCGGGGGCTCCGACGAGCCGGCGGCGTCGTCGTCCGTCCGGCAGAGGTCGGAGAGGAAGGCGACGAGCTCACGGAGGGAGCCGAAGCGGCGCCGACCGCGGCTCAGCGGGTCCTCGAGGCTGAACCTCCAGCTGCGCCGGCTTCGGGCCGTCTCGGTCCAAAGCCTCAGGACGAAGGTCTTCGAGTCGTTCCCGGGCGTCGTCTCGCTCATCGGATCCTCCTGGCCTCGCCGACGGGTCCCGCGCGGCCGGCACGTAGAATCCCGAAGGCCCGTTGGAGGATCGTTGGAGGGGGCGCGGATGCTCGCGGGGTCGGTTCCGGGCGGTCGTTCGAACGGAGGGGGCGGGGAAGCGCCGCTCCTCGAGCTCCGCTGGCTGGGCGGCCGGGAGATCCGGCTCGGCGGCGCGCCGATCCACCTGGAGTCCGCGAAGACCGAAGCGCTCCTCTCCTGGGTCGTCCTGAATCGGGGATCGCACCCGCGCGCGCGCCTCGTCGCGCTCCTCTGGCCGGAGCTCTCGGAGGGGCGCGCGTCGGCGGCTCTCCGCAGGGCGCTCTGGGACCTCCGGAGGAAGCTGGCTCCCGGAGGCGGCCGATTCCTGCTTCGCGTTACGCGGGGCGACGTCGAGCTCGACGCGGAGGTCGCGACGGACCTCGACGTACGCTTGCTCGTGGAGGCCTCGGGGAAGGCGCCCGGCGGCGCCGTGGAGGAGGCCCGGCTGGAGGCGGCCGTCGCCCTCTATCGCGGCGAGCTTCTCGAGGGGCTCGCCGTCGAGGACGCGCCCGCGTTCGAGGAGTGGCTGCTCGGGGAGCGGGAGAGCCTGCGCCTCCTGGTCCTCTCGGCCCTTCGCCGGCTCGTGACCGCGCTACGAAGCCGCGGTGAAACGACGCGCGCCCTCGGCCACGCGAGGCGCCTCCTCGCGCTCGATCCCTGGATGGAGGAGGGGCACCGCTCCGTCGCGGAGCTCCTCGCGGAGACGGGCCGAAGGGGGGCCGCGATCCGTCAGCTCGAGGCGTGCCGCCGCGTCCTGGCCGACGAGCTCGGAACGGCGCCTGGCAAGGAGACGGTCGCTCTCGAGAAGGAGCTTCGGGGCGAACGGCGGAGCGCGCCTTCGTCGCGCACCCTCGAGGCCCCCCGAAACAACCTCCCCCTCGCCGTCGCTCCGTTCGTGGGGCGGGCGCGGGAGATGGAGGCGATCAGGCGCCAGCTCGCCGATCCCGACTGCCGGCTCCTGACGCTGCTCGGGCCCGGGGGCGTCGGGAAGACGCGCCTCGCCGTCCAGGTCGCCTCCCGGCTCGCGGCGGCCGGCGGTCCATTTCCGGACGGCGTCGTCTTCGTCGGGCCCGCCTCCTCGCCGGAGGGATCGGGGCTCGCGGGCGCGTTCGCCCGAGCGCTCGAACTGGAGGGCGGCGACCGGAACGACCCGGAAGCGAGAGTGCTCGCGGCCCTTCGTGACCTTCGGCTCCTGATCATCCTCGACGGGTTCGAGTCCCGCCTCCCCGAGGCGACGTTCCTCGGCCGCCTCCTCGCCGAGGCGCGCGACGTCGTCTTCCTCGTCTCGTCGCGCGAGCGGCTCTCGGTCGCGGGCGAGTGGGTCTTCGAGGTCGGAGGGCTCGAGGCGCCGCCCCGTGGGGCGACCCCGGAGCCCGCCCGCTACGACGCCCTGCGGCTCTTCCTGTCGACGGCCCGTCGGGGCCGCGTCGGTCTCGACCCGTCGGCGTCCGACCTCGAGGCGGCGGCGGAGGTCTGCCGCGTCGTCGGGGGGCTCCCGCTCGCGATCGAGGTCGCGGCCGGCTGGGTCCGCGCCCTGTCGCCGGGCGAGGTCGCGGCCCAGCTCGCCCGGGGACCGGGCCTTCTTGCGTTCGACGTCCCGCAGGGGCAGGGGACCTCTCCCCTGAGGCGGGTCTTCGAGGAGGCCGTCGCCCGCCTCGACCCGGAAGAGCGGCGGGTCCTCCGAGCGCTTTCGGTCTTCGCCGGAGGGACGACGTGGGAGGGAGCGATCGAGGTGGGCCGGACGAAGCCCGAGACGATCCGCGTCCTGGTGGATCGGTCGTTCCTCCGGCTCGAGGGCTCGACCGGCCGGTACGCGCTCCACGAAGTGCTCCGCGCGTTCGCGGCCGAGGAGCTGGCGTCCTCGCGGGAGGAGGAGGCCGAGGTCGGGCAGCGGCTTGCCGCCCGCGTCGCGTCGTTCCTCTCGAGACAGCGGGAGGCGCTCGTGGAGCGGGCGGAGAAGGAAGCCCGGGATACGCTCGCGTCCGACCTCAAGAACGTCCGTGCGGCGTGGGCGCGCGCCGTGCGGGACGGCGACACCGTATTCCTCGCGGCCGCCCTCGGGCCGCTCGCGGCGGCGCACCGGACCTGGGGGAGCTGGCGCGAGGGAGAGGGACTCGCCGACGAGGCAGTGCGAGCCGGCGTCGGCGCGGCGGCGCTCGTCGCGCGAGCCTCGTTCCGGATCCGGCTCGGGGACCCCGGGTCGGCCGAAGCCGACCTGAACGAGACGCTCCGTCGGCACCTCGTCGCCGACGACCCGCTCCGGGCCGAGGCCCTCCTTCACGTCGGCCACGCCGGGCTCCTCCGGGGCCGCTTCGCGGAGGCGCGCGCGGCGCTCGAGGCGTGCATCGCGCTCGCGCGGGCCCGCGGGCAGCCGAGGGTCCTCTCCGAGGCGCTCGGCCGTCTCGGGCGGGCGGTCCTCGACGAAGGGCGGCACGAGGAGGCCAGGGGCCTCTTCGAGGAGAGCCTCGCGGTGGCGAAGTCGATCTGCAGCACGGCCGCCGTTCTCTACGCGACGAACCAGCTCGGCCTCGTCGAGTACTTCGCCGGCGATCTCGAGGAAGCCCAGCGAAGGCTCTCGTTGGCCCTCACGCTCGCTCGTGCCGAAGGGAACCGGCCGGGAGCGGTGTCGGCGCTCCAGGGCCTCGGATTCGTCGCCGAGGACCGCGGAGAGCTCGACGCGGCGGCGGCCTTCTATCGCGAGGGGCTCGCCGCAGCGCGCGCCAACGGCGACCGCTACGCCGCGGGCCGCTGCCTCATGGTCCTCGGCGAGGTGGAGCGCAAGCGCGGGGCGGGCGGCGCCGCGCGCACGTATTACGAGGAGGCGCTCGACCTCGCCCGAGCCGTCGGGAGCGCGTTCCTTGCCGGCCTTCTCGCGGGAAACCTCGCCTACCTGGCGGCGGCCGAAGGACGTTCGAAGGAAGCGGTCCGACACGCCCGGAGCGCCCTCGCCGCGTTCCGGGAGACGGGCTCGTTCACGGTCGGCCTTCCGGCCCTCGTCGCGCTCGCGGAGGTCGCCGCCTTCCGGGGCGAGGGGCGCCTGGCCCTCGAGCTCCTCGGGCACGTCCTCGCGCATCCGGGGAACCGTCAGGACCACCGCCTCGAGGTGGAGCGCGTTCTCGCCAGGCTCCGGCGCGAGCAGCCCCGGCTGGATGTGGAAGCCGGGCTCGAGGCGGGTCGTGCACGCCGGTTCGAGGAGCTCGCGCAGTCGGCGCTGGCAGAGCCGGACCCCGGGTCTCGGAGCTCCCAGGCGCGCGGCCGGAAATGACGAGACGCTCGCCGGAGGCGAGGGGGCGCTCCTGGCGCGAGACCGCGACACGGAAGGTCCGATGCAGCAGATCCGCGGTTGCCCGGTCGCGAACAGAGGCCGACTGCCACGAGCCTGCTAGGCATTGGCGCGCAACCTGAGTTACAGTCGCAACCGAACAAACGGGATAAGAGGACGGGGGGAACGATTTCGAGGATCGAGATGCGCGCGGGAGCGATCGTCGGCCAGGCTGTAACAAGGCGCTCCTGCCTGGAAGCCGGCCCGCCGGGGCCGGCCGACGGGGCCCGCCGCCGACCGGAGCGGGCGCGGGGGGTGGCCGACTCTCCGGGAGGGGCGCGATGCTGAGCGTCAAGCGGAGGCTGCTCCTCGCGTGCTACGTCGTTGCCGACCTCGGGGTCGTGGCCCTGGCCTTCGGCGTCGTCTACGCCGTCACGACCGGTGTGACGAGCGCGAGCGACGTCCGCTCCCTGCTCGCCACCCGCGTCCAGCTCTCCGACGTCGCACGCGCGCTGCTCTTCGCCTTCGCCTGGCACCTCTGCTTCCGCACGCAGGGGCTCTACCGCTCTCACCGGATCGGGTGGCTGATCGCGGAGGCGTGGGCCGTCACGCGCGCGACCGCCCTCGGGACCCTCGTATTCGGGAGCCTCGCGCTCTTCCTCTCGGTCTCGTTCCTCTCGCGATCGTTCCTCCTCCTCTTTTTCGGACTCGCCCTGGCCGGCACGCTCCTCCTTCGGACGGCCGTCCGGTTCTTCCTGGGGAAGATCCGCCAGAAGGGGCGCAACCTCCGGCACCTCGTGATCGTGGGCTGCGGGCCGCGCGCGCTGTTCCTCGGGGCCGAGATCCGGAAGCGCGCCGATCTCGGCTATCACCTGCTCGGGTACATCGACGACATCTCGCCGACGGGTCCCTCGACCTGTGAGGGGGAGACGCACCTGGGCTCCCTGGAGGCGGTGGAGGAGATCCTCGCGAGCCTTCCGGCCGACGAGATCATCATCGCGCTTCCGGTCCGGTCGCAGTACAGGACGATCGCACGGATCATCGCGGCGGCCGAGGACCGCGGGCTCATGGTGAGGATCCCGACGAGCCTCTTCGAGCTCAGGCTCTCCAAGGCGACCGTCGATCACCTCGACGACCTGCCGATGATCACCCTCCAGCCGCCGATGTCCTCCTCGGACTTCCTCGTCGTCAAGCGGCTGCTGGACATCGCCGTCTCCTTCGCCGCCCTCGTCCTCCTCTTCCCGCTCTTTCTCCTCATCGCCGCCCTGATCCGTCTCGACAGCCGCGGGAGCGTCCTCTTCTTCCAGGAGAGGGTGGGACAGGGAATGAAGCGGTTCCGAATCGTGAAGTTCCGGACGATGGTCCCGGAGGCCGAGGCCCGGATGAAGGAGCTGGAGGCGAGCAACGAGGTGGCCGGCGCGGCCTTCAAGATGAAGAACGACCCGCGCGTCACGCGGCTCGGGCGGGTGCTGAGGAAGCTGAGCCTGGACGAGCTGCCGCAGTTCTGGAACGTCCTCAAGGGCGATATGAGCCTCGTGGGGCCCCGGCCCCTGCCCGTCCGCGACTTCCTGAAGTTCGAGAAGCGGGCCCAGAGAAGGCGCTTCAGCGTGAAGCCGGGACTGACCTGCATCTGGCAGGTCAACGGCCGGCACGAGATCGGCTTCGACGAGTGGATGGACCTCGACCTCGAGTACATCGACAACTGGTCGCTCGGGCTCGACCTCGAGATCATCCTGAAGACCCTGCCCGCCGTCCTGCGCGGCACCGGCGCGAACTGAGACAGGAACGACCGACGACATGAGAGCAGAGACCATCGCCCTCCTCCTCGCCTCCGCGGTCCTCGGGACCGGGTCCTTCGGCTGCGCTTCGGGTGGAGCCGTCGCCCGACAGGACGGCTCCGTACCTGCCTCGCTGCGGCCGGCCGCGACGGGTCCGGCGGCCCCGTCGCCCGAGTACCGTCTCCAGGCCGGGGACGTCCTCGAGATCAAGCACTTCTACACGCCGGAGCTGAACGAGACGGTCTCGATCCGGCCAGACGGCCGGATCTCGCTCCCGATCGCGGGAGAGGTGGTGGCGGAAGGGCAGACGCCGGCGGGCCTGCGCGACGTCCTCTCCGAGCGCTACGCCCGGACCCTTCGCGACCAGGAGGTCGCCGTCGTAGTGAAGGAGTTCGCGGGACGTCGGATCTACGTCGGCGGCGAGGTCCTCACCCCCGGCGTCATCCGCCCACCGGGCACCGTCACGGCGCTGCAGGCGATCCTGGAAGCCGGGGGAGCGAAGAGCTCGGCCCGTCTCGAGAACGTCGTCATCCTGAGGAACCAGGGGACGACAGAGCCGCTCTTCATGACGGTGGACCTCCGGGGCGGCGTGACGGAGGGAGTGAGCCGCAACGACGTTGCTCTCCTCCCTTCGGACATCGTCTTCGTCCCGAAGACGAAGGTCGCTCACCTGGCCCAGTTCATCGACGTCTACTTCAAGCAGCTCGTGCCGATCCCGCTGAACCTGAGCTACATCTTCGGCGGGTGGGCGCCCTGACGAGCCGGCACGCCGGGCGCGCGGGCCGGGGG
>CAZWRQ010000176.1:0-10441 GCA_964636395.1 uncultured Holophagales bacterium
GTTCGCGGCGCCGGCGAACCCGGCCGGATCCTCGTTTCGAACGACGCGCACCCCTTTCCGCCCTGCCAGGGCCTCCCCTGTGGCGTCGCGGCTCCCGTCGTCGACGACGACGACCTCGAGCGCCGTGCCTTCCGGCAGCCGCGAAGCCAGGGCCGCGTCCACGCAGCGCAGAGTCATCTCCCTCGTGTCGTGCGTCGGGACGACGACCGAGAGGAGCCGGACCGCGGAGGGCGAACGGGCGGCTCTCAGGCCGTCTCCCCGAGAATCGCCCGGTAGAGCATCGCCCGCGCAGCCGCGGCGCCGCGGGCCGACGGCCCCGCGGACCCACCGCGAAACGGCGGCACCTCGAGCTCTCCCGAAAGGACCTTCTCCAGCATCCCTGCGATCGCCTCGGCCCCATTCTCCACCGGAACGACGACACCTCCTCCTTCAGCTGCGATCCGCTCGGCGATCGCCCCGTGTCCGAACGCCAGGACCGGGACGCCGGCCGCGCGGCACTCGGTGAGGGTCAGAGAGTACGTCTCGGGCCAGACGGAGAGAAGGAGCGCCACGTCGACATTCTCTTCCCGGAGCCGCCGTGCGAGGCTCCCCGCCCGGTAGTGACCCGCGACGCGCACGCCGCAGTCCCGGGCGTCCCTCGAGAGAGTCGAGTCACCGCTCCCGAGAATCGACCACTCGACCGGCCTTCCCGCGACCTCGCGCCTCGTCACGAGGTCGCGGAAGACGCGAGCGCCCTTATGCGGCCGGAAGGCCCCGACGAAGGCGACTCGGGCCGTCCCCTCGCGCCCGACGGCTCGGGTGCCAGGCGGCGGAGCGTCCATGACCGCGCCCGGGGCGACGGGCTCGATGACCCGCTCGAGCCCCCCTCGAGCACCCGGGAAGAGCGACGCGTGCCTCGCCAGAAGGAAGGCCGACGGGTAGACGATCGCGTGGGCCGCCGCGAGAAGCTCCGTCGCCTCTCGTCGCCACGCCTCGAGGAATCCCGGCGGAAGCCGCCACGTCGCCGAGAGGCAGGCGCGGCACCGTTCCGCGTCCGTCGAGTAGCCGCAGAAGCGCGCCTGCGGCTCCTCGACGAGGTTCGGCCGCGGGCAGAAGAGGGCGAAGTCGTGGAGCGAGACGACGAGGCGCGGCCCGCGTCCCGCAAGAGCCCGCAAGGCCGCGAGGGGCCACCCGGCGGCCCCCTCGACGTTCACGATCTCCGCACCGACGAGCCGCGCCGCTTCGACGACCGTCGCCACCGCGTCGAGGCCGTCCGCCTCCGGCCCGCCGCCCACCCATCCGCTCCTCGCGACGTCCCCGCACGGCCCGAGCCGCGTCCGAAACCGCGCACCCTCCCGCGTAACGCGGAGCGTCCAACGGCCCGCCTCGGGCGCGACGAGCGCCGTCGGCCGCAGGCGATCCTCCTCTGCGCGCCGCGCCAGGAGCTGGGTCGGGACCCCGCCCCAGCGCGATGCGGGCGGCGACGCGAGGACGTCGAGCACCGGCACTTCCCCCGCGGCGTCGGCGAAGCGCTCCGGAAGGAGCTGGGTTTCCTCGAGCCTCTCCTTCAACGTCTCCACCCTCTCGGCGAGCCGCTCCGCGTGCCCGCGAGGCCCTTCCGCGCGAAGGAGCTCGAAGGCCAGGCGCAGCCGGCGCAACGGGCCCCTCACGGTCCCGCGCCCCCGCCTGCCGTCGCGTGCCCGAGGACCTCCTCGTAGATCTCCTCGATCCTCGTGACCGTGTCCTCCAGCGTCCGCACGCGCGGGAGCGCGCGGCGCCACGCGGCCACCGTCTCCGGACTCGCGACGAGCCGCTCCACGACGTCCCTCAACGCGCCCGCGTCCCCTGCCGGGAAGAACGCCCCGCACTCCTCCGTGTACCTCTCGGGCAATGCGCCGAGGCGGCTCGCCACGACCGGCACACCGTGCGCCATCGCCTCGTCGACGACGAGGCCGTACGACTCGAGGCCGACGCTCGGCACGAGGAGTACGTCCATCCCTTCGAAGACGCGAGGCTCTTCACCGGCTCCGAAGGCCCCCTCCAGGGTCACGGCCGCCGCACCCGACCCGGCCAGCAGCCTCTCCGTGTACGCCGGATCTGCCGCCGCGTTTCCCCAGAGCCTCAGCCCCGCCTCTGAAGGCGCCACCCCGCGGAAGGCCTCGACCGCCACGTGCGCTCCCTTGTGCGGCATCAGCGCCCCGACGAACCCGAATCGAAGCGGGAGCCGCGGCGTCCCCTCGCGCCGCCTCGCTTCGGGCCTGGGATACGGGAGGCCGTAGGCCAGCACCTCGACCGGCGCGTCCGCCGGCAGCCAGCCCGCGTCCTTGAAGCTCCGCACGAGGAAGCGCGAGCCGGTCAGGTATCGCTCTGCCCGCAGCGCGCGCCGCATGACGCCTGCGCGAAGCGCGTGGAGCGCAGGGTTCGTCAGGGCCGCCGGAGGGAGACCGGTGAGCGGCCGGCAGCGGGCGCACTTCACCGGCGACGGCCCCGCGCAGGCCGCGCCGCTGGCGTGGAGGAGGTTCACCCGCGCACAGAGCGGCCACCAGTCCTGGAGCTGGAAGACGACCGGCACCCCGCGCCGCATCGCGGCGCTCGGAAGGGTCGCGGCGTGCCCGGCGAGGTGGTGCACATGGAGGACGTCGGCCCGCGTCTCGTCGAGGAACCGGTCGAAATCCGCGCGGAGCGCGGCGTCGTGAATCGCGTTTCGCGAGAGCGGGTCCCTCTGCCGAAAGTCGTTCACGACGAGCCGCACGCGGACACCGCCGTCCACGAGCTCGATCGCCTCCCCCTTCTGCCGCTCCGGCGCCGAGAGCCGAGCGTAGACCGACACCTCCCGCCGCCCGGCCTGCAGGCGCGCCAACGCCCGCGCGAAGACCTCCGTCCCGCCCGTCGCGTACGGCGGCCAGCCGTGGACGAGGTGGACCACCCCTCCCTTCGGACGACTCCGCCGCCGCGCCGGACCGAGCCCATCCACCACGCCCTCTCGCGCCGCGGCGAGCGGGTCCTCGGCCATGAAGCGCGCGACTCCTGGCAGGAAACCCGGGTACCGGCGAGCCAGAAGCCTCTCGGATGCCTTCGCCCGTTCGGCCGCCTCCCTCCCGAAGCTCCCGCCCCCCCGGTGCCACACGAACGTCGTGTCGTCGAGGACGTGCGTGAATCCCCGGGCCGACGCGCGAAGGCACCAGTCCACCTCCTCCCCGTAGCCGGCGCCGAAGCCGCGTTCGTCGAGAAGGCCGACTTCGTCCAGCGCCTCGCGGGCGAGGTAGAGGCAGAACCCGACACCGGTGGGGATCATCGGCGTGAGACGCCGCGAGCGTTCCTCCACGAGACGCCCGAACGAGGCCACCGAGTGCCCGAAAGGCAGCGCGTTCTCGGCGAAGGGCCGGGGCAGCGAGCAAAGCGTCCCGTTGTTCGAGAAGGGGGTCGCGGAGGCGGTCCGCGGGCGGCGGCGAACGGCGGCCCCGAGCTTCTCGAGCCAGCCTTCCGTCACCTCGGTGTCGCTGTTGAGGAGGACGACGTCTCCCTCCGCCTCCTTCAGCCCCGCGTTGGCCGCGGCCGGGAATCCCTCTCGCGCGCGCCGCTCGAGGAGGCGGACCGCGGCCGGGTGCGCCGCGATCGCGTCCTCCGCCACCCGCCGCGGTCCCGCCTCGAGGGGGCCGTCCGCCACCACGAGCATCCGGTGATGCGACAGGTCGGTGTGCGCGAGGACCGCCGCGAGACACCGTTCCAGATCCGCCGAGGCGCCGTAGACGGGGACGACGACGGTCACGGCGCCCGCCGCCCCCTCTCCCCGCCCGTTCCGGGCCGGCTCTCTCACGCTATCAGGCGTCCCGGCCCTCGAGCGCGGCGAGCTCCGCCTCCACCATGCGGCGGACGAGCTCCTCGAACGTCGTCTGCGGCCTCCATCCCAGCTCGCGGGCCGCCTTCCCCGCGTCGCCGCGGGTCTCGCTGATGTCGACCGGTCGCGCGTACTCCGCGTCGAGGACGACGTGACTCCGGAAGTCGAGCCCCACCGTCCGGAAGGCGAGCTCACAGAAATCGCCCACCGAGTGGGTCTCTCCCGTGGCGAGGACGTAGTCGTCGGGCGCCGGAGCCCCGAGGACCGCGCGCATCCCTTCGACGGTGTCGGGGGCCCAGCCCCAGTCCCGGCGGGGGGTCAGCGTGCCGAGGTGCAGCTCCCTCTCCAGGCCCCTGGAGATCCGCGCCGCGCCGCGGGCGATCTTGCGGGTCACGTAGTTCTCGCCGCGCCGCGGGCTCTCGTGGTTGAAGAGGATCCCTGCGCAGGCGAAGAGCCCGTAGGCCCGCCGGTAAACCCGGACGAGGTTCAGGGCGTAGAGCTTCGCGGCGGCGTAGGGGTTGATCGGAGCCACCGGCGTCTTCTCGTTCTGCGGGCTTTCGGCCGGCTCTCCGAAGATCTCGCTCGTGGCCGCGAGGAAGAAACGTGCCGCGGGGACGTTCTGCCGGACCGCCTCGAGGAGACGGAGAGTGCCGAGGCCCGTCGTGTCGGCCGTGTACTCCGGCAGGTCGAACGAGACCTTCACGTGGCTCTGCCCTGCCAGGTGGTAGACCTCGTCCGGCCGCACCTGCCTCACGAGCCACTGGAGGCTCGAGGAGTCGGTCAGGTCGGCGTAATGGAGCTTCAGCCGACCCTCGACCCTCGCGGCCGCGCAGGCCGGGAGGGAATCCAGGCGGCTTCGCTCCACGAGGCTCGACTGCCTCACGAGCCCGTGGACCTCGTGCCCGTCGGCGAGGAGCGCCTCGGCGAGGTACGAGCCGTCCTGGCCGGTGATCCCGGTGATGAGCGTTCGCGTCATGGGTCCCGTGCCTGCGTCACACTGGAGTCTGTGGCGTGCCGGTTCGCGACGCCCGGTCCGTCAGTAGAGCTCCAGACCGAAGGTCCGGGTCAGGAATGCCGCCATCTCGGCTCGTGTCACGAAGCCATCCGGGCAGTACAGCTGGGGGCCACAGCCGAGCGTGATCCCCTCGGCCGCCAGGACTTCGATGTAGTCGCCCGCCCAGTGGTCGATCGGGACGTCGGTGAAGACCGTCCCGGTCGACTCCGGAGGAACCCACCCCGAGCCGTGCTTCGCCCGGATGAGGAAGATGGCCATCTCGGACCGCGTCATCGTCGACTCGGGACAGTACGTCGTCGGTCCGCAGCCGAGAGTGATTCCCTCGGCCTTGAACTGCTCGATGAAAGGGGCCGCCCAGTAGTCGATCGGCACGTCGGTGAAGACCGTCCCGGTCGCTGCCGGTGGAGCCCAGCCCGAGCCGTGCTCGGCCCGGAGGACGAGGATCGCCATCTCCGCTCTCGTGAGCAGCGAGAGCGGGCAGTAGACTCCGACGCCGCAGCCGAGCGTAACGCCGTTGTGGAAGATCGTCTCGATGTATCGGTAGGCCCAGTCGCTCCTCGGCACGTCGGTGAACGAGTCGCCGAGGTGAAGCGTCCAGGTCCTCTCCGCGCCGGTCGAGAGCGTCTCGGTCACCGTTGCGTCCCAGTGAGTGGCGGGGCGTTCGGCGGGAACTGGGAGCTCCAGCTCGTAGCAGTCGCCCGTGGCCCCGGCGCAGCCGAGGGTCGCTCCGGCCGCGACGTTTCCGTACGAGGCCGTGCCGTCCGAGATCGTGTAGGTGGCCCCCGGCGCCTGTAGCGAGCCGAACGCGGAGACCGTGGCCACGAGGTCCGCAGGACCGCCGCTCGGGTTCTGCCAGAAGGGACTCACGACGACCCGCTCCCCCGGCTCGAAGACTCCGTCGACGTCGGACACGCCGCTTCCGGCGAGTGTGTCCACCTCGAGGCCCGCCGGCTGCGCCGCCACGACGCCTGTCGTCACGCCGACGGAGTTGTTCCCGGGGTTCGGGTCGACGCCCCCCCCGGTGATCGCGGCCGTGTTCGTCATCGACGACGTGCCGGCTCCCGGAAGGACCGTGACGTTCACGACGGCCGAGGTGCCGGCATTCAGTGTGCCGAGGTCGCACGTGACGAGGCCCGCGGCCTCCGTGCAGCCCGCGGAAGCCGACGAGAAGGCCGCTCCCGGCGGGATCGTGTCGACGAGGCTCACGGAGGAAGCCGCCGGTCCGAGGTTCTTCGCGGTCAGGCTGTAGGTGAACGGCGCACCGGCGAGCGCAGGCTCCCCCGCTTCGGTCATCGCCACCTCGAGGTCTGCCCCGCTCCCCGCGCTCGTCCTCACCCACACCTGGTTGTTGCCCGTGTCGAGGTCGAAGAGCGAGCCCGAGATGCTGCCCGAGGTCTGGATCGTCCCGGCTCCGTTCACGTTCACGACGATGCTCCGGGAGGGGAAGGTCCCCTTCCCGACCGACCCGAAGTCGCAGGTGACGACGCCGGCGGCGTGCACGCAGCCCGCCGAGGCGGACGCGAAGGAGACGAGGGGAGAGAGAGTCACGGTGGCGCTGACGCCCGTAGCCGTGACGACTCCCGCGTTGCTGGCGTAGACCTTGTAGGTCAGCTGGTCGCCGACGGCCACGGGATCGGGCGTGTCCTGGATCTGGATCCCGAGGTCGACCATGCTGACGGAGGCGAGGACGTCGATGCGCCCCCAGCCGAACGTGTTGTTCGGGATCTCGCTCCCGGGTACGCCCCCACAGGTCTGCGCGCTCGTGCGCGGGACCGCGGAGAGGGCGATCCGGTCCTCGACCAGACCCACCTGCCCCTTCCACTGGGGCCGCGCCGACAGAAGGAGCGCGACGTGACCCGCGACGTGCGGGCCGGCCATCGACGTCCCGCTGAACGACGCGTACCCGCCGCCGGGAACGCTGGAGCGGACGCCCACCCCCGGCGCCGAAACGTCGGGCTTGAGCCGCCCGGAGCCGTCGACCGTCACGGCACCGCGGCTCGAGAACGACGCGATGCCGTCGGAAGAGTCCGTCGCGCCCACGGCGAAGGAGGCCTCGTAGATCGCCGGGGGGTCGCTCACGGAGCTGCAGGAGGAACCGCTGTTGCCGGCGGAGACGACGACGACGATCCCCGCGGCGCGGGTGTTCTCGACGACGGTCTTCAGGACGAGCGGGTCGGTGCATCCCTCGCTGGGCGGGCAACCCCACGAGTTGTTGATGACGTGCGGCGCCTTCGCCGGATCGGGGTCGAGCCCGGCGAGGTTCGTCGGCGCGACGAACCACTGGAAGCACTCCGAGTAGGACGCGGGCGTGCCGTTCCCCTGATTCATGTTCCGGCAGCCGATCCACTTCGCATCCGGCGCCATGCCGATCTGGTTCGTGCCGTCGGAGCCGACCATCGTCCCCATGGTGTGCGTGCCGTGCTCGTCGTCGTCGCACGGGACGGGAGAGTTCGCGCCGCAGACGCCACCTCCCGAGTGGATGGCGTCGTGCCAGTTGTAGTCGTGGCTTGCGACGGACCCGTTCCAGCCCCTGTACTTGGCCTTCAGCGCCGGGTGATCCCAGTCGTATCCGGTGTCCTGCCCGGCGACGACGATCCCCGCACCCTTGAAGCCGAGGGCCCACGCGGACGGCGCACCCGTCTTCGTGATCCCCCACTCGATCGCGTCCGGCGCCTCGGAATCGCGGAGCGGCTCGGGCGGGAGCTTCTGGAGCGGGACGCTCGGGTTCGCCGAGACGCGCCGGACGTCGTCCCTCTCCGCCATCAACCGGACGACCTCCAGGTCGCCACGCACCCAGACCATGTTGGCGATCCAATAGGGCCGGAACTCGACGCCCAGGCCCTTGAGCTCGGAAAGGACGGGTGCCTGCGTTCGGGCCGCCGTCTCTCTCAAAGTCCGGGAGACGAACTCGCCCTTCTCTTCCTTCGACTGGAGGAGCGAGGCCTCACGGAGGGACGCCTGCTCTCGCAGGAAGACCAGGAACTCCGCGCCCCCCTCGGCTTCGGAGGCGGCCAGCACCCAGGGGTCCACCTTGTCCAGCCAGTCGCTGGCGAAAGCCTGTCCTGACCGGCCCCACGCCGGGATGAGAAGGCCGATTGCGAGAGAAAAGATGACGCTCCGACTCGATCTGCCCACGCGATTCCCTCCCGGTCCGTCTCCAGCGCTGCTGAACCGGGCGAGTATAGCCGCCGGCTCCGGGTCGTGCCCGCCTCGCGACCCGAGGGGCCGCACGGCGGGCCGGGCGCCTCAGGCTCTCGTCACAGGCACTTGTCCAGCTGCGGAAAGAGGCCCCTCGTGGCGGTCAGCCGGACATCGTCGGAGACGGCCTGGTGAAGGAAACGGACGGTGAGCGTCAGCTCGTCACCCTCGACTTGCCCGGTGTAGCGGACCGGATGCTCGGGGAACCCTCCGACGGGTGCCGGGCCTCCCTCGAAGGACCAGGTCCCCGCCCCAGAGAAGCGTCCCTGCGCGTCGAGGAAGACGGGCCCGTCGATCCGCCCGTGGGCGCAGTCGGCCTCGATCGCGACCCCGGTTCCGTCCACCCGGATCCGGAGACCAGGCTCTCCCCACTCGCCTTCGGGCAGGGGATTCGGGGCGCCCGTGAAGACGATCGGGACGAAGCTCCCGTCTCCCGTCCCCTTCCCGGCCGTTTCGCCGTCGTTCACGACGCCGTAGGCCCACCAGGGGCCCTGGCCGCGGACGCGGACGATCCGGACGTCGCCGTGGGCGACGCCGGCGCTCTCGAAGAACCCGCCGGGCTGGGCCCACTGCCCCGGCTCGAGGGTGATCGTGAGGGGCGCGCCCGCGGGGAGCCCGCTCGCACCATCGACGACCTGGAGCTGGAGGGTGACGTTCTCGCCTCCCGGCTGGCCCGCGTTCAGGACGGCGACGTTGGACCGGGTCTCTTCGTCCGCGCGGAGGCCCCAGAGGAAGCCCTGGTCGGCGTCCGCGGAGCCGGCCGGGACGACAGGGGCGAAGACGCCGAAGCGCCCATCCTCCTGCCGGGTGAGGACGCGGACGCCGACGAACACCCCGGGGGCCTCTTCCTCGAGCGCCTCGATCCGAAGGGTCCCGGCCCGCGTCCGGGACTCACCCGCCCAGACCCCCACGCCAAACAGCTCGAAGACGTCGGGAACGATGGCCTGGCGGCGAGCCGGCATCGGGAACGTGGCGGAAAGGGGCGCGCTCGGACGCGAGATCGAATCGACGAACGTCAGGGCGAACGTCGCGGCCGCGTTCCCGGGGTTCGCCAGGATCAGCTCCGTCCGGTACGCGGAAGAGTCGACGACGACGGGGATCGTGAAGGCCGTCCCGAGGCTCGCCTCGTCGACGGCCGGCACGAAGGAGCCGTCGTTGGTGTCGTTGTCGTTGACGACGCCGTAGGCCCCGAAGACTCCTCCCGCCGAGACCCTCTCGATCCGGACGTACCCGTTGTCGAAGTCCTGGGCCAGGCTGGACGGTCTCGGGAACTGCATCCAGCCGTACGGTCCCAGGTCTTCCCTCTCGGAGAGGACGGCCTGCCTGTCGTTCACGGCGGAGACCACCGTGACCTTTACCGAGACCGGCTCGGAGCCCGGGTTGTAGACGGCGACGTTCGTGCGGTCGGAGACGCTCTGCCTATACCCGAACACGGTGGCCCGTGCGGTGAAGCCCTCGTCGGCGGGAACGGTGCCGAAGGAGACCCCCGCGCTCCCGGGGGGATGGGGCGGCCGGGTCGGGGACGTGATCCGCGCCATGACCCCGACCGGGACCCGCGCCGGGTCGAGGCCGCAAATCTTCAGCGTCCCCGCCTGGGGCGCGTCGGGTCCCGCGGCCTCGACCGAGATCCCGAGCTGCCTGAGGAACTCGATGCCGTCCGGGACGAAGAGCTGCTCCCCGCCCGGGACGCTGAACTCGCCGTCCCCGGCTCCGTCGACGCGCCCCAGCGAGGGCGTGTAGCGGACGGCGACGCCCAGGGCGGCCCCGCTCGGGTTCGAGAACGAGATCTCGGTCCGGTAGCGGGTGCCCGAAGCCGTGACGTCGAGGACCACAGGGAGGAGCTGACAGGCGTACTCGGGCCTCGCCGCCTCCGCGGGAACACCCGCGACGACGGCGAGTCCGAGCGCAACGAGCGTCGCGCGAACTCTCATCCGGGACCTCCTCCCGCCCCAGCGGCGGGCGTTCACCCCGTTCGTACGGGAGTGTCGCGGAGCTCGAGGACCTTTCTCCCGGCCTGGCCGGGCGCCTAGTACAACGTGAAGCCGAAGGTCCGGGTCAGGAATATCGCCATCTCGGACCGTGTGACGTTGCCGGCCGGGCAGTAGAGTCCGGCCGCGCAACCGAGAGTGATCCCTTCCGCCGCCAGTGCTTCGATGAAATCCCCAGCCCAGTGGCCGAGAGGGACGTCGGTGAACACGGTGCCGGTGGCGGCAGGCGGGGCCCATCCCGAGCCGTGCTCGGTCCGGAGGAGGAAGAGGGCCATCTCCGCGCGGGAGACGAGATCCTGGGGACAGTACCGGTTCGCCGCGCAGCCGAGGGTGATCCCTTCCGCGGCGAGAGCCTCGATGTAGGCCCCCGCCCAGTGGTCGATCGGAACGTCGGAAAAGACGGTGCCGGTCGCAGCGGGCGGA
>CAZWRQ010000177.1:0-4307 GCA_964636395.1 uncultured Holophagales bacterium
GGATCGGGATCGCCGCGAGGTCGACGTCGGCCGCAACGGCCTCCCCGAGGTCCCATTCGACGGCGAGCTTCCCGGAGAGGACCCCGACCCAGCCGACGACCTTACCGTCCGCCACGACCTCGGCCGACCGGCCCGGGGCGAGGAACGGGAGCGCCGCGGATCGGAACGCCGGGGCCGGCGCGCCGAAGCCGGCGAAGAGCGCCGCGACGACGCCCGAGGCGTCGTGGAAGTCGGCAGGGCGGGCCACGGACGCCCAGTGGACTCCCCTGCGGCCTCGCAGGAGGATCGCCGCGCGCCGGGACTCGACCGGGCGACCCGCGACGAGAGCGTACGAACGCCCGACCTCGAAGAGCGCGAGGTCGCCGAGGCCGCGCCGGACGTTGTGCCGGGCGGCGCGGAGGAGCCCGACCACCGGCGTCGAGCGCATCGTCGTGAAGGGCTCCCCGAGCGCGTTCGCGACGACCGGGGGCGTCCCGTCGACGCAGGACGCGAACGGAGCGTTCTCCCCGGCCGAGACGAACGAGTAGGTGCACGCCTCGGCGAAGCCCGCCGCGGCGAGGAGGTCGCGGGCGCGCTCCTCGCGGGCGAGGACCGGCTCCGACCAGGTCGGGTTGTACGGGTGCGGGAGCGTCTCCGGGAGCGCCGCGTATCCGACGACGCGGATGACCTCCTCGACGAGGTCGCACTCCTGCTCGACGTCGACCCTCCAGGTCGGGACCGTCACGTCGAGGACGCCCGGGGCCTTCTCGCGGACTGCGAACGACAGGGCGGAGAGGATCTCGACGCAGCGCGCGAGCGGCACGTCCATTCCGAGGAACGAGACGAGCCGGCCGTGCCGGAGCGTCACCGTCTTCCGCAGTCGCGTCGTCCCGTGCGCATCGACCACCCCGCGCGCGACCGTCCCGCCGCAGTCGGCCAGGAGGAGCTCCGCGACCCTGTCGAGCGCTTCGAGCGTCGTCTCCGGGTCGGTCCCCCGCTCGAAGCGGTGCGAGGCGTCCGTGTGCATCCCGTGCCTCCGGGCCGTCTTCCTCACCGCGGTCGCGCCGAAGTGCGCCGACTCGAGGAGGACGCGCGTCGTGGACGGCGTGATCGCCGTCGCGAGGCCGCCCATGACGCCCGCCAGGGCGACCGGCCTCTCGGCGTCGGCGATGACGAGATCCTCGGGAGAGAGCGTCCTCTCGACGCCGTCCAGTGTGACGAGCGTCTCCCCCGCTCGCGCCCGGCGGACGACGATCGCCGGGCGCCCGTCCGGCCCCTTCGCGAGCGTGTCGAGGTCGAATGCGTGAAGCGGCTGCCCGATGTCCCAGAGGACGTGGTTCGTGGCGTCGACGGGCGCCGAAATCGGGTTCATCCCGAGGGCGCCCAGCCTCTCCCTCACCTTCGCGGAGGCCTCGCGGACCCGGACCCCCTCGACGACGCGCGCCGAGTACCGGGAGCAGAGGTCCGGCGCCTCGATCGTCACCGTCGCGAGCGAGGCGGCGGCAACGGGCCCCTCGGCCGGCGCCGGGGCCGGCACGTCGCGGAACTCCCGTCCGAGGGCGCAGGCGGCCTCGCGGGCCAGCCCGCGGTGGTTCATTCCGTCGGGGCGGTTCGCCGTCAGCTCGACCTCGAGGACCGCGTCCTTCCCCTCTCCTTCCGTCCCCTCCACGATGAAGCCGACGTCCGTGAGGCGGCGGCGGAGCGTGGCGAGGTCGGGAAGGTCGCCGGGCAGGTACTGCCCGAGCCACTCGAGGCGGAACTTCATCGGGTCAGCTCCCCGGGAAGCCGCGACCGCGGCTCCCGTGCTCGCCGCGCGCAGAGCGCACGGTCAGCTCGTCGTGCGCAGAGCGCACGCTCAGCCCCACGTCCGGTCGAGGAACCGGACGTCGTTCTCGAAGAGGAGGCGCAGGTCGGGGATGCCGTGGAGGAGCATCGCGATCCGGTCGATCCCCATGCCGAACGCGAAGCCCGTGTAGCGCTCCGGGTCGATCCCCGCGTTCGCGAGGACGTTCGGGTGGACCATCCCGGCCCCCATGATCTCGATCCAGCCGGAGTACGAGCAGATCCGGCACCCCGTCTCGCAGAAGACGCAGCTCACGGCGCAGTCGACGCCCGGCTCGACGAACGGGAAGAACGTCGGGGCGAGTCGCACCTCGGCGCGCCCGCCGAAGAAGCTCTTCGCGAACGCCGCGAGGGTCCCTCGCAGGTGCGCGAACGTGATCCCCTCGTCGACGACGAGGCCTTCCATCTGGTGGAAGACGGGCGAGTGGCGCGGGTCGATGTCGTCCTTGCGGTAGACGCGCCCCGGGCAGAGGACGCGGATCGGCGGCCTGCGCCCCTCCATCGTCCGCATCTGCACCGGCGAGGTGTGGGTCCGGAGGAGGAGCGCGTCGCGCCCCGTCCCGCCGCCTTCGACGAAGAACGTGTCGACCGAGTCGCGCGCCGGGTGGTCGGGCGCGAAGTTGAGCGACTCGAAGTTGTACCAGTCGGTCTCGATCTCCGGCCCGTCGGCGACCTCGTACCCGAGGCCCCGGAAGACGTGCTCGATCCGCCGCCTCACGACGGTCAGCGGATGGAGGCGCCCGACCGGCGGGACACGCGGCGGCAGCGTCACGTCCACGGCCTTCGCCGCCTCCGCGAGCGCGGCTGCGCGCGCGGCCGCCTCCGCCTCGAGGGCGTCGAGGCGCGCCTCGACCTCCTGCTTCAGGGCGTTCACGCCGGCGCCGAACGCGGCCTTCTCCTCCTTCGGCACCTCTTTCAGGCGCGCGAGGAGGCCGGTGACGACGCCCTGCTTCTTCCCGAGCCAGCGGACCTTCAGCTCGTGGACGTCGGCCGGGAGGAGGCCGCCGCGTCCCGCCGCGTCGGCGAGCTCGGCGTCGAGGAGGCCCCGGGCCTCCTCGACGCTGACCGGTGCCGAGCTCATCGCTCCCCGCCCCGCCTCAGGCGGCAGCGAGGGCGCTCTTGGCGGAGGAGACGAGGGCCGCGAAGCCCTTCGGGTCCTGGAAGGCGATCTCGGCGAGGACCTTGCGGTTCACGTCCGAGCCGGCCTTCTTGAGGCCCGCCACCAGCTGCGAGTAGCTGATGTCGTTCATCCGGGCGGCGGCGTTGATGCGGGTGATCCAGAGGCCCCGGAACTCGCGCTTCTTCTGCTTGCGGTCGCGCGTGGCGTAGGCGAGCGAGCGCTCGACCTGCAGCTCGGCGATGCGGAAGCAGTTGTGCTTCGTCCCGTAATAGCCCTTCGCCAGGGCCAGGATCCTCTTCCGGCGGTCGTTCCTCTTCGTTCCGCGCTTGACGCGAGGCATGGTCTTATCTCCTCTTCCTTCTCACGCGTACGGGAGCATCTGCCGGACGGTGGCCTGGTCCGCCTTCGCGACGAGGCTCGACTTCGCGAGCTGCCGCTTCCGGTTGGACGCCTTCTTCGTCAGGATGTGCCGCTTCATCGCGTTGCCGCGCTTGAACTTTCCGCTCGCGGTGATCGTGAAGCGCTTGGCGGCGCCGCGGTGGGTCTTCCTCTTGTTGGTGGCCATGGGCCGGTTCTCCTTGCTCCGTGGGTCGGTTCGTGAGCCGGCGGGAGGCGGGGCCCCGCGTCGCGGGGAGCTCCCGGAGTCCCTCCGGCGGGAGGTCAGTGCTTCTTCGGCGGCGCGAAGATCAGGTGCATCCGGTTGCCGAGCATCTCGGGGTTCCCCTCCGCGTGGGCCTTCCCCTCGAGATCCGCGCCCAGGCGCTGGAGGACCTTCCGCCCGTTCTCGAGGCGGGACATCTCGCGGCCTCGGAACTGGATCGTGGCCTTGACCTTGTCGCCCTCCTCGATGAACCGGATCATGTTCTTTACCTTGAAGCCGTAGTCGTGGTCGTCGATGTTCGGGCGGAACTTGACCTCCTTGACCTGGGTCACCTTCTGCTTCCGCTTCGACTCGTGCTCCTTCTTCTTCTTCTCGAAGGTGAACTTGCCGAAGTCCATGATCTTGCAGACGGGAGGCTGGGCCTGCTCCGCGATGACGACGACGTCGAGGGCCACCTCGCGCGCCCTCGCGAGCGCGTCCTGCGGGGTGACGACCCCGAGCTGCTCGCCGTCGGCGGCGATCAGGCGCACCTCGGGATAGCGGAGGATGAACTCGTTGATCGGGGAGTTCTTCTGGGGGGGGATCCGTGGACCGCCTCGAAAGAAAATGGCGCTTCCTCCTTTTGCTCAGACGACTCGTTACTTCGTGGCGGGCGCCTTCGCGCCCCACGTCGCCGCACGCGCGGCGACGGCCTGCTTCATCTCGGGGACGACCTCTGCGAGCTTGCGCGACCCGAGGTCCCCCTCGTGGCGCTTCCGGAGCGAG